>JAFEBM010000022.1 GCA_018242685.1 Nitrospira sp. | reverse complement strand
GCTCGTATTTCGCCTTCGCCATAATTCCTCCGTACTGCAAGATTGAGGTTCAGGCTAAGGCTGAGGAGATTCGCTCCTCAATCTCTAACCTCAACCTGTCGTTACCGTCTCGCGTGGAGCCCACGACGCGGATCGAACGCGTGACCTCGTCCTTACCAAGGACGTGCTCTACCAACTGAGCTACGTGGGCATTCGGCACGTCATTACGTCATTCCTGAAACTAGGCCCACTCTTTCCAAAATCGATTTCACTATATGAGATAGATATAAGACGCCCGATCGACTCTTACCGCCCTACCGCCATCTTCTTGGAGCGGGCGATGGGATTTGAACCCACGACAGCCAGCTTGGAAGGCTGGAACTCTACCACTGAGCTACGCCCGCCTTTCTTTACTTTCCTCGCTCAAACTTTCATCACGCCACAAACTCTTTGATTGCATCCGGCTTGTCCACTGACAAGTTCGCCAGCCCACGCAAGCACGGTTTGGTGGGCAGGCAAGGATTCGAACCTTGGAAGACATAAGCCAGCAGATTTACAGTCTGCCCCCTTTGGCCGCTTGGGTACCTGCCCGCGATGTGTCATTGTTCCATACAAACCAACTTGCAGCACAAGTAGCGGACGCTCTCGCCGGTTCCACCGCTCAATAAAGACAAACAGGCCTACCCGTGCACAGCTCTCTCCTTCAATCTCAACAGATTGATTCGTTGAAGTGCTCGGACAGGCTAGATCACGAAATGCTGGATTCTATTGATGAACTTCGGTCATGTCAAGAGGGGAATTCGGTTCAGGCACTTTTTTTAATTTATCCTTCCTCGGTAGTCTGACAAGCAGATACTCCAGAAGATCCAAATGAAGATTCGAGCCGCTCAATAAAATCATGTTGAAAACCGAGGACTTGCTTCATCAAAAACCAGGCTTCCTTCAACGTCAACTGCGATGGCTTGGCCAAATATTTCTTCTGAGCGAGGCGCCGTTCGTCCGGATCTTCCGGTACGTAGTACCCACGGAGATCACCCCTCTCGAATGCCACCTTGAGTCGCCGTATCCATTGATGAGCCTGGTGAGGCTCCTGAAACATGGATTTCCCGGTCTTGTCCAGCATTTCGAGCTGATTCCAGACCGCCCAGCCGATAAAGACCGCCCATGTTTCATTCAGCGCTTCCCACGACTCTGCCTGCGTCAAATAGCGTGATTCCGTCTCATCCTTTCGCTGAACAATCGGCGCAATTTCTACTTCCACATATCGACAAGCTTGCTGCTCTCTGGCGAAATGCAGGAGTTCGTTTGAACGGTGACCAGTCTCGCCGGAGTGTTCTTCAACGACTTGGAGATAATCCACGTAAGCATGGAACAGCTCATGATAGAGCACTTCCAATTCCTTGTGCGTCATCTTGCCGAGCGGCTTGAGGGTCACTCCCGCAGCATTAAAAGACAGCGAACGGTTAAGGACCATCCGATGCTCGTCGGGATGGTACTCAGCGGCGTAGGTCCGAAGATCATCGAACTCAAAATGAATAAAGTCCGGTGGGAGCGCCTTCAGAAACTTCGTCGGCAGTTGTACGCGCCCTGCGTCATCGAGAAGGCGCGCCCATGTCCGGCTTTTACCACCCTCTTCATCCCGGGCTGTGACAGCGGCCTCTGCAAGAAAGGTCGGCACCAACCAGCAGCAGCACCACGCTAGAAACCATCGAATCGTGATGTGACTCATACAGACAGAGAGCGGCACCTCGCGACGAGAACCGAGATTAATAATAGTGGTGGTCTCTTGCCATTCCCCAATCCCCTTCTCTTCCTTCCTCGACGAGCGCAAGCGTATCGAGAAGATCAGAGGACACATGGTCCAGAAACCGTGAAGGCTTCGAAAGCAACATCCCGCTGGTTTTGTCGTACACATTGATGGGGTACGTCAAAAACAAATGCCGCTTGGCTCGGGTGACGGCCACATAGAAAAGACGCCGCTCCTCTTCCAATTCGTCGTCGGTGAGAACGGAATAGGCGGATGGAAACCTGCCGTCGACCACCCAGATGACAAACACACACTGCCATTCCAACCCCTTCGCGGAATGGATCGTCGACAGCACAAGCCGTTCATCGTCACGGTCGGGCGCCTCCACATCCACGGCACTCCCATCAGGCGGCTCCAGCGCCAAGTCGGCGAGAAATTCATCGACGCCGTGATACCCCTCGGCAATCGTGTGGAGATGATCGAGATCTCGCGTGCGCTTCGGATAGTCGTCGTACTGATCCTTGAGGATCGGAAGGTAGTACTCATAGATATGAGTGACCTGTTCCGCTGGCTGCCGATCATCCGATCCAGCCAGACTCTCCAGCGTATTCGCCAAGTTTTTGAGTCCCTGCCCGGAACGGCCGCTCACCCCCCGTAACACATCGAATGGTCGTTCAGCTTTCACAATCGCCGCGAGCAAGTCCTGGGCCTTCTTCGGGCCCACTCCTTCTACCAACAGCAACACGCGATGCCAACTGACCGTATCAAGAGGGTTGGAGACGACCCGCACATGTGCCAGCAGGTCCTTGACGTGGGCCGTCTCGATAAACTTCACCCCGCCGCGCTTAATGAATGGAAGCCCCTTACGCGAGAGCTCGATTTCCAAGTCAAATGAGTGGAAACTGGAACGGAACAGCACGGCCACCTCATCCAACGGCACACCTTCTTCACGAAGCTCAAGAATCTTCTGCGCGATAAATCGGGATTGTGCATTTTCACCGGCCGCTTCCACTAACGCCGGCAGAGGCCCATCGATCTTTCTGGTGAAGAGACGCTTCGTATACTTCTCGGTTGCTTCTTCGATAATGCAGTTGGCGAGATTCAAAATCGGCTGGGTGCTGCGGTAGTTTTCTTCGAGCTTATACACCGTCGTGCCGGGGAACAGCATGGGGAAGTCCATGATGTTCTTAAAGGTCGCGCCGCGGAACGCATAGATGGACTGCGAATCGTCCCCGACCACCATTACATTCTGATGGGTCGTTGCCAGCTGGCGGATAACTTCGGCCTGCAACCGATTCGTGTCTTGATACTCATCCACAAGGATATACCGATACTGGCGGGAAATGTTCGCGCGGGCCGATTCGTCAACCAACAGCAACTGACGCAACATGACCAGCAGATCGTCGTAGTCCAAGAGCTGCTTTTGGCGTTTCGCTGCTTGATAGGCTTTTTGAAGCCGTCCGAGATCCTCCGAGTGATCCGCAAAATGGCTGAACTCTTCCAGGAGGATCTCGTCGAGGCTGCGCAGCGTATTTTCGCTCTTGCTGATCATTTCCATGATGGTCCCCTTGCGGGGGAATCGTTTATCTTTTTCGTTCAGGCCCAGCTGCGACCGGACAAGCGCGATGAGATCCTCCGCATCGCCACGATCCAGAATGGTGAATCCAGGTTCGATACCGATCGACCGGCCATACCGCCGCAGTAACAGATTCGCCACCGAGTGGAACGTCCCTCCACAAACCCGATGACTACTGGTCCCGATCAGATCGCCGGCACGCTCCAACATTTCCTGCGCGGACTTGCGCGTGAATGTGAGCAAAAGAATATTCGAAGGATCCACGCCGGAGTCGATCAGATAGGCTACGCGATAGACCAGCGTGCGGGTCTTGCCGCTTCCGGCTCCCGCAATGACCAGCGAAGGCCCCTCTCCCGCCGTCACTGCCGCCAATTGCTGCGGATTCAACGCAGCCGCATAGTTGATGGACAACTTGCGCGGAACGGCTTCCTCCGAAGGCCGCTTCAACACGTAGGTTTTGATTTCTCGTTCCATGGGAATATGAGAAGGAGGTATCCGAAAGTCTCGTTACTCGGAATGGTTCGTTCTATACCACACTCGACTTCCCTTTCCTATCCACCCGCGACCACCTTCCAGAGCTTGATGACCAACCAAACTATGGAGACAATCGTAAGCAGGAGAAGCGCTACGGTCCCTCCGATGATTCCGACCACGTAGAACCAGTCGGCATGCGTCTCGCGATCCGGCTTCATGGCCGCCTCGCGAAGCAGAGCCGCATTTCTCGTGTGACTCCGAAACTACACTGAGAAGAGATCTCCTAAAATTGGAACTGCGCCAACCGTGCCGTTGATCAATAGATTCAGACTCATACGGGCCAGCACAATACGCGGAAGTTGTAACCGCGTCGCCAACCCAAGAATGATCGTGCCGATCAGATTCGCAATGACATCGCCGATCCCAGGGATGAGACCAAGCAACGGATCCAACCCGATGTACCATGACGTGCCGGGAATCCTGACCGTCGTATCCAGTACCTTGGCCAGCATGTCCGCGATCGCGAGCAGATGCTCGCGCGCCTCATCGCGCGGCAAGACTTCGATCGGCGATGTAGGCTGACGATGAGAAGCCATTGGGAGACAAGTGGAATGCGTCCATCAGATTATCGCTACACTTACAATTTATCTATCGAGAAACTCAACAGACTCTCCGTCAAACAACGATTTACCCAATCACATCCCTGTTACACTGCCGCACAGACTTGACCCATAAATAGCTAATATATACAATTAAGCCAGATTAGTTGTTATCTCCCTGCCGAGGACACCATGCCTAAGCTCACATTCAGAAACAGCCATGGACAGCTTATGGACATCTCCTCCGTCGCAGCCACGAAAGTTAAGAACGAGTTCGGCGCGATCCTAGAGAAAACGATGCAGAGCGGCGCGGTCGCCATTACCCGTCACGACAGGCCCAAGGCCGTGCTCCTTTCGTTGGCCGAATTCGAATCGCTGGTGAAAGAACGCAGCCGCTCGCTCAACGATCTGAACGCGGAGTTCGACGAATTGCTGACCCGCATGCAGACGCCACAAGCGAGAAAAGGCGTCGAAGCCGCATTCAACGCTTCTCCGGATGAACTTGGGAGCGCAGCAGTCACGGCCGCCAAAAAACATCGCACACCGGCGCGAAAACGAGCGCGGCTCCGGTCTACCACCGGGCGGACATGAGCGGCTCCCATCGGCCACGTATTCATGTGCTGGCCGGCGTGAATGGGGCGGGAAAGAGCAGCATCGGCGGCGCGGCTGTCCGTCATCATGGAGGTGAGTATTTCAATGCGGACGAAGCTGCCCGCACCCTCAGGGAGAAAGATCCTACGCTAACACAGGCAGACGCCAACGGCGCAGCCTGGCGCCGAGGCGTGAGGCTGCTGAAGAGGGCGATCGAAAAACGTCTGGACTTTACCTTTGAGACCACCCTCGGCGGGAATACCATCACAAGCCTCCTTGCGCAAGCGGCCGAACAAGGCATTGAGGTGCACGTCTGGTATGTGGGACTATCCAGCCCGGAATTGCACATCACACGTGTGCGGGCCCGAGTCAGACGAGGCGGGCACGATATTCCAGCGCAGGACATTCATCGGCGCTACGAACATAGCCGCCTCAACCTCATCACGCTGCTCCCCCACCTCACCACTCTGCGCATGTACGACAACAGCACGGACGCAGACCCCTCAGCAGGCCGAACACCGAAGCTGAAATCAGTGCTGCACGTGAAGCATGGCAGAATTCTCGGCCCGTTGGACCTGTCATCCACACCGACCTGGGCCAAACCGATCGTGGCCGCAGCGCTCAAGCTGTAACAATCCTCAACCGATACGATCAGAGAGACAGATCAGCAGGAAATACGGCTATCCCAGTTATCGTTGGAATACGATGTAACGACAGCACAACGGATAGGCGTCTCCAGAAAAGAGAGAATGTGTCCTATATGAGTTCCTCCGACGACGTCAAAGGGAAGCGAGCAATTTGTCAGCCTCAGGTAAAGTCTCCCGAATTCAAAATCTCTATCGCGCCAGCGAGCTGCCGCTTCCGCGGCTGCTGTCGGGGGGAATAGAAAGGGCACTGTAGACCATGCCTCACGTTGCCATCGAACAAGTCCTGGCTAGGTCGGAGAACGCAAGGGAGGATTCTGATTTTACCTACTTCTTCTCTCTTCTCTTGGCTGGCGAAGCTCTTCTCAAACTTACGACCCTGGGATTTGTTGCTGCCATTCAAGACGATATAGATAGAAATCGGTACCGATTGGAACACGGTCTGGCCCGAGCTGATGGGCTAGGCGACTGGGGTAAGGCCCTCGAGGACAGTCTGAGCGGACCAGCCTCTCAATATTTGCTTGCTGAGGCTCGGACGGAACAGAGCGAGTTAACCAAGCTGTGCGGAACAGACGAATGGCAATACGAGGCAGTCGCGTCCTTGAAGAAGTCTCTAGATCAGTTGAAGATCAATGCTGAAGAGGTTCCAACGAAATCAGACATGAAAAGATGGTTTCGTTTGTTTGCGACGCTTCGCAATGCGACGCGTGCTCACGGGGCAACACGTCCTGCTATGGCCAGTCCAGCAGTACCTGACCTGCTGCATAGCATAAAGCTATTTTACTCGCATCATTCATTGTTCAAACGACCGTGGGTCTACTTATATCGGAATCTTAATGGCAGATATCGCGTTTCGCCACTTACCAACAATGTAGATGTGTTTGATTATTTGAAAAAGGAAACCGACCACATACTTCAAAACGGTGTCTATCTGTTCATCAGTTCCCCACGCCATGTGCCACTTATTCAGAGCGATTCGGAATTGCAGGACTTCTTCTTTGCTAATGGCGGAATGACAGGAAAACGCTTCGAGCTACTCTCCTATTGCACCGACAATAAAATTTCTCAAGATGCGAGTGCCTATCTCACTCCACCTGGGTCCTTACCCCCAAGCGAAACAGAGGGGAAAGGCGAATTACTCGTGAAAGGAAAGTGTTTTTCTAATGCGCCCGAGTTGATCCGTGATTACATACTCAGACAACAGCTAGAGGAAGACTTGCTTCGTCTATTACTCGACGACAAGCACCCTATCATTACGCTGGTAGGAAGAGGTGGTATTGGCAAGACATCTTTGGTGCTCAAAGTTATCGATCGTCTGTACAGCAAGGATCGCTTTCCCACCGTGGTGTGGTTTAGCGCCAGAGATGTTGATTTGCAATTGTCTGGGCCAAAACCTGTCCGGCCTCTTGTTGTTTCTCCAGATCACATCAGTAAGCACTTCGCATCACTGGTATTGTCACCAGATCGCATTAAGGAAAAAGGCTTTGCTGCCAAACCTTTCTTTGAACAACAAATGCAGAAGAACGACCTAGGCCCATGCCTGTTTGTTTTTGACAATTTTGAAACCACGCAAAATCCAATTGAGATGTTCAATTGGATAGACACTTTTATCAGACCCCCCAACAAAGTGACGATTACCACACGCTTAAGAGACTTTAAGGGGGATTACCCTCTCGAAGTCGCAGGCATGACCGAGCAGGAGGCGCGGCTACTTGTCGACCAAACTGCAACATATCTTGGTATTTCTCATCTCATTAATAGTGCATATATTGATGAACTGATTTCAGAATCAGAGGGTCATCCGTATGTCATCAAGATACTTCTCGGTGGAGTCGCCAGGGCTGGTCGGGCAGGAAATATTCCTAAGATGATAGCGGGAAGCGATGAGATACTTACTGCGCTGTTTGAGCGTACATATGCCTCACTGTCGCCCTGCGCACAAAGAGCTTTTTTGACACTTGCAGCATGGAATTCTTCGGTTCCACGTGTGGCTCTGGAAGCAGTGCTCCTTCGCTCCACTTCGGAAAGACTTGAGATCCAAAAAGGTGTTGAGTCGATTCTTCAGTTCTCGATGGCGGAAAGCCAGACTGCGAAGCAGACCAACAAGAGTTTATCAGCCTTCCACTCGTAGCGAACGTATTTGGGAGGAAGAAACTCAACGTGAGCCCATTCAAGATTTCCATTCAAGGAGACGTTGAAATACTCCAAATGCTCGGTCCGACGACGCGAGGTACTGTCCATTTTGGGTTAGCAAAACGAGTTGAGAATTTTATCGCGAACATTTCGCGTCGAATAGAGCGAGGAGAAAGCTTTGATGTTTATTCGCCTATGTTAGAAATGATATGCCGTGCTTATCATCCAGGCTGGTTATTGCTAGCCAGATGGCATATCGAAACAGGAAAACCTGAAAGTCTTGAGAAAGCAAAGGATGCATTGCGACGCTTCCTGGAGATTGATGCCTTAAGTCCAAAAGCGGCCGAAGCTTGGTTGATGCTTGCTCATGCTTGCAATAAGACCGGGGACGCCTTAGGCGAAGTGCATGCCCTTATAGAGCGTGCTCAACTGGATGCTACGTCACTTTCTGATGTCTCAAATGCAGCAAATCGGCTCAACCAGCTGCTGAAAGAACAATATTTCAGAATTGACAGGGAAGACAAACGCGAACTGGCCCAAAGAATCGCGGCTGTACTCGAAAAAAGGCGAAGCGAAGCTGATGCGGATGATTACTCGCGCATGGCATGGCTTGCAATCCATCTTGATCAAGAGGGAGTCGCTCGTGATTACGTGACAGCAGGGCTAGCGATTGATCAGGATAATTATCACTGCTTAAGGCTTGCTCAGCGGCTCAATATGACGGCTTAAATATCCTCGCCTATTCCAATGACTCTACTTCAAACGTCCTAGCAGCGATTCGTGTTAGGCCTTTCATATTTTACAGCTGGCCACTCGCCGGTCCGAACAAGTTCTAAATCTTCTACCCCTCTGACCGATAACCTTGATCCGTTCATATCTCAACGTGGAGGGCAAACACGAGATTTTCAACCCGCCTCTTTGCTCCCCGCGCAAGTCTCCGTTATAATCCGTGCGTCACAAGAGAGGACCCATGGCTACTACCACGACTGAATACAAGGATCGACTCCGCCAGCTGGCCGAGCTGATGCTCGCCGTGTCGGGCGAATCGGTCACGATGATGAAACGCAATGCCCCCGAGCAGGCGCTGAAGCTCAAGCGCCAGGATGAATGGGGCATCTACCTGGAATTTCTCAAGGTCATGTTCAATCTCACGGACCGGCTGGTGGCTCTGCACATCCCGATGAAGGACCAGATGGAATTCATGAACGGGTTGGAAGACGCCGTGACCCAACAATTGAAGGGTGTGTTGGAACCGGCATTCGGAAACAATGCGGATCAGATGGAGATCGTGCTGACGATCGGCACGACCGTGGCGCAAAGTCGCCGAACCTACGAGAAATACAAGTTCCTGATTTCCGAAGACTCCAAGATCAAGAATGAGATGTTCCGCGACTTCGGCGACAAAGTTGCCGATGCGCTTGGTGCTTCCGGCAACGCACAGCTCAGTTCTGCGGCAACGCTGTGCGCCAGTGCCGTCGTGCCGGCCCTCAGCTCGATCCTGCAAGGGCAGGCTCCTCCCTCTCAGGAAGCATTGCAGACTGCGCCTCCGGCCGTCGGAACCTCAACCGAACAGAAAAAATCGATCGCCCAAGAGATCAAGCTCGTGAGTCTCATGTCGAGCGTATCCGGTGAAGAGGTTGAGACCCGTTGGGGACTCCACCCACGATTCCGCGAGGACCTCACCCCATCCGAACTCCAGCAACTCACCAAACTCCTCAACCGGGTCGCAAAAATCCTTGGCGAACGGTATGCTGCCGTGGCATTCTCCAAAGACTGGGCTTCGTGGCATAAAGCAGGGCACGCCTGATCTCAGCCGGTGATCGCCCGTCATTGCCGATACCGAATGCATGATCTTGACCAAAGGAGCATATGTGGATTCTCCTACTATGGTGAATAGTTCGCTCCCGCAGAACCTCCACCGACTGCCGGAACTGGCGCAGAATCTCTGGTGGAGTTGGACATTGGAAGCGCGCCAGCTGTTCGAATTGATCGATCCACCCCTGTGGTTTCTTACGAACCACAATCCGGTCAAACTCTTGTCTGATGTCAAACCGGACCGGTTGGCGCGTTTGGCCGAAGACCCGTCATTTCTCCGCCAATACTCGGCAGTGTTCCGACTGTTCGATGAATACCTTGCCAATAAGAAGAGTTGGGCCGGAACGCACCATGCCGATTTGACGAAGACCACCATCGCGTATTTCTCCGCTGAATTTGGGTTACATTCTTCTGTTCCTATTTATAGCGGCGGCCTCGGAATCTTAGCCGGTGACCATTGTAAAGAGGCGAGCGACCTGGGCTTGCCGCTTGTCGGCATCGGATTCATGTACCCGCAAGGATATTTTCGCCAACGGATCACGCCGGAAGGTTGGCAAGAGGCGGCTTACGCTCCGTTCAACCGCGACGAATCTCCTGTTCATCTCGCCCTGGCTCCGTCGGGAGAACCCTGCAGGTTTGCCGTTGAGATGGGCAACCGCCGTGTGATCGCGGCCATCTGGAAAGTGCTGGTGGGGCGGGTCCCGCTCTTTCTTATCGATACAGACGTGCCTGAAAACAGCCCGGAGGACCGTGCCCTCTCCGCCCGTCTCTACGGCGGGGATCAAGAAATGCGGCTCTGTCAGGAAATTTTGCTGGGAATCGGCGGCGTGCGCATGTTGCGCTCACTCGGCATCTCGCCGTCGGTCTGGCATGCCAACGAAGGTCACTCGGCGTTTCTCACCTTGGAGCGGGTGCGGGAACTGGTTCAAAAAGGTTCCTCCCACGCCGAAGCCAGCGAGGCGGTTCGCCAGAGCACCGTGTTCACGACGCACACACCCGTGCCGGCCGGGCACGACGTGTTCCCGCACCATCTGATGGATCGATATTTTTCCGGTTACTGGGAACAATTGGGCCTCTCGCGCAATGAATTTCTGCACCTCGGCGAAACTCCCGAATCGAGCGGGCACGGGTTCAACATGACCGCGCTGGTCATGCGCCTGTCGGCCCACGTCAACGGCGTCAGCCGAGAACATGGCCGTGTGACCCGCCAGATGTGGCAACACTTCTGGCCTGGACTGCCGACCGACCAGGTCCCCATCCGTAGCGTGACGAACGGCATTCATGCCCCGACCTGGATCTCGCCGGAGCTGCACCATCTGTACAGCAAGTCGCTTAGCCCGACCTGGACCCACACCTGCGATGATCCGACCATGTGGCAGCGGGTCATGGATGTCCCCGACCATGAGCTGTGGGCGGTTCGACAGACGATGAAGCGGAAACTGATGGGATTTATCCGTGAACGAGCCAGAGCCGGCTGGATGCACGGCCACCTGCAGCCCTCTCAAGTCCTCACACGCGGCACACTCCTCGACCCCGAAGCCTTGACGATCGGGTTTGCCCGGCGGTTCGCGACGTACAAGCGGGCCACCTTGCTCTTCCGAGACCTGGAACGGCTGAAGGCCCTCCTCCAAGACCGCTGGCGGCCGGTCCAACTCATTTTCGCCGGCAAGGCCCATCCAGCCGATGAGCCTGGTCGATACTTCATTCACGAGGTGCTGAACTTCTGCCATGACCACAGGCTGGGCGGCCGCATTGCATTCTTGGAAGATTACGAGATGCATATGGCGAAGTATCTCGTCCAGGGCGTCGACATTTGGTTGAACACTCCTCGCTTTCCAATGGAAGCCAGCGGCACCAGCGGCATGAAAGCCGCCCTGAACGGCGCGTTGAACCTCAGTGTCCTCGATGGATGGTGGGTTGAAGGCTATAACGGGGCCAACGGCTGGGGAATCCAACCGCAGGACGAACAGGCCGACACACAGGCCCAAGATCATCATGATGTGGAACAACTCTATCGTGTGTTGGAACAGGAAGTCGTGCCGCTGTTCTATCAACGCGATCGTGACGGGATTCCCCGAGGCTGGCTCCAAATGGTCAAAGAATGTATCCGTACCGTCGCGCCCCAGTTCTGCACCACGCGGATGCTGAAAGATTATGTGAGCTTGATGTACCGCGCCGCCACGGTGCGGCTGCCCACGACATGGTAACTCGGTTCTGCGCAGCGGATCGCCGTCTGACACGCGACCAGGCCTTCAACCCAACCACAAGCGCGCGTGTCATCGGTGCGCTCATTCTCGTTCTCACCGCAGCGCCTCTGATTACTGCATCGGCAGGAACCTCTTCCACGATCGAATCGAAAGCCGCTGCCCTCTTCAAGGCCGGTGACTATCCCGAAGTGACCGCTCTCTACCGAGGTCTACCACCAGATGCAACACCGTCGAAAGAATTGCTTCGACTCTCCTTGCTGAGCTACGTCCGTCTTGGACGAACAGACGAAGCCCTGGCCATCTATGCCAAATTGAACCAGCCGGGACAGCCTCATGATGTGTCGCTTCTTCGGCCATTGGCGCTCGGAGTGATCACGAGCCATGTTCGCGATCGCAAAGAACATGTCCGCATTGCGGCCTACTCGGCCCTCGCGGACCTCGCGCTGCCGGAGACCGCCGCAATTTTAGAGGATGGTTTGCTCGATCCCTCGGTCGTCGTACGAGCGCGAGCCGCTGAGGCGATCGGAAAATCCGGACTGGCGGCAAAGTCCGGCGCCTTGCGTCGCGCGTTGCGGGATGAGATGCCGACCGTCCGCATCGCCGCCATGACCGCTCTCGGAGAAGCACAGGCCGATGATGTCCAACAACGATTGCTCGACGTCGCTCGTACAGAAGACGGACCTGAGGCCATCTTCGCCTCTGCAGCCCTGTTTAAGCTGGGCCGTTCTGAAAAGCTGGACGATATTACCAGCGCAGCCACCTTGCCCGATGCAGAGACGAGAATGGCCGCACTGGGGGTATTGGGGCGTCTCAAACGTCCGGCAAGCCTGGCAGTCCTGGCCCAAGCTGTGTATGATCCAGATCCATCGGTGCGCGCGTTCGCTGCCGGAGCACTGGGAGAATTCGGATCTCCTGGCTGCGTGGCTCCGCTGACGCACGCAATCGGGGACGAGATGGCGATGGTTCGCGGCGTGGCGGCGGCAAGCCTCGGAAAGCTCGGCATCAAGGAAAACCGGCCCTTGCTGTCGGCACTCACCAGAGATCCGAATCTTCATGTCCGTGCCAGCGCCGTAGAAGGATTGATTCGTCTCGGCGAGCCCTCCGCACTCACCCTGGCAACCGACCTGGCTCGGCATTCCGATCCTTCCATCCGCGCTGCCGCGGCGCAGGCCTTGAGTGCCTCTGCCGACAAAGAGGCCCAAGCAATGCTACACACGCTCTTACAGGACCAGCAGCCGCTTCCTCGCCTGATGGCCGCCAAGGGACTGCGGAAAAGCAGCGAGAGCGCCATCCCCATCTTGGTGAAAGGCTTGCAAGACTCGGATGAGGCGGTGCGTATCGCGACGGCCAACAGTCTACTCCAACAACTGACCCGATTGAGTTCATCGAAACGTCGCCGTTAACCAAGGACCTCTATGGTTAAATTTCTCGTGGTTGTGTTGCTGCTCGTCGGGGCGTTCGGAGCGGGCTACTATCTCGGACAACGGCCCGTCGGAACCCTGCAGAGGACGGTCGCGGAACTTCAACAGTCGTTGAAGGATGTGTCCAGAAACGTGTTGGACACGACACTCGGGATCGAGCGCGATCTCCGTCGGCGTCAGGGACTCGTGGACGCTAAATCCCGTTTGGTCCAAGCGAAGGCACATCTCGCCGATCGCAATTTCGGCGACGCGGCGAAAGAACTGGCTGAGGCCGTCAATGCCGTGGAAACCATCATAAAGGGAGCCAAGCCCGATGAGTCAGCCAATGCCCTAAAGGACATGGCCGGCTCGCTGCGGGAGGTGAAGGTGGAAATTGTGACGGGGAAACCGGTGTCGCTGAAACAGTTGGATGAGCTCCAGCAGAGAATGGATCAACTGCTGAATAAATGACTCAGGCGTTGGCCGGTTGAGAGACCGGTTGCTTCTTCCACTTTGCCAGAATTCGCTCGACCCGCATCTTCACGACCATATCGGGGTCTTTGAGCAGCGGTTTGATCGCCTCGCGCCCCCGTTCGTCACCGATCGATTCCAACGCTGCGGCGGCCGTCAACCGTGTAAACCAATCTTTATCACCGAGCATCGTAATGAGGGGATCAATGGCCTCGCCGCTCTTGATCCGTCCCAGCGCGAGGACGGCGAATTTGCGAACGTTCTCATCTTTGTCGCGAAGAGTTTCGATCAACTTTTCGACGGCCGGCTCACCCAATGCGACCAGAGCGTCAATGGCATCATCTTTGAACTCGTCGTTCCGAAGCTGAAGTATCAGGGGATCGAGTACCCGCTCGTCACGGATTTTTCCGAGCGCCGCGATGACGTATTTACGAACTTCCCAGTCACGGAGCAGCTTGAGAAGGGTTTCAACGGCTGGAGAACCCACCTGCCCCAGCCCTTCGATCGCGACTTCTCGGACCTGCCAATCACCATCGCGCAATGCGCGGGCCAATGGTTCGACCGACCGCTCATCCCCCATCTCGCCCAGGGTAATAGCTGCTTCGCGGCGGACCACCCAGTCGGGGTCACTCATCAGATCGATCTGGATGTCGATCTCATCCTTTACCTGCTCTTCGTCAAGCGCGACAGTGTGTTGGCCACCTACCGGCGTCTCAGCAGGAGGAGAATCAGCCTGTATCTGACCGGCCACTGCATCGGCGATAGGCTCTTCATCGGATTGCCGGCTGAGAGGGCTGTCGCTTTGTGGAGAATGTTTCGGTTCTTGTTCCATAGAATCAGTACCTGACACAAGCGTGACCGCCGAAAGACTACGCCGATGCAGAGGGTGCAGCCGCACCTTTGCTTCCAGCCGCTCGTTTCTTCCGCTGCGCAAGGGCCCGCCGTTTACGCTGTTCTCTCTTCAATCGCTTTTTCAATGACCGGAGTGCGGCGTCTCCCTCCGGATTGCTGTGGTTGGTGCGCGTTGCGGCGACCTTCTTCTTCAACTTCACTTCATCGGATTCCGCTGCCTGCTTCTTGGCCATCAATCCATGCCTCCCCTTCGATACACTCACGTATTGTCGGCTGCTGACGAGAATGACGCAGTCTAGTGGAGAGCTTTGCACCCTGTCAACTTGGAGAGGATCAGCAAGGTCATCATCGCTCGATGAAATACGAGTGTGCAGTCTCGGCAGAAAAAGCGGGCCGGAGGCCCGCTCGATGTCATCAGCAAGATGGAAATTAGGTGAAGACCGACGATGCGACTGGAGTATCGGCCGGATGGGCCACCGCGAGCATGGCAAGGACCCAGCGATTCCGCCTTGCAATCCAGAGGTCGCCGGGGAAATTTCGAGCCGGAGAGACCATCCCGGTTGACGTCCGATCGATCTGCGGCCCTGTACCGGCAAGAAGTGATGCAGCTCGGTCTGAGTATTTTTCCGACAGCAACATCAGCTCCGGGCGGCGCTCGCCGACAATCTCCACCTGCACACGCGCCAACCCTCCGTGCTCCATACCCAACTGGACGGCCGCACGATGAGAAAGATCGATAATTCGGCCCTTCTCATAAGGACCCCGGTCGGTGATCCGCACGTAAAGATGTTTGCCGTTCGTCAAATTGACCACACGCACAATACTCCCGAGCGGCATGGTGCGATGAGCGGCCGTCAGCGCGTCCATATCGAACAGCTCGCCGTTCGCCGCTTGTCTGCCATGAAACTGCTCGCCGTACCACGAAGCAACTCCTCGATCTTTGATCCCCACATCCAGTTGCCCCTCCCCTTTAGGAACCCAAGAACAGGCCCCCAACGACAGGCACAAAATAATGGCGAAGGATGCGGACGATAAGAGCCGACTGTGATGACGCTCAGTGTACATGCTGGGTATCGCCTCCTCTGATGTCAACAATGAGATCACTGGTCGATTCAGAGTATGAAAGGTATGGGACTTCGACAATACCGACTGGCGTACCGGTCCCCCCACCTCCGTATGGAGTCTTCCGTTCCGTAATGGAGAGAGTGACCGCATGGAAATGTAAAGGATAGGCTTCCTCGCGACCTCTATATAAATGAGCCGGGACTTAAATTCAATACCTGCGGGTCGAGCAGAGCCTGCACCGAGGACGGGACATCTTCGAAATGCGTTTCTTCACGGAGATGATGCGATCCGGTCGAGTAATGAAGAGTCACCTTCGAGCCGTCACATCCCTGGTACTGTATTAGACGATCCACCGTGCTTGATACCCCACCCCATATATTGACTGCCTCGGACGGAATGAGTAAGATCCCCGATCAAGCGACATGGTACAGATTCGAGAGCGGTGCCGCTCCATTTTTCTCCACAGTTATTCGCATCGATATCACATTCGTGATTGACGTTCAAAACATTACCAAGTGGTATGGCCATCATACGGCTATCGATCGCGTCACCTTCTCGGTGGCCAAGGGAGAGGTGTTGGCATTCCTTGGTCCCAACGGCGCGGGCAAAACAACCACCATGCGGATCTTGACCTGCTTCATGCCGGCGACAGAAGGCACGGCGCGAGTGGCGGGTTTTGATTGCACCGAGCAGTCATTGGACGTAAAACGGCAGATCGGCTACCTGCCGGAAACTCCGCCGGTCTACCAAGAACTCACGGTGACGGAATATCTGACCTTCGTCGGCCGACTCCGTGGAATCACGGGACCAAAACTCTCGTCGGCGCTCGACCAATCGATCGGACGACTTGAGCTGGGCTCCGTCCGCCATCGATTGATCGGCAATCTTTCCCGCGGCTATCGCCAGCGAGTCGGGTTGGCGCAGGCGCTGTTGCATGACCCCCCGGTGCTGATCCTCGACGAGCCGACGGTCGGCCTTGATCCCAAGCAGATCATTGAAATCCGAGAGCTCATCAAGAGCCTGGCCGGCTCGCATTCCGTGATTCTCAGCACGCATATCCTCCCGGAGGCGACTGCAGTCTGCCAGCGGGTGGTCATCATCAATAAAGGTCGCATCGTCGCGGAAGATACCCCTGAGCAATTGTCGGCTCGCTTGCGTCAATCGGAGAAAGTTTCAATTACCCTCAAGACATGTCCAGCGGACTGTGAGACGACGCTTCGCGCGATTCCCGGCATTCTCAATGTTCTGCCTGGGCAGGCGGGAGGAAGCTTTCTCATCGAATGCGAACTGGGCCGCGATCTACGGGACGAGATCGCGCGCGTAGCCGTGTTGAGCCAGTGGGGATTGCTTGAGCTCCGCACCGTGTCTATGACGTTGGAAGACGTCTTCCTCCAGCTCACGCGCCACGAGGATCACCTTTCCGAACCGGTAGAAGCCACGGTCAGTGCCTCCGCCGAAAGGACGGACGAGTAGAATCATTATGACCCCCGTTCAGGCCGTCATCGCCAAAGAACTGCGCGGCTATTTCGTCTCTCCCATTGTCTACGTGGTCGGCGCGGTCTTTCTGCTGATCTTCGGACTACTCTCCTATCTTTACGTCGGTTTTGCCGGCGCGCAAGCCATCCAATTGATGCAGATGCAGGGAGGCATGGCTCAGATCAACTTGAACGATCTGGTCTTCCGGAATCTCTTCGCGAGTATGCGGATCGTCCTCGTGATCATTCTGCCCATCTTGACCATGCGGTTGTTCGCGGAAGAGCGCAAGTTGCGCACCTTTGAGTTCTTGATGACCTCTCCGATCAGGATCAATGAAATCGTCATCGGCAAGTTCGTCAGTGTGTTCTTGATCTATCTCGGCCTCGTAGGGCTAACCGTATTGGTCCCGACAGTGCTGATGCTCTTCAGCGACTTCGATTGGAATCCCATCTGGACCGGCTATTTGGGAATGGTGCTGCTGGGCGCCCTGTTTCTGTCCGTGGGGGTGTTTGCCTCGGCGCTGACGGAGAATCAAATCGTCGCCGCCTTTGTCAGTTTCGGCATGCTCCTGACCATCTGGTTGATCGCCGGATTGGGAAGCCTGTTCGGAGATACCGCTGCAGGTCGTATCATCTCGTATGTTTCATACATGGAACACTATGAACGCCTGGTGAGGGGACTGATCGACACGAGCGACCTCATCTACTTCGGAAGCGGATTGGCGCTCATGTTGTTCCTCACACATCGCGTCGTGGAGTCAACACGCTGGAAATGAACCTGAAATCTTTCCCCCTCGGCGTTCTCGGAGTCGCGTTCGGCATCGGCGGCATGATCACGTACAGCCTCCGCCCCGACTGGCTGTGGGTCGTCACAATCGCGGAAGCGCTGGCGTTGGTCTGTTTGGTGCTGTTCTTCGTTCTGCATTTTGAGACCGTCAAGGCATTCTCCAGCCGACGGTCGACCAGGATGGGGCTGAACAGCTTTCTCATGATCGTGCTTTTCACCGGCATTTTGGTCATCGTGAACTTTCTGGCCTCCCGACACTCGATACGTTGGGATCTCTCCGAAAATCAAAATTTCACCCTCGCCCCGCAAACTCACCGGGTTCTCCGAACCTTGCCGCACGACGTCAAGATCACGGTCTTTACGAGGGAAAAGGATCCCGGCTATCAACCCTACAAGGAACGACTGGAGAGTTATCGACAAGCCTCTACCAAGCTCAGCGTCGAATTCGTCGATCCGGAGAAAGAGCCGAAGCTCGCACAAACCTATGGGATATTCCGCACCGATACCGCGATATTCGAGAGCAAAGGCCAGACCATCCGCGTGACCTCGCCATCGGAAGTGGAGCTGACCGGCGCCTTGATTCGCATTTCCAAGGACGCCAAGAAGCGTATCGTCTTCGTCGAAGGCCATAGTGAGTTGAATATCGAGGACAAAGAGCGCAACGGTCTCTCCATCGCCAAAGAGGCCTTGACTCGGCAAGGCTATGACGTCGGCACTGTCTCGCTGTTAAAAGAATCCGCGGTGCCGGACAATACCTCGGTGCTGGTGTTGGCGGGTCCTCGCCGTCCCGTGACGAAGGAAGAACAATCACGTATCCAGGCTTATGTCGAAAAGGGCGGCCATCTCTTGGTCTTGGCCGACCCCGACACGCAGACGGGCCTGGAGCCAATGCTGGCCCATTGGGGACTGGGCTTAGGTCCGGGCGTGTTGGTCGATCTACAAGACAGGTTGGCGCAGGGAGACCTCACCGCGCTGTTGGTCCGGACGTTCACTGAGCATGAGATCACGCAGGACCTTACCTCCGCCGTGCTCCTGCCGCTTTCGCGACACGTCACGTTCGATGAGCAGGTCGGAAAAGACTGGGACTTCGTGCCGCTGGCCCGTACCTCGCCGAACAGCTGGGCTGAAACGAACATGCAAGGCCGAGTCGTGAGCCTGAGCGAAAAGGAAGACGTGAAAGGCCCGCTTCCCATGGCTGCCGCGCTGGCGCCGAAGAAGGCTCCGGAAGAGGGCAAACCTCGACCCGCCATCGTGGTGATCGGGAACTCGACCTTCGTGTCCAATGCCTTTTTCAACTTCCCCGGCAATAGCGACTTCTTTCTCCATACAACCGGGTGGCTGGCCGAGGAGCGAGACTTGATTTCCATCGCACCGAAAGAGCCGGCATTGCATCCGTTCACTCCTAATCCCACCCAGGAACGGGCGCTGATTTATGTCCAGGTCGTGTTCCTTCCGCTCGCGACGTTGCTCACCGGTATCATCGTGTGGCGGAAGCGCCGTCGCCTCTAGCCCATGACCCGCTACTGGCCCACACTTTTGCTATTGGTGATTCTCGCTGGTCTGGGGAGTTATCTCTACCTCGTGGAGCTTCCCGCCGAGCAGCGAGAGGAGAAACAGGAAAACGCCCAGAAGCAGATCCTGCCTTTCCCCGAAACCGCGATTACCGGCCTCTCGATCACCACCGCCCGCGGACCCATCCAATTTAAGCTGGTGGAACCGGGCAAATGGTCTATCGTGGCTCCGCTTCAAACGGACGCCGATAATCGTGAAGTGCAAGCGCTTATTCGAGCGCTCGTGACAGGAGCCGTCACCAGGACCGTCGAAGAACAGGCCACACAGCTCGCCCCATTCGGTCTTGAACAGCCGGTGACCACTCTCACCATCACAGCCGGGACGCAACAAGAGACGGTTTCCATCGGCGAAAGCGGTCCTCTTTCCAATACGCTCTATGTGCTTCGGGCATCGGACCGTCGCGTATTGCTGACCAACCTGGCGCCGAAAGACTTCATCAACAAATCGTTGATGACCTACCGCCGCAAGGAACTCTTGCGGTTTGTGCAGAATGATGTCGAACGGGTCCGTCTGACTTATCCGACGACTGAAATCGTGATCTATAATATGGCGAAAGATAAGCCCAGGCCTTCATGGAAGATCCGCTATCCGATCGAAGCCGAAGGAGACCAGAATGAAGTCCGCTCGTTGATGTTTCGATTGGAAGATCTGAAGGCGCTCGGCATCATCGATCCCGGTCCTGAACGAGACAGCGTCGCCAAGACCCTGACGACCCCAAAAGTAAAAGTCACCCTGCATACCGCAGCCGGCGACCAATCCGTCAAGCTGTATCAACCGGACCCTCAGAGCGGGGAAGCCATCGCGGAAACGACCGCCGACGCCCCGCTCTATCGCATCAACCCGGCGCTGATCAAAGACCTCACGAAAGAACTCTTCAACCTCCAGGACAAGCGGCTGCTGGGCATCGACTACACCGACATTGCCATGTTGTCGGTGAAGACGAGAGAGCATCAGTATGTCTTGATCAACCAGACCGGCGAGTGGGTGCTCGAAGGTCAGCCCACCGAGAAATTGAGCCAAGACGCGGCAGATCTCTTTGTCAGCCGGGTCGCGAATCTTCCGGCCGAAGAGCGTGTCATGAAACAATCCGCACCACTCGCCCCCTACGGGCTGTTGGCCCCCTCTGCGGAATTTATCGCAACTGGAAAGGACGGCAAGACCACAGGGAAACTGACCCTCGGCAATCAGGCAGGCAATCTCCTCTATGCCACCGGCCAACGTCTGCAAGGTGTGTTTCAGGTCCGCCCGGATCTCCTCACGCAGATTCCACCCAAGGCTGATCTCCTCGCCAAGTCACAAGAAAAAGCCCCTGCAGGGCGCTGATCTTCAGCATCGGCCCTTATCGTTCCCCGGACAGTGGCGCCGAACTCCCGCTGTTTTCTGAGTTGTAGAACCCTCTATACACCATACACCTCTCGATCACTCCCCCCGGAAAGTGGGGCACACCTTCTCAGCATCTGCTTGCCCTTACGCAGGTAGGGATAGACCGATCGGGAACTCTCTCGTAGTATCGGCACCTACAGTTAGGGTTCATAAGAATAAACAGGTCTTCACTCCTAACATCAAAAGAAGGTGATCGTTTTTATGAGGTGGAATCATATCTTCCAACGGTTGGTCGCCGTCCTTGCCCTCGCAATCGGTTTAAGTTCTTACGGCTGCAAGGACACTGTATCGGTTTCGGAGGACGTGCAAGTACCGCTCGCCGGCTTGACCATCACCCCCGGCGCCCTCCAGCCGGCGTTTTTCAGCAACACTACGAACTATACGGTCGATGCGCCGACATCTGCTGACAAAGTGACCGTGTCGGCTACCCCTAGGGACAACACTACAACGGTAACGATCAATGGGACCATAATCACTCAACGGTCCGTGCCCCTTGGCGCACCGGGATCGACCACGATCATCACCATAGTCTTGGACGCACAAAATGGAGCGGAGAGCACTTACACGGTCAATGTCACGAGACTCTTATCGAGCGACAATAACCTGTTCGCCTTAGATGTAACACCGGGCAACTTGGACCCTGCCTTTGACTCTGGCACTGAGGACTATACAGTCAATGTCGGAGTCCTCATCGACAGTATCACTATCTCCGCAACCAAGTCCGATCCAACCGCTATGATGCTGCTCGGTTCGACGCCTGTGCCGCCTGGAACCGCATCAGATCAAGCAACTATTCCGCTCGGTGGGCCAGGAACAACCACACCTGTGACGATCACCGTGACTGCCCCGAATGGCAGCGCAAAAACTTATACTATCACCGTGAATCGTGCGGCGCTCTCCGGCAACAACAATCTGTCGGGGTTGATCGTGACAGCAGACTCCTTGGATCAACACATCGACCTTAACACCCCGCCACCCTACACGGTAAATGTGGCTACCAACGTCATAAATGTGACCGTGACCGCTACGCTTGAGGATACGAATGCAACCTTGACAATCAATAACCAAGGCACCAGCTCGGGTGTGGCAAGCGCTCCCATCACTCTTGGGGAGCCGGGATCGAACACAGATATTTCCGTTGTCGTGACCGCCCCGAATGGAAACCCGAAAGCCTACCCCATCACAGTGCACCGCGCGACTCCAGAGGCTCCATCAGCGCCGACAGTCGCACCGGACCTGATATCGGAGGATGACTCCGGGTTCCTCCCTGGCCAGGACTCCGACAACATCACCAATGTCACGACACCAAGATTCCAAATACCCCAGCCGGGAGCCAGCGAAATCCCAAGCCTCTATGTAAACGGGGTAAAAGTCGAGGCGATCTTCGACCCGGTAACCAATACCCTCAAGCCGACGACCGCATTGAGTGACGGCACTTACTCGATTACCTACACTGTGGCCAATGCGGGGGGCGAGTCCGCCCAGAGCCCGCTCCTGATTGTGACCATCGATACCAGCTTCCCGTTGCCACTGTGATGATCAACGGATAACGTAACTGTTTCGATAACGAAGTTCGACCGTATGCCGTCCTCCCGTCACCCTGTGGCAATTCTGTGACAATTCACTGTTAACCAGACCGAAACACAAAAAGAGTCCTTATCGATGATCTTTTCACCACAGATACCTGCTTGACTCATATCCATACCACCTCTCGACCTGGATGGCCTTGACCGCACCCAGGAAGATCGGGTATACGTACCCGCCCCAAATTTCCCTATACGTAAGTAGGGGTAGACCAATCTTAAGCTCTCTCGTAATATCCGCACCCTCGTTGAGGTTCACATTGCTGAACCGCCACTAGAGAAAGAGACTCATCTCCCATGATGATACGTACCATGACCGTCATGAGACAGTATCTCGTTGCCGTCTTTCTCATCGCAATCGGCTTGGTAGCCTCCGGCTGCGGAGACACAGCGTCCGTAAACCCAGCGGCGCAGCTTGCCAGCCTGGCGGTCGATCCCGGTAGTCTTGAACCAGCGTTCAGCGGTGGAACCACCCAATACAAGGTCAATCTTTCCACCAGTATCACGAGCGTGACGATCACCGCTCAACCTACAGAGGGGGGAGATACGGTCACCATCAATAACCAGCCTACGACAAACAGCGTGATTACGCTGGGCGCGGCGGGAACGACCACGACCGTGAGCATCTCCGTATCAGGATCAGGCGAAGAGCCGAGAACATACGTAGTTTCTCTGGTTAGAGCCGGCTTAAATGGAAACAACTCGTTAGAGAACTTAGCCGTATCGCCCGGGACTCTAACTCCTACATTCGAGGAGAACTTTCTATCCTATACGGTTGATGTTGCAAACACTGTTGGAAGTGTCACGGTAACTCCCACGCTTTCCGATACAGCTGCGACGATGACCGTGAACGGACAGCTCGCCACCTCTGGGCAGGCCAGCATCGTCCCCCTCAACGCCGCCGGCCAAGACACCGCCATCCCAATCGTCGTGACGGCCCAGAACAGCAATGCCAAACGCTACACCGTTACGGTGAGTCGCGGAGTATCCAGTAATAATAACTTGCAAAGCTTAGCTATCTCACCTGGGACCTTGACTCCAACCTTTAATGCGAACAGGGCGAGCACGAGCTACACGGTTAATGTGGCGAGCACCGTGACCAGCGTGACGGTCACACCGAGGTTACAAGATGCCACCGCGCGCATGACCGTGAATGGCCAAGCCACCAACTCCGGCCAAGCTCGAACCATTCAATTGGGCGCACCGGGTTCAACCCCACCACCTATCTTTATTGTTGTGACGGCGCAGAACGGCACCCAGAAAACCTATACGGTGGGTGTCAATCGTGCTGCCCTTGGCGGGAACAATAATCTATCATCCTTGACCGTATCACAGGGCACCCTGGAGCCCAACTTTAATACGAACAGGACAAGCTATACAGTTGATGTGGGAAGCACCGTGGCCAGCATAACGGTCACGCCGAGGTTACAAGATACTACCGCGAGCATGACCGTGAATGGCCAAGCCACCAACTCCGGACAGAGTCGAACCGTTCCGTTGAATGGAGCAGGGTCGAACACCATTATCAATATCATTGTCACCGCACCCAACGGCACTCAAATGACCTACACGGTGAACGTTTCTCGTGCCGCCCTTGGGGGAAACAATAACCTATCGGGATTGACCGTCCGAGTAGGCACAGCAGCTCAGGCCTTGTCTCCAACCTTCGCTCCGAGCACCACGACCTACACGGCGAACGTCGGCAGCACCGTCACCAGCGTCACCGTAACTGCGACGCTTCAGGATACGGATGCAAGCATGACGATCGAAGGACAGGGAACCAGCTCGGGGCAGGGGCGCTCAATCACTCTTGGCGCTGCTGGAACCAGCGCGGGCATCGACATTCTGGTGACCGCCCAGAACGGCAGCCAAAAGCCGTACCGCGTCACCGTGAACAAAGCGTTACCTTCGAGCGACAACGACCTGTCAGCCTTAAGCGTGCGAATGGGCACAGCAGTTCAGCCTCTATCTCCACCCTTCGCTTCAAGCACCACGACCTACACGGCGAACGCGGCAGCCAACGTTACCCAGGTGATCGTCGCGGCCACCAAGGACGATCCAAACGCCGTGATGGCTATTGGTGGTGTAACGGTCCCGGCGGGAACCGCATCAGGTCAAGCGACTGTTCCGCTGAATGGGGCGGGAACAAACACGGATGTGTCCATCACCGTGACCGCCCAAAATGGAAGTCCACAACCTTATGCCGTCACTATCAACCGTGCGGCACCCTCGGCGCCGCCTGCGCCGGCAAGCGCGCCGAACCTGATACCAGCGGATGACTCTGGATTTCTTCCCGGCAATGATTCCGACAACGTCACCAATGTCACGACGCCAAGATTTCAAATACCTCCGCCAGGGGCCGGAGAGGCTCCGAACCTCTACGTAGATGGCGCCAAAGTTGGTTCGACCTTCGATCAGGGAGCCAATACCCTCCAGCCGACGACGCCGCTGAGTGGGAGTGACCTAGGGACACCATACTCGATTACGAGCACGGTGACCAATACGGCGACGAACCTTGAGTCCAACCAGAGTGCCGCCTTGACTGTGACCATCAACACCGGAGCCCCGGCGCCGCCGTGATGGCCAACCGTCAGCCTGACTGTTTCGGCAACTAAGTCCGATCCAAATGTTTTCGTCTCTGGTGATGTGCCGACGACGGCAAGCCCTACTCCATCACCATAAGCCATGCGCCGGCGGTTCCTCCATTTCTCCAGTTCATACCGATTGTTCCACATCGGTCCACGTGTCTCGATTTGAAGTCTGTAATCCCAAAATGATAATGT
>JAFEBM010000021.1 GCA_018242685.1 Nitrospira sp. | reverse complement strand
ATGTGATCTCCGGACACTACTGAGTACGGTACAAAACTAGACCCAACCCGATCGATGATCCATTGACACATCCGTAGCGTCCGCTTGCCGACGCATTATCGAGCATGTCATAATGTGTCCACTTGGGTGACCACATGAAAACTGCAACTGTCAGACAATTTCGTGATCGTGCAACCAGCCTCCTCAAACAGGAAGAGCCGATCATTGTCACGAGACGTGGGAAAATCGTTGGGTTCTTCCTGCCCGCTGTCGGCGAGAGCCTCCCACTCGAAATCAAAAAAGACCTTTTTACCACGCTGACTGCTGAGATCAGATCTGCCCTGAAAAGCCGTGGGCTTACCGAGGATGCCATCCTTACCGATTTCGAGAAAGCCAGAAAAGCTCGTCGTCGACGCTAACCCGATCATTTCTGCGCTGCTCGGCGGCAACGCGAAACGGCTGTTCTTTGAATCGGACATCACCGAATTCGCCGTAGCCGACACCGCCATCGAGGAAGTGCAGCACTACCTTCACAAAATGGCCGAAAAGCTTGGCGTGAGCCTGAAGTTTCTTGCTTATGCATTGGACCTGTTACCGCTCACTATCTGCTCCCCCAAAGTCTATCGCCGCTCTCTGAAGACGGCGCGGATTCAAATAGCCCATCAAGACCAAGGCGATGTCGAGATCCTGGCACTCGCACTTGCACTCAAGCGCCCGCTTTGGACAAACGATAAGGACTTCGGCGGCACCGGTGTTCAGACTCTAACAACCGCGGAATTATTGGCCATTTACTTCCCAAAATCAGCATGAGGACAGATGCACTGGTCAAGTAGTGAGGCTTCAATGCTTATTGGAAAAGGTGGACGGGAAGAGCTCTGCCGTGACTTCCGAGATTGGTTTTTGTCTTTGAGAATCGCGAAAGGGGAAACCACTGAATGAGGTAACAAATGAGAGAAGAATCAGAGTTCTCAACTGTGAAAAGTCAAGGACCGGCCCCTGTGACCCCTCTCGATTGAAGCGTTGATGGCGTTGCCGGTGTTGATAACTGATTTTGGGTTATTGATGCACAGAACAAGACCAGACCCCTCTGCTGATTCTACTATCTGTCAGATGAAGTCTTAACTTATACAATTTAACGTTCAGGCTTTTACCTCTCTCAATCTTCCTCTTGGTGTTGCCGTCTGCACCCGTTGTAGGAAGCCATTGAAGTGCGAATCGTTTTTCCATGAACAGAACCACATTATCTGCCTCTTGCTGCCATTCAACGCGAACTCGTCGGCTTTTTTCGACACGTCACTGCCGAGGAACAAGATGAACAATATGCCAGGAATACAGAATTTGTGACGATGTACTTTGTCCAAGCGAGCTGTAGTGGGGACTGTAATAAGGGCAGGAGGAATTCGAGTCTCACTGGAAACATGGAGCCAGACACGGGCATTCTGTGGGAAGTCTGTTTACCCAAACAGATACGAACGGAACTCTTCCTGGTATCTTGCACCAAGAGATATTTGGTCAATCTGCGCGCCGCCCATTTTCCATCTGTGCGAAGAAGCGCGCCAAAAGACACTTGCAGCAAAATACAGGAAGTGATCCACCTTCGTGTTCAGCAATTGCTGAACGTCGTAAATCGCAATCTGATCCATGTCATCTACAAATAACGGAGATGCGCCTTGCAAGAGTTCCCGTAATTTGAACGAGCCATTATGTTCCGCACATTGAGTGACAACATAGTTTTCACCATTGCGAGAGAAACGCAATTCGCAGTCGGCGCACAGAAAGGGAGAGGATATTTGTTTGGAAGAGGTAACCATCCTGTGTCGCGTTACGATAACTGGGTTGGGGCCAGACCCCGCAGATGGTTCTCTCAATTGTTTATAAAGAGCAGCCGGAAGCAGATGACTGTTCTGAAGTTCTTTCTTTTGCAAGCAAAGTCCGCATGTTTCTAAACTCTTCATCCTAGTTTCCTCGTAAGAAAACTAGACACGGCATCTACGCTTGGTTAAGCATGTTCTGCTGATTGCGTCTTGTATCATATCAGGCTTGCGACAGCAGTCATGAACCGCTCCGGCCGGTATTTCTGAAACTCGCTAGCACTCCGCTCTGTCACTAATCACATTCTTCAAACTTGAACTGCTGACAGCGCCGCGCTATCTCCTCCGCTTTCTCAATCTGCGATGAAGACATGTATAAAGCCACATCGTCTCGATTTATCACCGCTATATTCTTTCTGTCATCAGTAGTCCAAGTTGCCGCCGCAACGTTGAAGCAGATGTGAGCACGGCGGAGACCTTCCTCAGTTTATCGCTATTGCGTTGTATGTCTTCGATGTTGCTCAGGTTCCCCCTGACCTGTGAAGAGATGGACAGCTGACGCTCGCCGGAAGTTTGTCCTGGCAGGTGGTCAACTTGCCTTCTTTTGTTCTTCCTTCAATCGCTCAGCGATCCACAGCTTGATCACCGATTGCCTCGTGACGCCAAGGCGCCTTGCCTGTGCATCCAGTGATTCGATGATCCAACTTGGAAAATCGACGTTCACGCGTCTCTGTTCATGCCCAGGACGACGCGCCTTGGAGAGAGCAAGATGAGGGGTCACGTCTTTCCCTTCATCAAACATCTTCTCGAGATTCTTGGCTTTCATAGTAGAGCTCTCTTTCTTCCCTTCTGGCTCTTCGCACCGAAATCAGCCGAATGCGTCCCTTCCGATAGGTGAAAAAGGCCAACCACAGCTTTTGGTCGAGAGCCGCAATGAGCACATACCGGGGTTCATCTTCTGTTCTGGCCGGGATTTCGAGCCGGTCCTCGTCTTCCCACAGTTGTTGCGCCTCGACAAAATCGATCCCATGTTTCTCATGGTTCGACTTGCTCTTCGCAGGATCGAACTCGAAATCCATCCTGGTATAGAAAATATACCTGTAGAGAGCCGTTCGTCAATCCAGAAGGATTCGACGCTCAATCCACGCAATCGGCAGGTGAAGATTATTACGGCAGTGGACGACTTGTAGAAGAAATGATGTGCAGTGATCTCTGTGGCCGAACGGCCTAGCCTACGGCCATGGCCGATTTCAACGATCGGACGAACTCGGCGACGTGCCCGATCATGGCGGGATCTTGTTGGTGGGATGCGATGCGTTTGACGATGGCGCTGCCGACGATCACCCCGTCCGCCATTTTCGATACCCGCGAAGCATCCTCGGGTGTCGCCACGCCAAAGCCGACAGCGACGGGAGCGGTGGAGACCTTTCGCAATTTTCCGATATTGTGTTGTATGTCTCCAACGTTGTTGATCTTCGCCCCGGTAATGCCCGTCAGCGACACATAATAGACAAATCCGTGCGACTCTTTCGCCACAAGTTTGCGCCGATCAGTCGTGCTGGTCGGCGCAAGCAAGAAGATCAGCGCGAGTCCGGCTGCGTCTGCCGGGATCTTGAGCGGTCCCGCTTCATCCGGCGGCATATCCGGCACGATCAGGCCGTCCACTCCGGCGGCCTTCGCCGCTTTGCAGAATTCTTCACAGCCCATGGCGTGGATGGAATTGTAGTAGAGCATCAAGATGATCGGAATATTCGTCCGTTGCCTGAGCGATGTGACAGAGGCCAGGATTTTCCGGAGCGACGTGCCGTTCCGGAGCGCACGCTCCGCCGCCTGCTGAATCACCGGTCCGTCCGCAATCGGATCTGAAAAGGGCACGCCCAGCTCAATGATATCGGCCCCCGCCTGTTCCAACGCCAAGACCAGTTGCTCTGTTTCAGCCAGCCCAGGATCTCCCGCCATCAAGTAGGCAATGAGCGCTTTCTGCCTATTCTTACGCAGGCCTTCGAAGGTGGTTTCCAATCGCCCGCTCATAATGACACGCCTCGCATTCGCGCGACCTGCTGTACGTCCTTGTCACCACGACCTGAAAGATTGGCGATAATGAGCTGCGACTTCTTGAGCTTGGGAGCCAGCTTGACGACATGCGCGATCGCATGGGCGCTTTCGAGCGCCGGAACGATGCCCTCTTCGCGTGAGAGAAGATCAAAAGCCGCCAGCGCCTCGTTGTCTGTCGCAGAGGTATAGTCGATGCGGCCCTGATCATGGTAGAGGCTATGCTCCGGCCCCACAGCGGCATAATCCAGACCGGCCGATACCGAATGAGTCAGATTGATCTGTCCGTTCTCGTCCTGAAGCAGGTAGGTCATGGTGCCTTGCAACACCCCCGGCTTGCCGCCTGAAAACCTTGCGGCATGTTTTCCACTCTCGACCCCAAGACCTCCCGCTTCCACGCCGATCATCTTGACCTTGGGGTCACGGAGGAATGCATGGAAAAGACCGATCGAATTGCTTCCTCCCCCGACACAGGCCACAAGATAATCCGGTAATCGCTTTTCAACGGAAAGAATTTGTTTCCTCGCTTCTCGTCCGATGATCGCCTGAAAATCGCGGATCATCATGGGATACGGATGGGCTCCCAGGACCGACCCCAACACATAGTGTGTGGTTTGTACGTTGGTCGTCCAGTCACGCATGGCCTCGCTGATGGCGTCCTTGAGGGTGCGGCTCCCGGCATCGACTCCGGTCACCGTGGCGCCCAACAGACGCATGCGAAAGACGTTCAGCGCCTGCCGCTGCATATCTTCCGTGCCCATGTAGATCTCGCATTGCAAGCCGAACATGGCCGCCGCCGTTGCGGTCGCCACACCATGCTGCCCGGCCCCCGTTTCGGCGATGATTCGCCGTTTCTTCATGCGCAAGGCCAGGAGGACTTGGCCGATCGCATTGTTGATCTTGTGCGCACCGGTATGGCAGAGGTCTTCTCGCTTCAGATAAATTTTGGCGCCGCCTAATTTCTTGGTCAGCCGGTCGGCACGATAGAGACTGGTGGGCCGTCCTACATATTGCTTGAGGTAATAGGCGAGGTCTGCTTGAAATCGGCGGTCTTTTTTTGCCTTGGCATACTCTTCTTCCAACTCCAAAAGCGCCGGCATGAGGGTTTCGGGTACATACCGGCCGCCATAGGAACCGAATCGGCCATGGCTGTCTGGAAGCATCAGCATCTGATCAACCTCTCTGCAATGGATCCTGGTGAGTATAGCCATGGCGATCAGACGGACACAAGTCTGGCCGCTTCAATAAACGCTTTTACCTTATCGGGATCCTTCTTGCCCGGGCTCTGCTCTACCCCGCTGCTGACATCTACCCCATAGGGACGCACCATCTGGATCGCTTCTGCCACGTTTGCCGGATTCAAACCACCAGCCAGAATAACTGGAGCAGATCGAGCTGCTTCCTGAGCTAATGTCCAATCGACCGTCCGCCCCGTACCCCCATAGGCCTGGTCTGAAAAGGCGTCGATGAGCACCCCTCGCACGTTCGCGCGCCCCTGGAATTCCGCTAAAGCGAGAAATGTGCCCCTGTCCTTCAGCCGAAGGGCCTTCAGCGCCGGACGGCCGAGGTTCTGACAATACAGAGCTGGTTCATCTCCATGGAGTTGGGCCAGGACAAAGCCACATTCATCCATGAGTGCTCGAACTCTCTCGACCTCTTCATTGACGAACACCCCTACCGGCAGCACAAAGGGCGGAAGGCCGGCTATTATGGATCTCGCGACCGTCGGTTCCACCCAGCGCGGGCTCTTGTGGTACATGACAAACCCCAGCGCGTCGGCGCCGGCCTTTACCGCAACGTCCGCATCTACTACATTGGTAATCCCGCAGATCTTGATCTTCATGGCGAATGATTTAGGCGGCCCCTTTCCTACCTGCAACCTGCCCGAGCAATTCTCGGATTTTGTCCGCTGTATGCCCGGCGCGAATAAGCGACTCTCCTATCAACATGGCGTGAACGCCTGCTTCGGTCAGTTTCGTCACGGCATCGCGATCGTGAATTCCACTCTCGCTGATGATCAGCTTATCGGAAGGAATTCTTTTCGCCAACCGGAAGGTCACATTAAGATCGGTCGTGAACGTGTTCAGATCCCGATTGTTGATTCCGATCATCCTCGCAGTGGGAATCCACTCCAGAACCCTGTCCAACTCCCTCTCGTGATGGGTTTCAAACAGGCTGTCCATCCCAAGCTCGGTGGCCAACGCATGGAAATCCATCAGTTGGCGCCGCTCCAACGCGGCGACAATCAACAAGACCGCATCGGCGCCATGAGCCCGTGCTTCATAAAACTGCACGTCGCCGACCATGAATTCTTTGTTGAGCGCCGGGATCGGGAGCGCGCGCTTGATCTCTTTAAGATACCGAAGGTCTCCTTGGAAAAATTCCTTGTCGGTCAAGACAGAAACGGCCGATGCTCCATGTTCATGATAGGTGCGCGCGATCGCCAGATAATCGAACTGTTCCGAAAACTCCTCTCGTAAAAGCCCCAAGCTCGGTGACGCTTTCTTGATTTCCGCGATCAAGGCTGGGCTAGTAGGAGGCCTTGTCGCATCTAAGGTTACGGCAAACCCAAGAGCCGGCGAGGCATCCCGGATCGCCGCCTTGAGGTTGGTCAGATAGGAACGGCTCTGTTTATGCCTGAGTTCTGCTCGCTTATGCTCAAGGATGCGATCAAGAATCATGAGTCAATCATGCCTGCTTGCACGCCTTCTTGGTAAACGCAATGAGCCCATCCAGCTTCTCTGCGGCGGCCCCGGAGTCGATCGCTTGTTGCGCAAGGCGGAATCCGTCTTTGAGTGTTTTCGCTTTTTGGCCTACGACCATGGCTGGTGCGGCGTTCAGACACACGATATCTCGTCTCGGGCCCTTCCGGCCCTGGAGAATCTCTTTCGTGATCCGTGCGTTTTCCTCCGGCGAGCCGCCGACGAATTCTTTTCGCGCCGTACGCCTGATCTCAAACTCCTCCGGCGCGATAAAATAACTCGACACGACACCACCCTTACCCTCGGACACTTTCGTCCGGTCCGACAATGTGACCTCATCCAGACCATCCAGCCCGTGAGTCACGAAACAATGTTGCGACCCGAGCTCCAGAAGAACACGCCCGAGGATTTCCGTCCACTTTGCATCATAGACCCCGAGCACTTGGTGCGTGGCGCCGGCCGGATTTGCCAGCGGACCGAGCACGTTCAGAATGGTCCTGATTCCCATCTCCTGTCGGACCCCGGCACCGTGTTTCATTGCACCGTGATAGAGCGGCGCAAACAAGAAGCCGACTCCGACTTCGTCGATACAATCCGCCACACGGCCCGGCTCGAGATCGAGCTTCACACCGAGCATGTTCAGCACGTCCGCGCTGCCGGAGCGAGAGGAGACGGAGCGATTCCCGTGTTTGGCCACGGTAATGCCGGCCCCTGCGACCACGAATGCCGCGGTCGTGGAGATATTAAACGTATCGGCCCCATCCCCACCCGTTCCGCAGGTATCGACAACGATCGACGACCCGACCCTGATTCGGATCGATCGTGATCGCATGGCGCTGACCGAACCGACGACTTCAGCGACTGTTTCACCTTTTTGCCTGAGTCCCATGAGATAGGCGGCCATTTGAGCCGAGGTTGCAGCCCCGTCCATGATCTCCAGCATGACCGTCTCAGCCTCTTGCGCGGAAAGGTCGGTTCGGTCAGCCAATTTTGCAAGCGCGTCTTTGATCATGGCCACACAGATCAGGAAAGATTAGAGTTTTAGGAAGTTGCGGAGCAAATCTTTTCCGACGGTCGTCAGAATCGATTCGGGATGGAATTGGACCCCTTCCACACCAAGTGTTTTATGGCGGATTCCCATAATCTCACCCTCGGCGGTCTCGGCGGAAATTTCACAACAATCCGGAAGATTGGCCCGATTCACGATGAGAGAATGATAGCGTGTCGCTTCAAACGGATTAGGTAACGATTGAAAGATGGTCTTGCCGTCGTGCTTGATCTGTGACGTCTTCCCGTGCATCAAGCGAGGAGCGCGGATGACTTCTCCTCCATAGGCGACGGCCATCGACTGATGCCCCAAACAGACGCCGAGAATGGGCAGCTTCCCTCCGAACTGACGGATCGCATCGACTGAAATACCGGCTTCTTTTGGTGTGCAAGGTCCCGGTGAAATCACGAGACGGCTCGGACGCAATTCCTCGATCTGGTCGAGCGTAATCCTGTCGTTTCGATAGACTTGCACATCCTCGCCTAATTCTCCGAGATACTGAACGAGGTTATACGTAAAGGAATCGTAGTTATCGATGACAAGCAGCATGATCGCCATAAGAGCTTATGGCTGATGGCTGATGGTCTAAGCAGGAAAGAGCATTCTCTCTTCTTACTCTTGACCACATACCATCCGCCATACGCTCTTTCCTACTCCAGCCCCTGTTCCGCCAGTTCGATCGCCTTCATCATGGCGCGGGATTTGTTGCACGTTTCTTCGTACTCATGTTCCGGATTCGAGTCGGCGACGATGCCCGCGCCGGCCTGGATGAAGGCCCGGCGGCGCGAAACGACGACCGTGCGGATATTGATGCACATGTCCATATTACCCGAAAACCCGACGTAGCCGACGGCGCCGGCGTAGGGCCCGCGTCTGGTCGGCTCAAGTTCCTCGATGATTTCCATCGCCCTGATTTTTGGGGCACCGGACACGGTCCCGGCGGGAAAGCACGCCTTCAGCACATCATAGACCGTCTTGTTCGGGCACAGTTTGCCTGTGACATTCGAGACCATATGCATGACGTGCGAGTATCGCTCGACATTCATCAACGACTCGACGTGGACGGATCCCCGTTCAGCCACACGGCCGACATCATTGCGTCCGAGATCCACCAGCATAATATGCTCGGCTTGTTCCTTGGCATCGGCAAGAAGACGTCGCTCCAATTCCGCGTCCTCATTCATTGTCGCGCCACGCCGTCTGGTTCCGGCAATCGGACGTATCGAGACAAGCCCGTCCTCACACCGCACAAGAATTTCGGGAGACGAGCCCACGAGTTCAACCCCCGCAATCCGGAGGTAATACATGTACGGCGACGGATTCACGAGGCGCAAGGCTCGATAGAGTTGAAAGGGAGGAGCCTGTAGGTTCGTTTCCCATCGCTGCGACAGGACACACTGAAAGATATCTCCAGCCTTGATGTATTCCTGGGCGTGAGACACGATCTTCTCAAAGTCCGCCTTGCTCATGTTGGCCGTGAAACGAATCGGAGAGCGTCTACGCCTCGGCTTTACCCGGCGAAGCGGTCGACGGATTCTGGCAACCATCGCTTCAATCCTGCCTGTCGCATCACGATAGGCCAAACGAATATCTCTTTCCGACGAGGACTTCACATGGGCATTGGCGACGACCTTGATCTTCTGCGACACGTTGTCGAAGATGAGCAGCGTCTCGGTCAAGAGAAAGGCGAAGTCCGGAATATCGAGGTGCTCCTTTCTTCGAAAGGGAAGATCCTCGAACGTCCGCACCATGTCGTAGCCGAGGTAACCGACGGCTCCACCGACGAAACGAGGCAGATCCGGAACTGTGACGGGGCGATACGTCTCCATGATCTCCCGCAGACGGTCCAGCGGCGCGCCTCGGCTGGGGATCCGCCGTCGATCTGACCCCTTTTTCACACACAGATCGCCACGATCCTCATAGATGACGAGCGGGGATCCACTCCCAAGAAAGGAATATCTGGCCCATTTTTCCCCTCCTTGAATACTCTCCAGCAGATAGGCCGAAGGACCGTGATCGATCTTGGCAAAGGCCGAGACCGGCGTATCATGGTCCGCCAAGATTTCACGGAACAACGGAATGAGATTGCCCTGCTTCGCGTAGGAGCGAAACTCATCCAGAGTGAGTGAATAGGTCGCGGCCTTCATGTCATTCTGCTTACTCTGCCCCCACCAGGAGCTTCTGTCCGACCTCGACGATATCATCCGGCAACTTATTCAGCTTCTTCAACTTATCGATCTCGACTCCATACCGTCTCCCGATGCTGAAGAGCGTCTCTCCCGGTTTCACCACATGCACCATCCCCGGCGTTACCTTTATAGCAGAAGCCGGATTGGTCACAGCTGTCATACTCTTGTCTGAAAGATTGCCTCCGCTGCGACCGGAAGCAGCTTTCGGCACTTCGACTTTTTTGGGTTTGGCGGAAACAGAAGGGCCTTTCCGCTGCATATCCTCCAAGGCTTTTCGTTCCAACAGGGTCGCTTCTCGGATCGCTTCCGTCTCTTCTTGGAGGCGCCCCATCTGCTCTCGCGCCACTTGCACCTGTGCGGACAGCTCGCGATTCCTCGACTCAAATTCAGCCAGTTCAGCCTTGGTGTGCCTGATTTCGCTGTCGAGCTCAGCCGTTCGCTTCTCTTCCTGAGCCAGAAGGCGCTGAAAATTCAGGCTTCGGGCTTTTTCCGCGTTGTATTTTTCCTCTAACACAACACACCCGCTGACCAGCACACCACTACAGAGCAGTATCCCTAAGAAAGGAATCCTCCGCACTCGTTCACAGACCTGCTGCTCTCCCTTCTGCATACATCCTCCTTTGCCCAGGCTTTCCGGCGACTTCAGACCTGCCGAAGAGACGCTTAGAATAGTGGCCACTGATGCGAAAGTCAAAGCGGATCGGGCCTGTCCGGTTTGACCGTTTCCGCGGCCCTATGCTAGGGTCAGCATGTCTTAGACCTCTCTCCTTTCATGCCGAACGTCACCTGTCATGACACCCTAGCGATAGCGATGATCGTCGAGGCTTCACCTCGTTGAGAGCAGCGATGGGACAGGATTCACTCTATGACGACTCCGCGTCCTCCTCTTCGAGGGGCACACGCGCCGAGCAGGAACGACTCGCTCAACTCAAAAGCCAAATCAGGCATCACGACTATCTCTACTACGTCAAGGACCGCCCCGAGATCTCCGATGGGGAGTATGATCGGTTGTTCCGAGAATTGGCCGATCTCGAACGGGCGTACCCGGAGATGGTGAGCTCCAATTCCCCGACTCAGCGCGTCGGTGCCCCCCCTTTGGACGAGCTCGGCAAGGTACAGCACGAACGGCCCATGTTGAGCCTTGATTCCTTGGTCAATTCTGACGAGGTCCTGGCCTTCGACCAGCGGATGAAACGGGAACTGGGCACGGACCAAGTCGAGTACACGGTCGAGCCAAAATTCGACGGGCTGTCGGTTGAACTGGTCTACGACCAGGGGACGTTTGTTCGTGGTTCAACCCGCGGTGATGGAAATGTCGGCGAGGATATCACCATTAATCTCCGCACGATTCGACCGTTACCGCTCCAGTTGCAGGCCGGTACGTACCCGGATCATCTGGCCGTACGGGGCGAAGTGTACATGCGCCTCTCCGACTTTCATGCGCTCAACCGCCGAATGACGGAGCGCGGAGACGACGCCTTTGCAAACCCCCGCAACGCCGCCGCCGGCTCTCTCCGGCAACTCGATTCGCACATTACCGCCTCTCGGCCGCTTGTCGTCACTTGCTATGAAGTGATGGCGATGACCGGAGCTCCCCCTCCGTCACACTGGGCTGAACTGGAGACGTTGGCTCTGTGCGGACTTCCGGTGCCTCACCTTCGCCGACGCTGCGAGACCATCCAGCAAGTCTTGGTATTTCACCGGGAAACGGAGGACCAGCGCGACAATCTCCCGTATGAAATTGATGGAGTCGTGGTGAAAGTCGATCGCGTGGATTGGCAGGCGCGGCTGGGAATGAAATCCAGAAGTCCTCGTTGGGCCATTGCGTTCAAATTTCCTCCTCGAAAGGAAATTACGGAGGTACAGGACATTGTTATCTCCGTCGGCCGAACCGGGACCTTGACCCCTCTCGCCCTGCTGAAGCCGGTGGAAGTGGGGGGGGTCACCATCAGCCGAGCAACCCTCCACAATGCCGATGAGGTGGCAAGAAAGGACATCCGCATAGGCGACAGGGTTCGAGTCGAGCGCGCGGGCGATGTCATTCCGGCGATCGCTGAACGTATCCCCGTCTCAAATGAAGTCAGGTCGGACCCTTTCCAGATGCCACCTCGCTGTCCGATATGCGGTTCTGCCGTGGCGAGAGAAGGCGCCTACTTCTACTGCACAGGCCAAGCCGTCTGTCCTGCTCAGTTGAAAGGCGCGATCGAGCACTTCGCGTCGAAAGCGGCACTGAACATTGAAGGCCTTGGAAAGAAGACAGTCGCTCAATTAGTCGATCAAGGGCTCGTCAAGGACCTTTCTGATCTTTATCGCCTTGACCGGGAGCGACTCTTGAAACTCCAAGGGTTTGCGGACAAATCCGCAACTCTCCTCTTTGAGGCCATCGCTCGAAGTAAAAATGCCCCACTCGACCGATTTTTGATGGGCCTGGGAATCCGCCAAGTAGGACAGCACATCGCTAAGGTGCTCGCGAAAGAGTTCGGTTCTCTCGATGCCATCATGATGGCCGACCACGACCGTTTTCAGGAAATCCGTGAAATCGGTCCAGAAATATCTGAGAGTTTGGTTTCCTACTTCCAAGAAAGCTCGAACCGACGGGTCATCGACCAACTGCTTACACTGGGCTTTTCAATCGTAGACATACCCTCACCTCAGAGACGGAGAGATCTGCTTTTTTCAGGGAAGAGCTTGGTGTTCACCGGCGGATTGAGCAGGCTGACGAGAGATGAGGCCAAGGCGTTGGTCGAGCGGTTAGGCGCCACAGTGTCGTCCACGGTCAGCAAGAAGACAGACTATGTCGTAGCCGGCACAGACCCCGGCTCCAAACTCGAACAGGCTCAGGAATTAGGGGTGACGGTCCTTGATGAAAAGGCTTTCCTAGACTTGCTGGAACAACAAAAAGAAGGCTAGTCACACCGAGGCTTCGACCGGAACAGGCACTTTCTCGTCCTTGAAAATTTGCACGCTTCGTATCGAGCGAGGATCTGCCTCATGGACTACCAGGCGGCAATTCTCAATGCGGAGTTCTTCTCCTGCCTGAGGGATACGACCAAGATTTTCCTGGATCAGCCCCCCAATAGTCAGGGCTTCATCTCCAAGCTCGACTTTCAGGAAATCATTCACCTTTCGAACTTCCGTCCGCCCGTGCACGAGGATTTGGTTCTTACCGATGCGTTTGATGAGTTCTTCAGTGATATCCGTTTCATCGACGATCTCACCCACGACCTCCTCGAGGAGGTCTTCAAGCGTCACCAATCCCATGACACCGCCGAATTCGTTGACAACGACTCCCATATGCCGCTTTTCTTGCTGGAACTGCTTCATCAAATCATCCGCCGTTTTGCCGGCCGGGACGAAGAGCGGCGGATGGGCGATATCCCGAAGGCGCAAATCGGTCCTCCCTTTGGCCAACTCGGTCAACGCCTTCGTCTTGTAGAGAATCCCCGTAATGTTATCGAGCATCCCGTCATAGATAGGGATCCTGGTATACTTAGAACTATAGAGCAATTCTTGCGCTTCCTTGAGTCGAAGGTTCCCGTCGAGAGAAAACACATAGATGCGCGGCGTCATCGCATCTTCCGCCGTTATATCTTTTAACTGAAACACGTTCTTGATCATTTTGACTTCTTCCGATTCCAATTCGCCGGCTTTTCTTCCTTGGTCCAACATGATTTTCAGCTCTTCCTCCGTCACCAAGGGAAGCGTCAACCCCTTTCCTCCCGTCAAACTGTAGATCAGGGGAACGATCAGAAAAAGAAGAGGCCTCAGCATGACCTGAACCCAATAGATAGGGTAGGCCATGTTCAGCGTCACGGGTACGGAGAACTTTGCCGCCAGAGTCTTTGGGATGACATCCACTGACACCAAGAGAACAAAGGTCAGGATGCCGATCATGACCGCGATCGCTTCTTCAAACGCACTCTTGCCCCCATAGGCGTTCAATGTGATGAAGGTGGCGAACATCGGTGTCGCAGTACTGACGAGGCGATCACCTACGAGAATGGTCGAGAGGAGCTTTTGAGGGTCGCTCCTCAATTGAAGAGCTTTGGCTGCCCGTTTACTACCGTTCTGCGCCAATGCTTTCAGTCGTGTTTCGTTGACCGAGAAGAAACCGATCTCGGCTGTAGAAATAATAGCGGATAACCCGATCAATCCTAAAAGGATGAGGATTTCCATAGCAGTCGTATATTAGGGACGTTGGACCAGTGTAGCTGGCCTGATGAGAAGCCGGGCGTCTCCCAGAGGATACCTCTTGGCCCACCCTTCAGAGGATCGTAAGATTACGATAACCGAACCGCTTAGAATAGAGTTCACAGCTGATACATCTATCATATGGATCAAACACAAGCAAGTAATTCGAAAAATCTCACTTAAAAATCAACTGGTTCCGAGTTGGCTGCTCGGAGAGTTTCGTTGTCCCTCCAGTGTTCAGCCATCATCCCGAACAACAAACGATTGCAGGCTGAATAGACGATCGAGACGAACCATAGCCACCTGAGCTTCCGGCTCGGTCAAGAATCGACCAATTTGGACTCGGTAACGTCGCCCTTCCGGTAGATTGACCTGAATGATGCGTCCATCGGGGAAATCCGGTTGAACTTGTGCAAGCAGCGCCCGGGCGTTCTGAAGATCCGCAAAGGCGCCGACTTGAACCCGTAACACTCCCATCCCTTCGGGTCGAGCGTTATAACCGACAACTCGAAGTTCGATCTGGTCGGTTCCGTTGTCGACCATCCCAAGCGCTTGAGCACCGGCCAATGAGAGGTCCAAAATTCGTCCTCTCGCGAACGGTCCTCGATCATTAATTCTGACCGTAACATGGCGACCCGAAGTCAACGAATGAACAACTGCAACGGACCCTAGCGGCAGTGTTCGATGAGCAGCCGTCAGTTTATACATGTCGTACCGCTCTCCATTCGCCGTCTTGTTCCCATGAAAACCAGGGCCATACCACGAGGCCATCCCTCGTTCTGCAAATCCAATTGGATACTCAGGGAAGCGTTCAACAGGACGGGGGGCTGTGGTGCAGCCTTGGTAGAGGAAGACGCCCAGTCCGATCACGATTAGGAACAGAAGGATAGGGTTCGTGAGCGGCATCGGCCGCATCGATCAAAACTCGTCGAGCGACTGATTGCGTAGAATGGTCAAGGCTTTGTCGGTGTTGGAAACGGTCAGAACGACGATCGCCCGCTTTCCTTCCCGTGAAGGCGTGCAATAGCCGCACTTGATATCGATCCGGCTCTTCATCAAGGTTTCCGCCACTTTCCTTAACGCACCAGGCTTATTTTCGAGGCTCAGTAGGAGCGCGGTTTCTTCGCCGAACTTAACCTTCGCCGCCCTAAGCGCCGCGCGAGCACCTTCCAGATCCGCGACCAACAGACGCAATTTGCCCGTTCCCATCACTTCCGGAGCGGAGAACGCCTTGATATTGACTCCGGCTTCACCGAGAACCGCCGTCACTCTGGCAAGGGCGCCCGGCTTACTCTGACCGCTGATGACAAGTTGCGTCGTAGTCGGCATAGCAGTACTCCTTGTGGATCTCCGGCGTCAAAACTTTTTTCGCCTCGCTGAGCGAACAGCTCGCAAGGGAGACCAAGACCCGTAATGATAAAACATGATGCGAGCGGACGCCGGGCTCGCACAAAGTTTTCGAACCCGTAACCGTAACGAAAAAAAGACTTCGGCACCCGATCGAATTCGCAGAAACCGTCGCTTCTTACACCAAAGACACGATGACGGCCGTTTGCTCTGCATCCTCACTCTCCTCTTATGAACATCCACTCGTTGCGCCGCATGTCACACATTTGAGACAGGTGCCGTTGCGGACCATGGTGAATTGCTTGCACTCTTGACAGGGGTCGCCTTCATAGCCCTTCACTTTGGCATCTTTCGCGCTTTGGACCTCCGTCAGTGTGAGCGTTTCGCGCATGATCTCCACGTGTCGGGCGACACTGTGTCCGTTTCCGTGGCCATTTCCTTTTCCGCCGTTCCTGCGGATGGGAAGATGTTCCGTAAGAACGGAAGATTTAGCCAGCGCATCAAGGTCCGCTTCTTCATCGAAGCATTCGGGATCCATATGGTCTTTCTTCACCGAATCCATGCGCAGGTCTTCTTCGTTCACCTGCGCGAGGTCATACCGATCGAGATACGTCACGGCCAATTCACGGAAAATGTAATCGATGATCGACGTTGACATTTTGATTCGATCGTTCAATTTGACGGGACCGTTCGGCTCAAACCGGGTAAAGACAAACGCCTCGACGAATTCTTCCAGCGGCACGCCGTGCTGAAGCCCCAGAGAGATGGCGATCGCAAAACAATTCATGAGGCTTCTGAACGCTGCCCCCTCCTTGTGCATGTCCAAAAAGATTTCCCCGACCGTCCCATCCTCATATTCACCGGTGCGCAGGTAGAGCTTATGTCCCCCGACGATTGCCTTTTGAGTGTATCCACTTCGTCGACTCGGTAGCGGGCGTCGTTTGGCGAGGTACCGAACGAGCACCCGTTCGGTGACTTTCTCCGCCAGTTCCATCACGCCGGTGACAGCCTCCACAGCCTTTCCACTGTCTGTCGAGGCACTCAACGGCTGGCTCAGCTTGGACCCGTCACGATACAGCGCGACCGCTTTGACCATGCTCTTCCAGGCAAGCAAATAGGCCGCCTTGACGTCTTCGAGCGTGGCATCGGCCGGCATGTTGATGGTCTTGCTGATCGCGCCGCTGATGAACGGCTGTGCCGCGGCCATCATGTGGATATGCGCATCGACGGCGATGGAGCGTTGCCCGATCCGACCACACCGATTGGCACAGTCGAATACCGCGAGGTCTTCGGCCTTCAAATACGGCGCGCCTTCCACAGTCATCGTCCCGCAGCAGAAATCGTTTGCGGCGGCGATCTCTTCTTGCGTAAAACCGAGCGCCTTCAGCATGTTGAAGTTCGCTCCACTCAGTTGGGCCTCGGTCAAACCAAGCTTTTCGATACAGAACGCGTCTCCCAGCGTAAACTTATTGAAGGCGAACTGAATTTCGAACGCTTGCCCCAAACTACTCTCCAAACGACCTAAGGCCGCGTCGTCGAATCCCTTTTGACGTAGTGTGTCGTGATTGATGAACGGCGCGTCCTTGAGCGTCTGAGCACCGACACAATAACGGATGACATCCAGCGTTTGCTGGTCCGTATAGCCGAGGTTGGCTAGCGCCATCGGCAAGCTTTGATTGATGATCTTGAAATACCCTCCACCGGCCAGTTTCTTAAACTTCACCAGGGCAAAGTCCGGTTCAATCCCTGTGGTATCACAGTCCATGACCAACCCAATTGTGCCGGTTGGAGCAATCACCGTCACTTGTGCGTTGCGATACCCATAGGCCGTCCCTAATTCAAGCGCATGGTCCCACGCTCGTCTGGCAGCCAGAAGCATGTCGGGAGGACAATGTTCAGGGCGGATTCCCGCCGGAGCGATCGTCAGACCTTCATATTCCGCATGAGATACCTGGTAAGCTGCCCGACGGTGATTACGGATGACCCGCAGCATGTGCTCTCGATTTTTTGCGTACCCCGGGAAGGGCGACAATTCGGCAGCCATTTCAGCCGACGTTCCGTATGCTTCCCCCGTCATGATGGCCGTGATGGCGCCACAAACCGCCAGGGCCTTGGGCGAATCATAAGGAATTCCTTGTCGCATGAGCACGGTTCCCAAATTTGCGTAACCCAACCCGAGCGTCCGGAACTGATAGCTCTTTTCAGCGATGGACCGGCTCGGGAAGGAAGCCATCAACACGCTGATCTCTAACGCGATCGTCCACAGTCGAACGGCATGGCGGAAATGTTCCAGTTCGAACTGCCCGTCGGCGGTGTAAAACTTGGTGAGATTGAGGGAGGCAAGATTACAGGCCGTATCATCCAAAAACATGTATTCGGAACAAGGGTTCGACGCGTTGATGCGGCCGTCTTCCGGGCACGTATGCCACTCGTTGATGGTAGTATCGTACTGAGTCCCCGGATCGGCACAGATCCAAGCCGCCCAAGCGATTCGGTCCCACAGCTCCCGCGCCTTGACGGTTTTACAGACCTTGCCGTTCGTTCGGCGTTTGAGTTGCCAATCGCCGTCTGTTTCGAGCGCGGCAAAAAACTCGTTGGGAATCCTGACGCTGTTGTTCGAATTTTGGCCGGAGACGGTCTGATAGGCCTTCCCATCCCAATTCGGGTCATACTCGTGAAACACAAAGTGCGTGAAGCCTTGCTGCGCATAGGAAAACATTCGTTGGATATATGCTTCGGACACCATATCCCGACGGGCCGATGTCAGAGCCTCGCGCAAGGCCGGATTGGTCTTCTGATCGAGGTCCAGCCTGAGAGCGCCCTCGCCATCGACCGTACGACAAGCTTTCAGCACGGCGTTGAGACGCTGCGCGCAAATTTTTGAACCAGTCACCATCGCCGCGACTTTTTGTTCTTCAATGACTTTCCAATCGATGAATTCTTCGATATCCGGATGGTCGAGATCCAAACACACCATCTTGGCGGCACGGCGGGTCGTCCCTCCGGACTTAATCGCTCCGGCGGCTCGGTCCCCGATCTTCAGGAAGGACATGAGGCCTGAAGACCTCCCGCCGCCGGAAAGCCCTTCGCCATCCCCACGCAGTTTTGAAAAATTAGTCCCGGTCCCGGAACCATACTTGAACAACCGCGCCTCCCGGACCCAAAGATCCATGATCCCGTTTTCATTCACCAGATCATCCTCGATTGATTGAATGAAACAGGCATGAGGCTGAGGATGTTCGAAGGCGTTGGCGGCCTTCACCACTTCGCGAGTCTCGGGATCGACGTAATAATGCCCTTGTGCCGGTCCCGATAACCCATAGGCGTAATGAAGGCCTGTATTGAACCATTGGGGAGAGTTCGGCGCGGCCATTTGGCGCGCCAACATGCAGCACATTTCATCGTGAAAAGACTCGGCATCTTCCGGCGTCTTAAAATACCCATAGGACTTGCCCCAATGAGTCCAACACCAGGCCATGCGCTCGAAGACTTGGCGAGCGTCTCGCTCACCCCCCAATACCGACTTGCCGTCCGGACTGATGATCGGCTGCCCATTCTGATCGCGCTGCGGAACTCCGGCCTTCCGAAAGTATTTCTGGGCCAATATGTCGACGGCAAGCTGAGACCATGCCTCCGGAACGTCGATGTTTTCGAGCTTAAATACGGTGGATCCGTCAGGATTCCGAATCTCCGACGAACGCTTCACAAACATGATCCCCTCGTAGGGATTCTGCCCGCGACGGGTAAATCTTCGATCAATTCTCACGGTAGACCTCCTGAGAGAGGGAAAAAACTATGACCATACTTTGGTTAGGCGTCATCATCATGATGATATGCAGAGTCGTTTAACTTCAACGGGTAGCTACATATAGCTATCATAATTTTTTGTCAACACCAAGTATTGTGGATATTGAGGAAATGAGAGGAAAGGCTGTGAATAGTCGCAATGCGAATCTCATAGCCGATTTTGATCGCTTATCAACGGGGTTATCCACAGAAATAACCGCTGAAATCGGGTCCTTCCAAATTACCCTGGCCCTTTTTCTTTTTAGAAGGCCATTCGCCCGATTTTCAGCGTCGCTTCCTCGACACCTTGAAGGGGAATAAACCGACCGCCGAGACCGAGAACGATGACCTTCGTATCCGCCACCTGTGTTTCATACCGGCTCGCAATTCCCCAGTTCTGTCGCGCCGTATTCGGCCTCACGATGGATTCGAGAAGCTTCCTACTTTGCGACTGAAACACCTGCCGAATAAATTGTTGTTCTCGAGTCGGTGCACCCCGGTCCATTCGGTCCATCGCTTTGCTCAATTCCTGTTCAACGAAGCGTAAATAGTCGTCCATGGTCGGATTCGATAACGCGAGAACAACTGCCCCGGCGAGTACAACCACCACCACGGTCAAACGAAAGAGACTCATGGTATTCTCGAAGCGACCTTTCTTCTAAGGCAACACAATACTGACTGGCTTCATCTCATTTGACAAAGGAAGAGCGCCCCAATTAGCTTAGCCGAACTCCGTTTACATTCTTCTTGAGTCAGGAGGAGCCTATGTTCGTCTGGAGCAAGAAACTCGTCGCGGCCCTGCTAAGCGCATTCGTTCTGCTGTTAGGAATTTTTCTCCTCCAAGGCCCTTCGGAAAGCACGAGCGGTCTGAAGATTCACACGACCCAGTGGATCATCTTGAACTATGCCTGTCTATTGGTCTGGCTGTTCGTCTGGATGATCGACCAAGCGCGGGTACGCGGCAAAAATGTCTGGCTGTGGTTGTTGCCGTTTGCGCTGGCTCCGCTGCCCACCCTGATGCTCTTCGTGCTCTTCCTACAACGACGGTTGTCCTCATAACCGCTTGGAAACCGGCGAAACCATGGACTCTGTGACGGAGGTATGCGCGACCATCCTCTGTTCTGTTTCAATAAAACGCCGGACCCGCCACACAGCCCAAAGACCCGGCAAAGCCGCCACCACGGTCAAGACAAAAAATTGTGTCCATCCGACCAGGGTTACGACATCCGCCGATGGGCGACCTGCAAATACCCTTCCCAACGCCTCCAACGAAGACAGCAGCGCGAACTGGGTCGCCGTATACCGAGGATCGCAGAGCGACATCACCAACGCGACGAACGCGGCCGTGCCCATTCCTCCCGTCACATTTTCAATCACGATCACCGCCGTAAGGACGCTCGGATTCTTTCCCGCTAAAGCCAATGCGACAAATCCCAGGTTGGAGACTGCTTGCAAGACACCGAAGATCAATAGGCAGCGCACCAGTCCGGACCTGGTCATCAAGAGTCCCCCTAAAAAGGCGCCTAGCAACGTTGCAAAAACCCCTAACCCTTTTACAGCGCCTACATCCGTTGCAGAAAAGCCGAGTCCTCCGATCAGAAAGGCCGTCTGCAGCGTCGATGCAAAGGCGTCTCCAAGTTTGTAGAGAATAATCACGGCCAAGAAGCCCAAGGCGTGAGGCCGAGCAAAGAACTCTGCCAGCGGCGCACCGACCGCCTCTCTCATACTCTTCGGAGCCTCGGCGACAAGTGTGGGGTCCGGGCTGATCAGGACGATGAACAAGCCAGCCAGCATGACGGCTGCCATCGCCAGATATGTCATCTGCCATCCCACATGATCGGCAAGGACCAACGCACCGGCTCCGGAGGCCAAAAGCGCGATTCGATATCCATTCACCCACACGGCGGCACCCAATCCACGCTCGTGAGGGCGGAGCGTTTCCGTTCGATAGGCATCAAACACAATGTCCAACGAAGCGGCAAGAAACGCGACGAGCACGGCATAGGCCGCCATCCATCCGGGATGAATCCGCGGATTGGTCGCCGCCATAAGCATCAACCCGATCGCAACACAAAGTTGTGTCAGGACCATCCAGCCGCGCCGCCGGCCGAGCCAGGGCGGGATCACACGATCCATCACGGGAGCCCAAAGGAACTTGAGCGTATAGGGAAGGCCGACCATCGTAAAAATGCCGATGGTCTTGAGGTCGACTCCCTCGACGGTAAGCCAGGCCTGTAAGGTCCCGGACGTGAGCGCAAGGGGAAGGCCGGACGCGAAACCCAACGGCAGCATCACGAGGATGCGCCGATTCACGAGACCGGCAAGATCGAAAGCTCCTTGTTTCACGGAGACTCTCTCGTACGAACGTGAGTGAATCAGTCAGGCCCTACACACAGATCGGAGCGATCTTCCGCCGCAAGGCAGAATACCATCGCCTCCCGGAGCTGTTCAGCAGAATCACAAAACATGCGGGAGCGGCCTCACCGGCCGGCGCGGTAAAGAACAGCTTGTTGATTTTACAAGTGTTCCCCAGTCTGTTCAAAAAGAGATTCCAGCAAGGCCGCAGCGAGCGAAGGGGCGAGGCGTATTCTTTTTCACCCCCCCTTCCCCGAGCTGCTCTGGCAGCTCTTACCCGGTGGTACGTTGAGCCTCTGAGCGATGCGAGAACGAAGCTGGAGGACTTTTTCAACAGACTGTTAACAGGGCTGTCCATTGAACACACATGGCTTGTATCGCGAGATATCAAAGTCGGTATTTTCCTGGTAGACTTTTTCGTTGCCGTTGACCCCGTCCTGCTCCGGATCGTTCCACATGATGTGGTTCCACCAATAAAACAGCGGTTGGGCCTCGGTCTGGTAGATGGGATTACCATACGTACTGCGAGAATGCTCCTGAACCAGCCGGGCCGTCACATAGTCGACTTTGCCGTTTCCACTCAGGGAATACAGCATGATAAAGAGACGGGCCTCATGGTCATACAGCTCATCGACGCGAGTATTGAGATCGGGCTCGGCGGGAAGCGAATCCGTGCTCCATCCCGTCACAGGATGGCTCCAGAGTAACCCTGTAAAAACAAAAACAATGAGAGCACGCAGACGCACGACCTTCAGGCTCCCCCCGACGACTCTAGATGTGATCCTGGCATGGGCCTTTCCGGCAATTAGCCGACGTTCACCGAGACCTCTCGGTCGCAACAGGCAACCTTGCCGGAACAGGCATGACCTCCCTATAATGCCACCCTATGGTGACGACCCGTGCATCTCTTCATACGCTCGGCTGCCGCCTGAATCAAGCCGAAACCTCGATCCTTGGGGAGGGGCTCAGACGAAAGGGGTTTGAGCTTGTCGAGTTCGGCCAACCAACAGATCTCCTTGTGCTCAATACCTGTGCGGTCACGGAAGACGCCGAACGGACATCGCGATATCTGATCCGGAAGACGCTGAAACATTCTCCCCATGCCTTTATCGCCGTGACAGGCTGCTATGCCCAAACGGGAATGGAACGTCTCAAACAGCAAACGGGGATCGATCTCATCGTGGGTCACCAATTCAAGCTCGATCTGCCGGCTTATCTTCCTCCCGCCAACGAGCTACGGAAACGATCCATCGCAGAGATTCGTCATACCAAAACGATTGCGCGCGGAGACTTCGAGCTGCCGCATTTCGCGGAATCGGACTCCACCCGTGCATTGCTCAAAGTACAGGACGGCTGCAGCGCGATGTGCAGTTTCTGCATCATTCCGTTTGCACGGGGTCATGAACGAAGCAGAACTTTTGAGGACATCCAGCGTGAGGTCGAGGTCTTAGCCGCTCGGGGATACCGGGAAGTCGTGCTGACCGGAGTAAACATCGGCCAGTATGCCCACCAAGGCCGGAACTTTTGCTCGTTGCTTCGTTGGTTCGATCAAGGGACTGACTTCGAACGCATCCGCATCTCTTCAATTGAACCCACAACAGTCAACGAGGAATTGCTTGATTTCCTCGCCTCGTCGAAGAAACTCTGTCCCTATCTTCACATCCCCTTGCAAAGCGGGGACGATCAGATTTTGCAAGCCATGAACCGCCGCCATACGATCAAGGCCTATACCAAGCTGATCGAGCTGGCACTTATGAAGATTCCTGACCTCGGCCTTGGAACTGATCTCTTGGTCGGATTCCCCGGTGAGACTGAAACGGCGTTTCGAAATACGTTGGCCATGGCGACAGACCTTCCATTTTCATATCTCCACATATTTCCATACTCCCCACGGACGGGAACTGCTGCAATGCGCCTGAAACAACGTGTCCCCTCGGCATCGGTGAAGAAACGAATCGACCTTCTCATCGGTCTCGACCGAGCCAAGCGACTCACCTTTCACAACAAACAAATCGGCAAGACGGTCTCGGTCCTTTTTGAAGCTGGAACTCGAGATGTCTATCGCTTCGGCACGACTCCGAACTTCACACGAGTGGGAATCGCAGATTCCGGGGATTTTCAGAATCAGATCTTGCCGGTCACAATCAGGGCCGCAACAGACCGTTGCACTTTCGGCCATGTCGGGCCTTCCCAGCAGGCAAACTATGCCTTGGCGACACGATGATCCTGAAGACCATTCCTCACGTCCATATTGAAACCTTCGGCTGTCAAATGAACGAGTCTGACAGCGAGCTCGTTCGCTCGCTACTGAAGCGGGAAGGATTCGTTTTTACGGAAGATCGAGAACGAGCCGACGTCGTATTAGTCAACACCTGCGCCATTAGAGAGAATGCGCACAATAGGATCTACGCCCATCTTTCTGAATTAAAAGCACTGAAAAAACAGCGCCCGCTCGTCGTCGGCGTCCTCGGGTGTATGGCCCAGAATCTGAAAAGCACCCTGGCGGAAAAGGAACCGCTCATCGACGTCTTAGCCGGCCCGGATGCGTACCGCCAACTTCCCTCGTTGCTGACCACTGCGCTCGAAGCCCAAGGCCAAGGGATCTCCCAGAAAGAGTTTGCCCTCGATCTGTCGGAGTATGAAACCTATGAAGGGATCATGCCGGACCGCGACAGTGGAGTAAACGCCTGGATTACCGTGATGCGGGGCTGCGATAACTTCTGTTCCTTCTGTGTCGTCCCCTATACTAGAGGACGTGAACGGTCGCGTGATCCGAGCTCCATTCTGCTCGAAGCTCGTGACGCTTCCGCCCAAGGGTTCAGGCAAATCACGTTGCTCGGCCAGAACGTCAATTCCTACAGCCATGAAGACTGGGACTTCGCCGGACTGATCACCGCCGTGGCGGATACCGCAGGGATCGATCGAGTACGGTTTACCTCGCCGCACCCGAAGGACTTTCCCGCCGCGCTCATTGAGGCCATTGCCACGCACCCCAAAGTCTGCAAGCACATTCATCTCCCCCTGCAGGCAGGTAGCGATCGCATCCTTGAACTGATGGGGCGAACCTATACGGGAGTCGAGTATCTGGCGCTGGTCGATCGTATTCGAAGCACCATCCCCGATGTCGTCCTAACCACGGATATTATCTGCGGTTTCTGCTCCGAGTCGGATGAGGACTTCCAGTCCACAGCGCTCATGGTAGAACAGGCACAGTTCGACTCAGCCTATATTTTCAAATACTCGGAGCGGAAGCATACGATCGCGGCGAGAAAGTATGCCGACGATGTCCCTGATCAAGTCAAAGGCATGCGTGTCGCTCGACTCGTAGAGACTCAACGCCGCATTACCTTGAAGCGCAACCGCCGATACATCGGCAAAGACGTGGAAATTTTGGTCGAACGTGATGCGACCCGCTCGTCAACCCAAGCAATGGGGAAAACAGACGGGAATATTACGGTCGTATGGGATAAGGGCACCGGTGATTTTAAACCAGGCACCATGACTACGAAACATATCTTTGACGCCTCGGCTGCGACCCTTTATGGCGAATGACCCTTACCAGTACCGAGGTCGTATTCTTTCTGAGACACCTGTCTCAAGCTTTCGGAACAATTCTGCACGCCAAACGGTTGAAATGAACATTTTCTGAACGGCTCCCTTGGTCATCTTTGGACAGTTCTTCAGCTGCCCTTTTCCTGTCTTCGCTTCCCATTTGACCCTGTTTATGACTAACCTCGCTGCAGATTATCCGAATCTTCCCCTCATTCGATCAACTTTCGACGCTAACCCTATGATTGTCAAGCACTCCTAAAGTCTTCCTCTGAAGTTTGGTCACGATCCTGACATGTTGACACTGAGCCTTATTTATTAGGGTCCTCACTTCACTTCATGAACGACAATACAACCTGTCAGTCAAAAACGAGAGGGCATGAGTCTTGCTTAATGTTCGGCGTCCATCTGTTCGGCAACGAGGGATTTCCCGTCTCGTTATGAAGTCCGCCGACTCGGAGTCAAAGCCTAATCCAAACCAGTCTGACTCCGGCACCACACTCGAAACAATCATTTCAGTCGGAGTAGTCGGATGGTTGGCGATCGGCATGGTACTCATGGCGCTAGGTATCTGGTAGGTCGATGTCCGAAACCCCAATATGATTCGTATCTTTAGCAAGCTCCTTCGATCACAAGACCATGTGAGGAGATCTCATATGCATACATATTTCAATGTCCACGGATTCCGACATGTCGGTGCGTTGATGTCCCTCAGCTTGATCGTGGCCGGATGCTCGATGCTTTCCGGGGAAGCAAAGCTACACAAAAACGCTAAAGGCTCCATCTATCTCAAGGAAATCGCCGATTGGTCATTTGAAGCCAGCCACCCGGCCACCATTGACCGGATGACGATGCTAAAAATAGTCAAAGGCGTTGTGATCGACGACGTTCAGAACATGTCAGGCAACATGCCCGCCAGTGGCAGCAAGCCGATGAGAGTATTCAGCGATGAAGACGCCGAGTTTCTTGCTCCCCTGCTAGCTCAAGGTTTATCGCAAGCGAAACCGGAGCAGATTGTCGGTTTCAAGGTGTCTCCATCGGCAGGGTCAGGCACTGAACCCACAGCGGGCACCCTCTATATGCATAAAGGATCGATTTATCTGACAATCGCTCCTTCTCAAACCAGGAAGGCATCGGGATTCACTCCTAGTTCTGCCGCTCGTCTTGAAAAAGCTCCTTCTTTTGTCGCCCTGGGAAGCGGAGCGATGACGATGGTGATCGACTACCAAGCCCTCGCCAAAGGACCGATGCCGAGTTCACCCCCTACAGCCGGAGCCTCAAAACCCATGCCGGTTTCCGCATCTCAGGCCGCTTCAGTCGCACCAACCGCGATGCCGACACCGAGCGCTTCCCCTGTGAAATTTGCGCCGTCACAGGAAGATTCGGGTTTGGCCCCTCGGACTGATTCGGGCGCTCCTCAATTGAGCACTGATGAACTGCTCAACAGGAAACTCGATGAGCTTCGGGAAGCGCGCGAGGCCAATAAGCTCAAGGACTCTGAGATTGCGATGCTGAAGAAGGAAACAACGTGGATGAAGAAGGAGCTCCGTCAACGAACAGAAGAGGTGAAAGCCTTGAAGGCGAGCAAGACAGTCGCCCATCCTGCCCCAAAAAAGAAATCGGCGGAAGCATATCGGACTCGTTGATCGACTGATCGATCAACCAACATCGTACAACTCAGGCTGTAGCAGGACAACCTCCCTGGACAGAGGCTGACGAAAGTTCATGCGGCAGTAGCAGGCATAAGTCACATAGGTATCTTGCAGACAGTACTGTGCCAACTCACGACCTTGCCTTCGTTCCCACATTTCAGCGACTTGCTCCCCACTGCCCGACTTCGTATCGACCTGTAATGCGCGGGCCAATACATCGAGCTTGACCCAACCCCTCGTATCCCAATTACTCCAGATGGCCATCGTGTCATAGACCGGTTCGGTGCGAAATTTCGCAAGATTGATATCGAGGCTGGGTTTCACTTGATTGATGATCGACCGCTTCTTGATGAAGGGAAGATCGAAACCAAGCCCATTATGCGTGATAAACAAGGCAGGACGGTCCTGGGCCAGCCTCGCCCAAAATTGGCGGAGCAGCTCACGCTCGTTAGTTCCGAACCATGCGACGGCGCTGCGCGCTTCCAGCTGATCGGAAAATTCCAGCAGGCCGATACAGACGATGCGGCTGAACGTTCCATCGAACGCAGACTTGGCATACGACTCATCCTCTGCGCGGCGTTGCTCTTCTGCAGCTCCTGCCGCAAAGAGATCGAGACCCCCTCCTGCCGGATAAGACTCTTCATTTGCCGGCGGCTTCCCCAATAGACGAGCCCATTCATCGCGTGTGGCCTGGACGGTTTCAATATCGAGTACCACCTTCATCGTGAAACTCCGAACGCATCGCGCTGCAAAGCGTCGATAACTGCATAGTCTGCCGGCGGGAACGTAAACTGTGTGAGATTTTCGGGATATACCCATCGGATTTCTTCACAGCCGATAGGCATTGGTTCCCCTTGGTCAATGGCGCATCGAAAAAAATGCAACTCTATGATTCGATCCCGATAGTCGTGCCGAATGATCCGATACGGAATAGGGAGGTCGACGCGAATGCTCAGCTCTTCAAACAGCTCCCGTTGCAAACACTCCGTGAGCGATTCGCCCGTTTCCCGTTTTCCGCCGGGGAATTCCCAGAAACCGGCTAAGTGGGCGCCGGGCTTTCGCCGGGCGATCAAATAGCGACCGTCACGGTGGATAAGTCCTGCCGCTACTTCAATGACTTGCATGATCAGCCTACTACCGCTCACGCGTCGCCGGACTGAACGGATATGTCTTGCAAAACGACTTCATCGGACACAGGAGACAATAGGGGTTACGAGCTGTGCAGACCATCGCTCCAAAGTCCATGATAGCCTGGTTAAAGTCATAGCCTTTCCCTGGTGGGATCAAGGTTTCCGATAATTCCCAGAGCAGCGTCTTCTGGGCCTTGGGATCCCCCTCAGCGACAAACACCCTGTGTAAGACACGGATCACGTTTGTGTCCAAAATAGGCGCATCTTCATTAAACGCGAAGGAGCGAATAGCCCCGGCAGTATACCGTCCGATCCCTTTGAACGAGAGCAACTCGTCGGCGTCACTGGGTAATTTCCCTCCGTACCGTTCCACCGTTTCGCAAGCGATTCCATGCAGCCGTTCCGGGCGAATGTTGTACCCAAGGGGATACCACGTCTTCTTGACGTCGGCGACCGGAGCCTCTGCCAGGTCTTCGAAGCTCGGATAGCGTTCCAAAAATTCATGATACTTAGGAATGACCCGATCGACTTGGGTCTGTTGAAGCATCACTTCCGAAACAAGGATATGATAAGGATCTGACGTTTTGCGCCAGGGTAAATCTCGACCATACTCTTCATACCAGTTCAGGAGACGCAGTTGGAATCGGCGCTTAGCGGAACGACCGGGTAGACCGATCTTGCCGGACTTTTTCTTGTTGGGAGGTCGTCGCGCAGGCATGCACCGAGCCTTATTGTCACCGACAATTGACCGGCTGGCATTGTAGGAGCCCCCTGAATCAAAATCAAATGCGCCGGTCGACCACGCCTGGATGATCGTTCGTGCAAAAGAGGCAATCTGTAGATAGCAAGTTAAGTTGTC
>JAFEBM010000020.1 GCA_018242685.1 Nitrospira sp. | reverse complement strand
CATATTGTCCGAATTTCCGGAGCCCCCTCTCATATCGCTCTTCCGCAGCAGATGTAACTTCTGTCACTGTGCCTTAGGAATGGATGAGAAACCAGGACGCCGACGGAATGGCGGCGAGATGGGAAATTACAACTCCCGATAGGCGATAAGACTTAGAGCGTGTAACAAAATGACCGGCAAGGCACTGGCGACAGTGCAGCAAATCGTGGAGACTGCTGGCATTCAGGGAGGATCGAATGCCAGGCAAGGCTTCAAAGTGGGTTCCCGACGATCTGTGGGAGCGAGTCCGGTCGCTGTTGCCCAAGCCGCGTCGCCGGCGGAACCGTTATCCGGGCCGCAAACCCATCAAGGACCGCAAGGTCCTGACCGGAATGATCTTTGTGCTGCGGACCGGCATCCCGTGGCGCGAGATGCCCCCTGAGCTGGGGTGCGGCTCCGGGATGACCTGTCTTCGTCGGCTCAAGCAGTGGCACTGAACCGGGGTGTTTCAGAAACTCTACGAGATGCTCTTGGCTGAGCTCAACGGTGCGGACAAGATCGACTGGTCGCGCGCACTGGTCGACAGCGCGACAACGAAGGCACCCAGCGGCGGCGAGAAAACAGGGCCGAATCCCACGGATCGCCGCAAGTTAGGCTCGAAGGTCCACGTCCTTGTTGATGCCAAGGGCATCTCGTTGGCCATCACGGTAACGGGAGCCCATGCCCACGATGTCACCCAAGTCATCCCGCTTGTGGATGAGGTGCCCCCGGTGAGGGGAAAAAAGGCAGGCCAAGACAAAGACCCGACATTGTTCAAGGAGATCGCGGCTATGACTCTGAGTCTCATCGCCATCAGCTCCGACAACGGGGCATCGAGCCGAAGCTCGCGAAGCGGTGGACCGAACATGGCTCCGGCCTCGGGAAGACGCGTTGGTATGTCGAGAGAACCCTGGCCTGGTTCAAGCGCTACGGGAAGATCAGGATACGAACCGAACGGCGAGCGGAGAACGACGAGGCGCTGGTCCAACTGACGGCCTGCCTCATCTGTTATCGGAACCTATGAGGTCATTTTGTTACGCGCTCTTAATCAGCTGGTATCGTCCTGTGGATTGGAGCCTACTGCACCACTTCGACTTTGGTGGACGTTTCCAGGGGATACAGCGTTTCGTTCCTGATAAAGAATCGATACGGTTGCTCGCCCGTATAGCGGCTTTTTAGGTTCTTCGCATCGATCTCCACCTGCACGAGGTACCCAAACACCGGCGGCTTTCTCCTACCTAAAAGATACGCGTAGCCTCTCTGTGGCTCTCCAACGAATCGATAGCGAGCGGTACGCGGATCAAACAGAATCTCTTGCATGTAACCTTTAATGGCATCCTGGTAGGCTGGTGGCACTGGAACGGTTCCATAGTCAGCACTCGCGATCTGTTCAGGGGTGACGGGTATGGGAGATGTGATGCAACCGAGGGTGAGGAGCAGGAGCAGTGCAGGGACGGTTCTGAGACAGGCCTTCAACGGAGAGATCATCGCTCCTCGCTGCATGAACGGGCCGTTTCCTTGTCGCTACCCGGCGCTATTCTAGGAACCGGCGTGTTGATCTTCGATCCAATCGTGACTGGGACTGTGACAGCGAAAGAGTCGCGAGGAGCAGCCGAGTGAGACGTTGCGGGATTGATTTGGTGGCGGTGACCCGGATCGAACGGGTGACCCGCGGCTTATGAGTCCGCTGCTCTGCCAACTGAGCTACACCGCCACAACATCACTCAGAAGAAACCAAATGATAACTGAAGGTCGGGGCTGGTGTCCACCGAGTGAGTTGGAAATAGCTGTGCCATGTATGGATGAAGTCGCGTGAAACCTGGTATGGTCCTCCGGTCGCGACTCAAAAGGAGCGAGATGTCGATCGGAGACAATCGCGCGGTGGTCATCACGGGAGCGTCCACCGGAATTGGCGCAGCCTGTGCGTTGCATCTTGATCGATTAGGGTTCGTCGTGTTTGCAGGAGTGCGGAAGTCTGAGGACGGCGTGGCCCTTCAAAAATCCGGTTCCGATCGGCTGGTTCCGTTGGAACTCGATGTGACGGATCTCACAACTATTCAGAAATCTCAAACAGAAGTTTTGGAAGCGACGAAAGATCACGGATTATTCGGGCTCATTAACAATGCGGGAATTGCGGTGGTGGGGCCACTTGAAGCCGTACCGATTTCAGACCTCCGCCAGCAGCTTGAGGTCAATGTCGTCGGACAGGTGGCAGTCATCCAGGCGTTTCTTCCATTAGTCCGGCAGGCACGAGGACGGATCGTGAACATGGGTTCCATCGCAGGACTTTCGACGATGCCGCTTATGGGTCCCTATTCCGCATCGAAGTTCGCATTGGAAGCCATTACTGACGCCTTGCGCCTTGAAGTCCAACAATGGGGGATTCATGTCGCGATTGTCGAGCCGGGTGCGATCGCCACGCCGATCTGGAACAAATCGGCGATAGAGGCTGCCGAGCGAGAAGCAGCCATAGAGACAGAACTTCGAACTCTCTATAAGTCTGTGGTGGCCTCTGTGAGGAAGGTCGTCGGGGAAGCATCGAAGCGAGCGATCTCACCCGATGCGGTGGCAAAAGTCGTTGAAGATGCGTTGACCGCGCCGACTCCCAAAACGCGATATCTCGTTGGAGCCGATGCAAAGTTACGTGCCCTTATGGTGAGGCTGCTTCCCGATCGGATATCAGATCGAATGCTCACCTGGATTTTAAAGCTTCCACGCTGAGTGACCAACCAATCAGGTCCATGTCGACATATCCAAGAGCGGATAGGCCGAGTGTGTTCAAAAGCTGGACTAGGACCGGAAGGATGACTTGCTGATGAGGAGCGATGAATCAGCCGACGAAATCCGGGTTCAGGCGAGTCAGAGGTTTTACGGAGAGGGCCTTGATCTCGTTGTAGACGATCGTGCGGCCGACTTGTCTGAGGCGACTGAAGACTCCCTCGACAATCACTTGATCGCCTTCGTGCACTTCCACCTGCCCAAGACTCACGACTTTGAGAGTGCCGGCCTGATCCTGGAGTAAGAAACCATAGGCGGGTTGACCCTGACGATTGGTCGCCAACTGTACGTTCATGACCTTCCCTGTGACGACGACATCTTGATGGTCGTACAGCTCAGGATGTGCCAGAAGTTCTGCGATTTCAATCAGGCTGACGGCAGCTGCAGGACCGGCGGAGCCGAGCGGTGTAAGCGATGGTGGGCAGAGAGACAGAAGGAGGAAGACGATTGCCCACATAAGAAAAGATCGTTGGGTGTCGAGCTGTGGCGTCATCGTTGATGGTGCAATTATACCGAACTGCCGGTGATTGGCAAGAGTGAAAGTTTACCATTTGTCGGAAGCTTTGCCGCCGCTGTCTTCTCCGGTAAAACTACGAAGAATGTGTTGTTGCAGCTCCGTCAGTTCGGATTGGCCGGCGGCATTTTGAAGTGCGACTGACTCCGATTCTTTCGAAATCGGCGCTGTGCGTCTGAGGAGTTCTTCATCCAGCGCCTCGTCGCCGGCGTCCACATCTTTTTGTACGGAGACCAGCCGTTGGAGTCCAAACAATGTCCGAGTCGTTTCACTATGCACGGCGTTGGAACTGGCGCCGTACACGAGCGAATTCCAAAATTTCGTTTCAACGATCTCCGGGATTCGGATCAGGGCATAGGCCGCCAGTTTTTCAAGCAACGCCGACTCAGTCCGTTCGAGACCATCGTAGGTGGCTATCGATCGTTCGATGGGAGCACGAGAGAGAACCTGCATGGTTTCTTTCCAGAGATCAAGGGAGAGGCTGTTGCCCGGTCCTGCCGTAACACCGGAGCATTTGGTTTGGAGGACGGTGAGATACTGTGCCAAGAACTTCACCTTGCGGGCCGCCAGGGTGCCGGCCGGAATTCCCCAGATATGGCCGATTTCATGATCGGCCAAGACTGTACAATCCGACGTTTGCTGCTCACGTTGTGCCAGGCTCAAACGTTTCTTGAACCGTTCGGCAAAGCGAAGTTGTGTCTGCATCTCAACGGCTAACCGATGCTTCTGATATTCCTCAGGAGTGATTTCATTTTTATCCCAGCTCTCCTCTAGTAGCCGCAATGTCGTCGAGGGGACGGCGGAACGAGCTTGCACTGTGAGCCGTTCGATGGTTTCTGAGGAGATTCCACGCGCAGCCAGCAGTGCGGCGGCTCGGATGGCCAATGTGCTTGCCATGTGAGCCTGATTGGTTAGTGCGATGCACTGAAGCCATGTTCGCTCTCGACGAAGTCGCGCGCGCTGCCGATATTCATTCCGACGCTCGATCATCGCGGTGATCGATTCTTGTGTCATCGTCGTGACAGGTTTCTTGCCGGACACACATCGTGGGTCCGGTCTGTCCGACACCATATAGAGGATCTCCTCATGGGTGATGTCCAGGTACTGAATCAGCAGGAGCCTGAGGATGATGCGACCTTGGATCGGCAGGCCGGCGATCACCTCCTCGATCTTCTCAGTTGTCAGCGACGATGTGACCAGTGTGTGTACCATGATGTCGTTGTCGGAAGGTTCAGGGGGCTAGGTTTAGGTTGAGCAAAGTTTCTCAAGATTTCTTCAGCGTCGGCTATGCTGTTCCGGTATGTGGCTGATGTTGTTCGAGTTGAAGCGCAACATATTCACGGATGTCCTGTACGCTGCCACTGACGAACAATTCTCGTGGGATTTCTACCCGCACAAGCCGAAAAGGATCAATACCTTGATCTTGAGCATATTGTTCATCGATGTACAAGCTCACCGAGCCATCAGGAAAGCGCAGGGCGTAAAGAGCAGTGGTGTCAGCCATTGAGACTCCAGCGTTGATCTCGTAGAGGTAACACAGGCTTTGTCAGACTGTCAAAGGTCGTAGAGACGCGCGATAGGAGCGTTACGCGAGTTCATTGCCGAAAAAACAAAGGGTCTTCGGTCATAACAACCGAAGACCCTTAGGACTCACCCTGATTCGGATATCTAGCCGCCGAGCGTGTCGAGAGTTTCTTTGAGGCTGCGGCGGATACAGGTGAAAATCGGAGTGTCTCGCAGAGTATACCGCGATCCCTCCGTCTCCCGCAGCGCCATCACCAAGTCCAAAAAGTCCTCCGGCTTGTCGCTTTCAAATGCCACAACCCATTCCTGATCGTCCAAACCGAACGAATACGTCGTGTTCAGCTTCACGGATGGAAACCGATGTCCCACTTCGATGTGCTCGTCCATCATGCCTTGACGCGCAGCCTTCGTCAGCAGAAACCACTCTCGTGTCTTGAGAAAGGGGTACACAAAGATGTACTTGCTCTTTCCCGGCACCACGGTCAGGCGCTTCCCCTCCTGTCCTGCGTGTGAGTGGTGGTCGACATAGACCGATCGCTTCGTCAGCGCCAAGTAAGAATATGGGGTGGAGAGGTACTGCCCGAGGCCGGAGGCGAGGATCTTGGTGCCCATGTCTTGGAACAGGTCGAGGTCGTAGCTGATACGCCACAGCATGAAGTCGCAGTCCCCCCGAATACCGATAGTGGAATAGGGGACCACCAGCACTTTGCCGTTGAAATCTTCCACGGCACGGAGAAACTCTTGTTTGCCCTGAGTGCGCACATCCTCCGGTAGGCGCCGCCAGGCCGGGTCCACTTTATAAAAAACAAAGTTTACATACTGGCGCCGAGGCGTCGGGGTGGCAGCAGGAGTATCCGGGGTCGACATTCAAGACTCCTTTAGTAAATTAAAATGAAACACTCCCTCATTTTTTCTTCGTTTAGCATTTCCCCTTCAGTCTTGTCAACCGGAGAGCAAGGCAAGGAGAGTATTCGTTGACAGACCATAAGGGTTCTGTTACTCGCAGTCCCATGAAGTCGCCTGCGTATGGGGCTGCATGGATAGCAGTGGTCTGGACCTGTGGCTTCGTGTGTACATCGGTCGCGATGGAGGTACAGCCGGAACAGGCACAAGTTCAGCTGGCACTCGAGCGAGGGAAAGAGGCGGCGGCGCACCGTCACGCTCCCGAGACGTTTTATGTTCGATTTGGAAGCGGCGATGATCTGCATGCCGGTGGATTTCTTGTCACGAAACTCGGGGCATTGTCGGTCCTGGCCACGCACATGGCCTTACGAGGGCTTGAGCCGAGCGCAGCCGATATTGCACAAGTGACTGAGGCTCCGACGATGCTTGTGAGCATGGTGATCCTTGGGGAGAGTCCTTCATTTGCGGTCAATAGTTATATCGTCCTTGACCAAAGGGGAACGGTCGTCAAACCTGTCACTGTGCGGGTCGATGGCCAAGCCGGTCGGAGTTCGGTATGGCCGAACTCACCAAAGTTTCGGGCGAAAGTCGTCGCCACCTTCAGCTATGCCGATTTCGATCCGAAAGCCCAGACGACCATCACCGTCTTTCCTGCGACCGGCGGAGAGGTCCACTTTTCGCTCAATTTCGCTGAAATCGATTAGCCGATGACGATGACAAGGACATCCGGAGCACGCCTGTACAGCGCGGAAACGATTGCGATTGGTTCCGAGCTGCTCATGGGAGGACGGTCCGACGGCAATTCACTGTTTATCGCAGATGCCTTGGCCGTGATCGGCATCGAAGTCAAATTCAAGACAATTGTTGGAGACGATCAGTCGGACATTGCCGAAGTCCTAACGACTGCCTGCCGCCGGGCTGGGATTGTGATTCTGACCGGGGGCTTAGGTCCTACGGTCGACGACTGCACTAGAGAAGCCGTCGCGTCGGTAACGGGATTCCGACTGGCTCGCCGCAAAGAAGCGTTCGAGAGCATGAAAGCCAGGTTGTCTCAGTGGGGGCGAATACCGAATCGCGGACAGTTGCGGCAAGCCTTGATTCCGTCAGGAGCTACGGTCTTGCCGAACCCGGTCGGGTCCGCGCCTGGGTTTGCGCTGACATGGCGGAACGCGCGCGTGATCGCACTGCCTGGTGTCCCCAGTGAGATGCAGGCCATGATGCAGCAATCGGTAATTCCCTGCTTGTCGGATCGACTCGATCGATCGAAGCAGGCACGTCCCCATCCCATCACACGAATGATCTTTCATACCTGGGGATTACCTGAGTCCGATGTGAATACAAAGCTGCAGGGCCTCATAGAAAAACGGACGCCGGTTGCGCTGGGACTTTTGGCCTCGCCGACAGAAGTGCTGGTGTCGCTTACGACGAGGGCGCATCGATCGATCAAGGAAGCCGTGCTTCTGTCACTAGCAGAAGAAGTTCGTACCAGATTGTGCGAGTGGATCTATGCCGAAGGGCAGGGCACGTTGGAAGAAGTAGTCGGTCGATTGCTCCGGCAACAGAAACTCACTGTCGCTGTAGCCGAATCATGTACGGGTGGTCTCATTGGCTACCGGCTTACGCAAGTACCGGGATCATCAGCCTATGTCGATCGCGGGGCGCTCTGCTACAGCAACCAAGCGAAGACGGACATGCTCGCGGTGCCGGCGCATCTTATCGAGCAGCATGGAGCGGTCAGCCCAGAAGTGGCCGAAGCCATGGCGAAAGGGATGCGAGATCGCGCGGGCGCGTCGGTGGCATTGAGCGTCACGGGCATTGCCGGGCCGGGCGGCGCGACGGAGACCAAACCCGTCGGGCTCGTCTACATCGGGCTCGACGGTGGCGGGGATGACATCATGGCAAAAGAGTTTCGCTTCCACGGCGATCGGTCCGTCATTCGACAGCGTGCTGCTCAGGCGGCCCTTGATATGCTTCGTCGATGGCTCATCGCCAGAGGGGAGGCATGATACGGACTTTTCTTGCCGTGGAACTGGGAGAGGATCTCCGCAACCGGATCACGCTGGTTCAACGAGACGTGAAACAACGACTCGGCCGCGAATTCTCAACAGACATCCGGATTACCTGGGTGCAGCCGTCGTCCATTCATCTCACGATGAAGTTCCTCGGCGACACGGACGAGCACCTGATCGAGCCTATTCGTGAGGCTGTTGAACGAGCCATGACAGGCTATGGTGTTGTCCATATGCCGATCGAGCGGCTCGGTGTATTCCCTCGTCTTCAACAACCACGTGTGCTTTGGGTCGGTCCATCGGAGCAGTGGGAGCAGGGTGATGAGGCGAAACGATTAACGGCACTGCATCGCGCGGTAGAGGACTGTTGCCGACCGTTCGGGTTTGCATCGGAAGGCAGGCCGTTGAATCCACACCTGACGCTCGCGCGGATCAAGGTAGGAGAGCGGTACGTCGGCCAAGCTCTGGCCAAGAGCGGTGTCATGGATCGGCCGATTGCATTGGGCTTGCTGGCAGTGGAGTCGATCATGCTGATGAAAAGTGAACTGCGACCGACAGGATCCATATATGTAAAGTTGTGGGAAGTGAGGACGAACCGTCATGGGTCACTCAGCGATGATGTCACATGAATCGCATGTGCACAAGCCTCCGATTGCACCTACGGTGAACACGTCATGGCTCGAGGAGCGGAATCAGCGCCTGGTGTCCTTGTGTTTGGGCCAAATCTACGGGGCGCTCGCCCAATGACATTCTGACACTCTTGTCCGCTCCGTGCAGCAACAGCAGGGTTACGATCGCTTGATCCCCTCGAAATGCTCCTACATGTAACGGCGTCACGCCTCCCATTCGAGCCTGCACGTTCACATTCGCTCCTTTTTCAAGAAGCAGAGCCACCACATCTTGCCGCCCCTCTTGTACCGCGATGAAAAGCGGCGTGACGCCGTCCTGCCTGGCGGAATTAATTGTTGCTCCTTGTTCCAGCAGAAGCGCCACCATGTCCCGATGTCCATTCTTTGCCGCTAAGAAGAGCGGAGTTACGCCGCGCTCATCGGCGGCCTGTGCATTGACTCCCTGCTTTAGGAATGTCTCCACGCGGAGAAGATTCCCTTCCGTCGCGGCCAGTCGGAGTTGCTCCTCCGGTGTTGTGACGCAGCCGCTCATAAGAAATAGTACGAGCGTACAGAGATGGATCTTAGCTTTTGCCATGGAGCCTTACTAGCGGGAAAGTCGGCAAGAGATTAGATGCGTTGGGTTTCGAGACGATCCATTCTGGCTTTGAGCGCGGAGATGTCCGTTTCGAGTGTGCGGATGCGCTGGTCGAGCTGTGAAAAAGAAAGTCGCATGAGGGCGCGCATTTCTTTGAATTCATCGCGGAATTCGTCTCGGATCTCCTGCAATTCATGCCGAATGTCCGAATGGCCCTCCGCAATTTGGCGGATGTTACTGTGGAGGGCTTCGGCGACTACGCCAAAGTGTCGCTTAATTTCTTCAACCTGAGCATCAGTCATGGCACGTGCTGTATAGCCTGATCAAATGGGAAAAGCAACGCCTCAGGGAGTCAACTGAGGAATGGCTATTCTCGGATCTTTCATCGAAGCCGCTCGGCCAGCTCCTCGCACACAGATTGACGATGACCAACTGCCATTAGACGAATGACTCGTGTTTTCTGCTGAACGGCATAGACGATGCAAAAGCGGCGAACACGATACGTTCGTAACCCGTCGAGTTCCCGCATGAGCGGTGAGCGCCGTGCGCCGTGGGATGGGAAGGTGATTGTCAGGTATGCGAGAGGAGGTACAAAGAGACAGGATGTCGAATGCCAAGAGGCTCTATTTAATTGCAACAGGCACAGTACAAGATTCGACCCCGCATCAGTGACCCCGGAATCTCTCTAGTCGGCCAGCAGCTCGTTTAACGACGTGACCACTCGGCAGTCGTTGCCTGGAACGCGCGCCAGTCCCTTAGCGAGTCTCCTATCACTCGTCACGAATACGTCCGCCACAGAAGCCAGGATGGCATGCCAGACGTCGTGCCAGTCCCCCCGTTGTGGCTGGCCACCTTGGGCTACCTGGGAGTACGTGAAGGACTTCGCGGCCCCCACGCACAGGCGGACTGCACGGACTTCCAGCAGCCCCTCCAGCCCGCGTTGCTGACACATGTCGCCGAGGCCGAAGTGGTCGGCAAAAGCCTTAGCCCAAAGTGTTGCGTCACTCCAGTATTCTTCGAATGGCACCTCGGCGAGGTCGCGTCGTTCATACTTCTGGGTCAATTCGTCCAACGCCTGGGCAAGTCTCCCCATCATCTCGGTCTTGAATGCCTCCTTCTCTCGCCGCACGTTCTTAACGATTTGTGACACGATGGGGTCGAGCTGCGCGTGCCCATTGGCGACCTTGTGCAGGCGACTGCTCAGGTGACGACGTTGGTGCCGTGGCAACATCGGGGAGGGTGGCGGTGCGCCTGTCGCATACGCCTCGATCGCTTCCTTGAGCAGAGTGTTCGGCTCTTTCAGGATGCTGTCGAACCCGACGAGGTCGCGTGCAACCCGGAGTCGCTTGATGGACTGCTCCCGCTTCATATCCCAGTCGTCCCCGAGCAATTCCTCGACATTCACGATACTCAACCTGGCTACGATCTTACACAGCGCCAAGTCGGCTCGTAGGGCTGTGACTCCTCTATCAGTCTTGGCGATGTCACTGTAAATGTTCGTGTCGAAGTACACGTTCCGCATCGCATTCGGATGTGCCGGAGGATTGGGGGTGAACCTTGTTTTGTGCATTCTGTTGAACGAGCCATAAGCCTCGTTGTGCACTCACGCCTCTTTCCCGTTTGGTCTGCGGCTGATCATAAGAAAATCTTGATGCACCGGCATGCGGTATCTCCCGTCGTGCGTGGCGAAGTGAGCCTGGACGTAGGTTTCCACGTCGTGTCTGGTGGGTGCGCAGGTGATCTCCAGCAAGTTGAGCATAAATTCTGCAACGGCGTAGGCCTTGCTCAGGTCCGGCGTCTCGACGTGCGCAGGCTCCAGCGTGACCGTGACATCATACTGGTCCCCGTGTTTGGCGCGAAAGGCATCGGCGGTTTGGCGCAATTCAAACCGGTGACCGAAGAAGTGGTGCAGCATGTTCATGCACCCACTCTCCCGGTGCTGCAGCACCACGATCGTCATGCCGGTCGGCGACATCCAGGAGACGAGGCGTTCTAGGTGAGCCGCCCATTCCTCAGGCGGAATGTAATAGAACGCGTGGGAACAGAGGATCAGATCGCCCGGCGCATTCGGCTGGGCGGCCAGGATCGGCAAACCAATTGCCTCGACGGTCGGAAGAGTCTGCTGCAACTGGTTTCGGAGATGGACGTTCGGCTCAATGGCGATGGTGTTGGTAAAGGCGTCCGCGAAAGACCGCGTCACTTCACCATTCCCCGCGCCTGCATCAATGAAGACCCGATGAGCCGGCAATTGCTCGACCACTCCCTGCAACCAACGTTTGGCATTCCGCTTCTGATCCGTATGTTGGAGGAAGATTTGAAAGGCTTGCTTGTAGGCCTCTCCTTGAGAATCAAAGATGCGAATGCGTTCTTGGTGTGTCATGCGACGTTGGGCTCCGTTCTTAGGCCATTGGGATGCGATCTTCACCTGTGTATACGACGAACCGTTTGCCGCGCAGAAAGCCGACGAGTGTCAAATTAAATTCCCAAGCGAGTTGGACGGCCAGGCTGGACGGGGCTGAGACGCAGGCGACGACCGGGAGCCCGGCGACCAGGGCTTTCTGGACGATTTCAAAACTTCCCCTTCCGCTCACGAGCAAGATTGAGTCGTCGAGCGGTAGACGTTGTTCCAGCAGCGCCCAACCGATCAGCTTGTCCAGGGCGTTATGGCGTCCCACATCTTCCCGCAGCGCAATCAATTTCCCCGTTGTATCGAAGAGACCTGCTGCGTGAAGGCCGCCGGTTCGGCCGAATAGAGCCTGGGATGAGCGCAGGGCTTCAGGCAGAATGCACAGGACCTCCGGGGAGACGCGCAGATCCGGATTGGGCCGGACGATGTCGCGCACCCGCACCGCGTCGATGGAGGCCTTTCCGCATAGACCACAGCTTGATGACGTCAAAAAATTCCGTTGCAGCGTGGCCGGGTTGGCCCGGACACCTCGAACAAGATCCACACGGACGACATTGCGCTTATGGTTGCCGGTGGTGACTTGGTGGAGACCGGCGATTTGCTCGGCACTCGTGATCACGCCTTCGGTCAACAGGAATCCAGCGGCTAATTCAAGGTCCTGTCCTGGTGTGCGCATGGTGACGTTGATGGGGCTGGTACCGATGCGAATCTCAAGCGGCTGCTCTCCGACCAGGTAATCCTCAAACCGGGAGACCTTGCCTTCCTGCCATTCGGTCACTCCGGTGACCTCGACGGGGCGCACGAGGATGGGCGCCATTCGCGGTTTCTTCCGTGAATCAGTGGTGACTTTCTGAGTGCGCGAAGATCGCCTAGACATGTGGTTAGCCGGCTGCTGAAACGATCTCAACCGTGGCGTTGTAATCCGGTATGCCGCAGGGATCGAGACGTCCTGCCGGAATAATGTGGTTGGCCTCCGGCCAATAGACCTGTACTGATCCCGGTTTGACACGCTCAAGAACGATGTGCCCGCGATATTCGCCGAGTTCGTTGCGCAACATAACAGGATCCCCTGTCGTAAGTTTCAGGCGGATTGCATCTTCGGCCGCCATGAGCACGCTGTCACGTGCGGCCCCGATGAGCGGGTCTACCTCGGCGCCGACCATGCTGTTGAATTGCTTTCCACGTCTGGTGGTGAGGAAAAACCGCCCTTCGGGAATCGTCTCCTCCGGCAGATCGATCGGTGTGAACCGGCCTTTGCCGTCAGGCGTCCCGAATCGATTGGCCAGGAGGCGAGGTCCCCCATACTGAACCTGATCTCCCTTCTTGTACAGAGTGCCGACCCTTTTATAGGTCGGACAGACTCGCTCGATCTCCCGTCGGATATCGCCTGTGTCAACCCACGGGAAGATCTTGGCGGCCCGCTCCGGATCGAACCGCCGAGCAACCAGGACCGGAATTTCCCATTCGTCCCTGGCCTCGCCGGGACGAGACCCCGGTATCTCGGGACTGTAGATAATTCTCCGCTCCGTGCTCGTCTCTGTGCCTCCGCCGCGCTGCTCGTAGCGGGTTCTCGATGGGAGCAGCACCACGAGATCCGCGAGATCCTCCAGCAAGGTGGAATTCACGACGATGTCCTGATGAACGCGAAGACCAATATTGGCGAATGCCTGGCGCACCCGGTCCGGCTCGGGCAGCGTCTCGAGAAAATTGCCGCCACTCTGCCAAAGGATGTCGATCTCGCCCCGTTCTGCCGCCAGTATCATGTGCGACGCTCCCAGGCCTTTCCAAGAGGGAGGGTGGAAACCCCAGAACTCCGGCATGGCAAACAGAGCTGCGTTCTGGTCGCTGACCGGATAATCCATCGAATAGGCGCTCGGCATGGCGCCCATTTCAGCGCCGCCCTGCACGCCGCTATGTCCACGGATCGGCATGAGGCCTGTGTGCGGCCGCCCTACATTTCCACGGGCGAGCTGCAGATTCACGATCGCCTTCACGTTGTCGGTCCCGTAGCGATGCTGAGTTATCCCCATGCTCCACACGATGATCGCGTGACGGGCTTTCCCGAACGTTTCCGCGAAGCGGTACATGTCGTTGCGAGTCACGCCCGCACCCCGTTCGAGGTTCTCCCAGGGGAGCGCGCGCACTTTGGATTGAAGGATCTCCCAGCCGACGGTCCGGGCGGCGATGAAATCCCGGTCGACCCAGTCCTGCTCGATGAGATGCTTGAGCACGCCGTAGAGGAACGGAATGTCGCCGCCGACATGGATGTGAAAGAAGTCGTCGGCGAGTTTTGTACCGAAGAGCGCGCTTTCTGCAACCGAGGGAATCCAATAACGCTCCATGCCAGGCTCGACGAAGGGATTGACCACCACGATTTTGGTGCCGACTTTTTTCGCCTTGTAGAGGTACTTCAACGCCACCGGCTGATTGTTGGCCGGGTTGGCGCCGACAAACACCAAGAGATCGGCCCCGATCCAATCCTGGTAAGAACAGGTGGTGGCCGAACAGCCGACCGTTTCCTTGAGCGCCGCCGTGCTCGGCGCGTGACAGATGCGTGCGCTCGTGTCGATATGGTTGGTACCGATGAAGCGGGCCACTTTCTGATGGGCGTAGTAGGCCTCGTTCGTGATACCACGAGCAGTCAGAAACCATCCGAGGCGGTGGGGATCGGTGACACGTAGCCGTTGGACGATCAGGCGGATGGCTTCTTCCCAGGAGACTCGCCGAAAACCTCGGTCTCCCCGATGACGGATCATCGGGACGCAGAGTCGCCCGAGCTTCCGTAACGCCTTGCCTTTCATAGAGCACAGCGGAGCTACATCTTCGAGGCGCTGCCAGTTCATGGCCGGCATCGTGTTGAGCCGGAGGAGCTGCAGCCGGACCCAGCAGAGGTGCAGGTCCTTCATGGTCCAGTCGTGCATGCCCGTGGTGCCGAGTGAGCAGCCATCACAACAACCGTCACGCAGGATGCGGTAGGCATAGCTGAGATTGTCGCGGTTTTCCCAGACTGCGTCGAGGATGTCTTTGTAGTTGTTCGGATGCTGCTGATGGAGCCCGAACGGGATCAGACTGACCCAGTTTCTTTGAGCCGATCCCTTCCCTGATGCATGCTCGTCTGTCATGACTCTCAGGTTCCTTCTCTGGAGATCTGTATTGTAGCACTCCCTCGTCAGGCTAGCGCGCACTATTCACGACGGTTCGCCGCGAAATCGCGCAGTCGCCAGGCGAGACAGGCGCGCGGAGCCGTGAGGAAGGGAGGCATACTTGAAACAGTATGTCGACCGACCGAGCGGCGAGCCTGTCTGCCTGGACGCTCTCGGAGCGCGTCCAGGCTTGTCGTAGCGGCGAATCCGCGATTACAGCAGAAGTGTTCGTGAATAATGCGCGCTGGGTTTCCCCTCTCGGGTCTCGAGCCGTCGGTCCTCAGGAAATGAACGATGCGCGATACAAGATCCTCATTTTTTGGCCTCTCGCTTCCAATTAATGGCTTCCCCTCAGTAATCCTGAGGTTTGCCCTCTGATCATTCAATTGGACGGGCAGCCGGAAGGGCCTTATATTTCCGATATATCAAGGCGTGAGCTCGGCGAAGGACGGAGCATAGAACGAGTGACCTCAGAAGTCCTCTCGGCCGGCTCAGTAACCAACAATCCACAGGAAGATCAGAGGAGGACTCGCGATGATTTCCCAGAAGCATAGCCCATATGTGTTCTCGTTTTTCATGGCCCTGCTCATGTCGAGCATCATGTCGTCCATCATTTCGATTTTCAACATGGGACTGATCAGCGGCATCGTCGGCATCTGGCTCAAAGCCTGGGCGCTGGCGTTTGCCATCGCGTTCCCGACGATTACGGTCATCACTCCGCTGGTTCGCAAATTGGTGTTGCTGGTGGTGCAAGAAAAGGCCTGAAGGACAGGCACGAACAGGACCTCTGCCGTGTGATGGCGAGGCCGGTCATTTTGATCCACTTCGTTCCATCGCACAGGTGGGGCACAGACAGGGAGGTATCGTTATGAGCTTGGAACAGAGTCACATAGCAGAGGCGGTGGTCATCGGCATCGGCGCCGCTTTGATCATGGATCTCTGGAACCTTTTCCTGAAACGCACCTTTGATATCGCTTCACTGAATTTTTGTCTTGTCGGACGTTGGCTGAGTCATATGGCGCTTGGGACCTTTACCCACACTCGCATCGGAAACGCGGCTAAGCGGCCAGCAGAGTGTCTGATCGGCTGGACGGCACACTTTCTGATCAGTGTGACCTTTGCGCTGATGCTTGTCGTGGTAACTTCAGGCGCATGGCTCGAACATCCGTCTCTGTTCCCCGCCCTATTGGTTGGTGTCGGCACCGTGCTTATCCCGTATTTCGTCGTGCAACCGGCCCTAGGGTTTGGGATCGCCTCGGCCAAGACGCCGCATCCTACTCAAGCCAGACTGAAGAGCTTGATGACTCACAGCGTATTCGGCCTTGGGCTCTACCTCTCCGCCGTTGCTTGGAATTATGTCCTATACACCTCTGTCTAGTGACAGACGGCACGCGCATTAAGCCCGTCGCGTCTTCGTCGTGACGGGCTTGAGATGGTGCCAAGCGGGAGCGTTGCCCATACCGCACACGATGAGACACCGTACCTCTTGTCAAAGCCTTCGGCGGAATGGTTCTATCATAGGAATTGTGGGTGGATGACCGGTAGAACTTTGATGTACTCGACAACGGCAGGGTGGCATGCAGTCTCAAGGGATTTGTCCGGCCCCGGTGGAACTGTATTGTCCACGAAATTCTGCAAAATTCTGATGGTTCACAGGTGGAGGCCCCTGCGATGGAAATCTACCAGTTGAGAACATTTGTGACCGTCGCATGGGAAGGCAGCATCACCCGCGCCTCGGAGCTCCTGTTTCTGAGCCAGCCGGCGGTGAGCGCCCATATCAAGACCCTTGAAGATGAACTCGGGCTGGTGTTGTTCGACCGTACGCCTCGCGGCATGAGCCTCACCGGGCACGGAGCGAAGTTGCTGGAAAAAGCAGAGCAAATGCTGACTCTGCATCGAGACCTCATGGATGAGGCAAGGCGCATCAAGGGCGGCGTGAGCGGGAAGATTCATGTGGGGTCGAACCGCAGTACCAGTGCGCTGATGGTGGGAAAGTTACTGACCAGACTTGCCGAAATAGCTCCGGACATCGAGGTCGCACTGGAATACGGAAGCTCGTCCGAGATCGTGCGTTCGATCCGGAGCGGCGGGCTGGATGCGGGCTTCTACACCGACGACGGTAACCAGGCCACAGAACTCGAGACCATCGAGGTGGATCGGATTGAGATCTTCTTGGCTGCCCCTCGTGACTGGACTCATGATCCGGCGCGTCCCCATTGGCATAGACTCGCGCGCATGCCCTGGATCTGTCCGGCGTCAAACACGTGCTGTGGGCGCGCGGCGGAAGCCTTGTTCGAGCGGAACGGATTCCGTCCGGAAAAGCTCGTCAGCGTGGATCAGGAGACCGTGACGCGAACGTTGATCGCCGGAGGCGTCGGGGTCGGCCTGCTGCATACCGATACGGCGAAAGAAGCGGAGGCGAAAGGGGAGATTCAGCTGCTCGGTGGCGTCCAATATGAAGTGCGGGTGCTCTTCGCCTACCTCTGCCGGCGCGCGCAGGACCCGCTCCTGGAGGCCGTCTCGACCGAGGTCCGCAACATCATCGGCTAAAGAAGGCAAGTTTGAGATCACGTCTTGTTTTGTGCATGCCGTTGAGCGAGTCATGAGCCTCATAGCCCACTCATTCCGCCTCGCTTTTCTCGGTGCGCGCTGCCACCTCACTGTGCACAGCGACGGTTGGTGTTGTTTGGGATTCAGTAAGCATGCTAATCGCCACTATTGAACGATCGAAGGTCATTCTCTGGGCGTAATGTGTTGGAAGGACGAGTTGAAAAGCGGGGTCAGTCTTGACTTTGCAACTGTGAAAACCAATGCGATGGTAGAAAAGGTGGGGTCAAAACCTTGTGATTTGTATTGGCCCAACCGCTTAATTGATCAGTGCACGAAGACCGCTGACGCCGTTCACGCCGCTACCTCAACGAGGACTTCGGGATGGCGTTCGGCAATCTTCAAGAGCTGCTTCGCGGCGCCGGACGGCTTGCGGCGGCCTTGTTCCCATTGCTCCAGGGTGCGCTTCGACACGCCCAGCGCTGCGGCAAACTCAGCCTGCGACAGCCCGCTCTTTAGTCGCACTCTGACGACGTACGATTTGGCGTGAACTTCCGTCTTCTTGCCTCCCCCGGCTTTGATCTCCCGTACACCATCAAGGACTTCTTGCCACACACTGCGTTTGGCCTCGAACTCGGCGAGGGCCTTACCAGTCAGTTTTTTACCCATTTCGAAATGCCTCCACGAGTTGCTTGAGAATGTGCGAGGGTACGTTCTCGCGTTTCGATTTTGCATAGAGCGTCAACATCCAGAATTCGTTGGGCCGGTACCGCACAAAATAGATGATCCGCAGCCACCCCGTTTCCCTGTTCCCAAACGGGACCAGCGCACCTTCCGAACCCCGCCCGAACCAGGAACAACTTCGCCGGCCTCCGGGTGTTGCATTAAGAACTGCTGCAAGTCGGAATACTCACCGTCGTCCAAATATGTGGGGAGTATGTGCTCGAAGACGGACGACTCAATGAATGTGAACACCGTTGAACTATACGCCTACGGAGTAGAAAAAGACAAGAACGGGACTCTTCTGTACCGTCTTGATGTTGAAGAAGAGGCCAAACGCCTGTGCTGGTGGCATAGACTGCATTCTCATCAGTGTGTCGCTGACGGTGAAGCTGTGCCATCCCTCTCCATCGCTAAAGGACGCTAAGTTTCCTTGGATATAACCCCTCAGCGAAGGCAGGTGCCGCCCAATTATTCGTCGTCACGAATGTTGGCGATGTTTGCCAGGAGCCGGGTGACCCGTTGGACGTCGATTGGTGAGGCGTGATCACTCGACGTATTTGCGCGGTTCCGGCGGTAGGTTGACCGGCCGGTACGCCGGTTTCGCCTTCTCCAGCCGTTCTTGCACGCTGACATGCAACGTGGCGGAGGGAGGGATGACGCGCACGGCGGGCTGAAGCGTGATGAACGGCGGTTTGTAGGAATCATGCATCGGCTCCATGAGGGGATTGCCGGTGATCGTGGCGGTTCCATCCTTGGTGAACGTGCCGTCCTTGAACAGCAGGCCATGGGATTGCACTCTGTTCAGCATCCATCCAAACGTCACGTCGGACAGTCCCGTTTCTTTATACCCGCCGCCGATGTCGCAATGGACTCCGGCGAACCACACCTGCTCCACTCCTTCGCGCGGGTCCCACAGGGTGGGCGGAAAGCTTTCCCGCTTCTCATCGATGGCGACGGCATGGTAGCCGAAGCGGACGCTCGGGTTCAGCGAGGTGTCGTGAAAACTGAACAGTAGGTGGTCGAGGCCGCTGAAAAGTGCCAGGGGAATACCGAGTGCGCCCACCGTGTCCCACACGCCGATGACTTCGATCGACACGTCCCGGCTTTGATAATCTTTGCGGAATTGGGCCGTCACGGCGCCGTCGTTACGGCGGTAGACGTCGAAGGCATGGCTCGCGAAGGTAGCGTCCAGTCGTTGCCTCGCCGGCACACCGCATCTGGTCAACATTCCCCCGATGCTGCGGGCGGTGTAGGCGCCTCGGCTGAACCCAAACAGGTAGATCCGATCGCCATCCTCGTACTGTTCGCTTATGAATCGATACCCGGCCTCCAGCTTGAGTTCCAACCCGGCCCCTGTCGCTCCTTCGAAGATCCGCACCGCCCAGATGCCATCGGCCCCGACGCCGTCGTCGTAAAAGGCGGTTTGTCTCTGGACCGATTTGACGCGCACCCCGGCCGAGCGGATCTGCGCCTCGCCCGGCAGCAGGTCGAAGAACTTGAAGACATTCGTTTCATCCGGTGTCGTGCCGACGTTCGGGGTCTTGGAATCCGGCTGGTCCCAGGTGCCGTCGGTGCAGACGATGATGTTTTTGGCCATGGTCCTCTCCTTTTCTCATAAGCAACTGTTAGAGGATGTGATTGGAGATGGTGGAATTCTACAGGCGACCCAACGACACGATCAATGTGGAGTCACCCATTAGTCATCTTCTTGTAGGCATCTTCTTGATATTCATCGACGACGCTTGAAGTGGCTGACTCATCTCACAACCGAAATCGGACTAGGTTTCCCTTTCCCGCTTGGGTATAATCCATCGGATTTAATGCTCTCATCTTGTGAGGAGATTCGTATGTCCGAAAAAGACGATAAAAAGCGCGCACTCGATCTAGCCCTTTCTCAGATTGAGAAGCAGTATGGGAAGGGTGCGATCATGAAACTCGGGGCCGAGGAGAAGGTCGACGTGCCGGCTATTTCCACCGGTTCGCTGGGCCTCGACGTTGCTCTTGGTGTGGGAGGACTTCCACGCGGAAGAGTCATCGAGATCTTTGGCCCGGAGGCATCAGGGAAGACGACGATGACGCTGCACTGTATTGCCGAAGTGCAGAAAACGGGCGGGGTGGCGGCCTTTATCGATGCCGAACATGCGCTGGACTTGACTTATGCCAAGAAACTCGGTGTCCAGGCTGATGACCTTCTCGTGTCTCAGCCGGACACGGGTGAGCAGGCGTTGGAGATTGCCGAAACGTTGGTGCGAAGCGGCGCCATTGATTTGATCGTCGTCGATTCGGTCGCCGCCTTGACCCCTCGCGCAGAGATCGAAGGCGAAATGGGCGATGCCCATATGGGTCTTCAGGCGCGGCTCATGTCCCAAGCGCTGAGAAAGCTGACAGCCGCCATTGCCAAATCCTTGACGACGGTGATCTTCATCAACCAAATCCGCATGAAGCTCGGCGTGATGTTTGGGAATCCCGAGACGACGACCGGGGGAAATGCGCTCAAGTTCTATTCGTCCGTCCGGCTGGACATCCGCCGCATCGAATCGATTAAGGAAGGTCAGGAGGTGATGGGGAGTCGTGTCCGTGTGAAGGTCGTGAAGAACAAGATGGCGCCGCCGTTTCGTCAGGCGGAGTTCGATATCATGTTTGCCGAGGGGATTTCCAAGACCGGTGAATTGGTGGATATGGGCGTCGAGAAGAAGCTCATCGAAAAATCAGGCGCCTGGTACTCCTACAAGGGAGAGCGAATCGGCCAGGGGCGCGACGCGGCCCGGGATTTTCTCAAGAATAATGTCTCCACGGCCCGCGAGATCGAAATGAAAGTTCGCGAGGCGGCCGGTGTTCCGGCGCGGAGTGAGAAAAAAACTGAGACCAAAGAAGAAAAGCCTGCCGGCCGCAGTGAAGAAAAGCGGGCGCATCGGTAGCCGGGAAGTCGTACCGCCTCGCTCACAATCCATACCTGTGAGTCCGGTTGATGTTGTTCACCTCGCGATTCGTTTCTTGGCAAGAAGAGATCGGACGGTCACTCAAGTTGAGCAGTTTCTCAGATCAAAAGGCGCCTCGTCTCTTCAGGTCACACAAACGATTCACCGATTGTCTGACCTCCGGTACCTCAACGATCATGCCTATGCACAGCGATGGGTCAACAAACGGCTGGCCGTTCGGCCGATGGGAGAAGAACGGCTGAAGGCCGAATTGCAGGCCAAAGGAATTTCCGAGGTCTTGGCCGCTCGGGTGACAGCTGAGGCCTTCCGAGAGACAGATGAAAGGGTCTTGGCTCGACGCGCGCTTCAGTCTGCTCAACGCCATGACCGTCGGTTGACTTCGTCTCAGATGGTGCGTCTTCTCCGTCAACGGGGTTTCAGTGAGCAGACCATTGATCGTATGATAGAGAAGTCCGGGATGAACGAGGAACCTGTGTATGAAGAATAGTGCGATTGATCTGCGACGGGCCTTTATCCGCTATTTTGAGGAGCAAGGGCATCAGGCAGTGCCGAGTGTTTCTCTCCTTCCGCAAGCGGACCCCACCCTGCTCTTCACCAACGCCGGAATGAATCAATTTAAGCGGGTCTTCCTTGGAGAAGAACTCCGTCCCTACAAGAGAGCCGTGTCCGTGCAAAAGTGTCTTCGCGCCGGCGGGAAACACAACGACCTCGAAAATGTGGGGTACACCAGGCGCCACCACACATTCTTCGAGATGCTCGGGAACTTTTCCTTCGGGGATTACTTCAAGGATGAAGCCATCAGATTTGGATGGGAGTTTCTGACGCAGACGGTCGGACTGCAGAGAGACCGGTTGTGGGTGACGGTCTTCCGCGAGGACGACGATGCTGAGAAGTTGTGGAAAAAGATCGGTGTCTTGCCGTCGCGCATTGTCCGGTGCGGCGAAAAAGACAACTTCTGGCAAATGGCGGATACCGGCCCCTGCGGCCCCTGCTCGGAAATTCACTTCGATCAGGGCCCTTCCGTACCCGGAGACGACTTGCCGAACGGCGAGGGCGACCGGGTGATTGAGATCTGGAATCTCGTTTTCATGCAGTACAACCGCGACGCCTCCGGAACGCTCCACCCGTTGCCGAAGCCGAGCATCGACACAGGGATGGGACTCGAGCGGCTGGCCGCTGTGGCTCAGGGTGTCTATAGCAACTACGACAGCGATCTCTTCACGCCGCTGCTTGCGGCTATCGCCGGACGGGCCGGCATCGAGTACGGCAAGCAGGAATCCTCGGATCGTTCGATGCGCGTGATTGCGGACCATCTGCGCGCCATCACGTTTTTGATGGCTGATGGCGTGCTGCCTTCGAACGAAGGACGTGGGTATGTGTTGCGGCGGATTCTGCGCCGCGCGGCCCGCCATGGCCGGCTGCTCGGCATTGTTGAGCCCTTCCTGCACGAACTCAGTGCAACGGTCGTGGATCAGATGGCCGTCGCCTATTCGGAAGTGCGCGCGGCATCCGGCACGATCGCCGAAGCGACGAAAGGCGAAGAGGAGCGGTTTATCGCGACGCTCGATCAGGGTTTGCCGATTTTGAACGAGATGATCGAGCGGACGAAGGAAGCGAAGCGAACAGTCCTGGCGGGAGACGACCTCTTCAAACTCTATGACACCTACGGCTTCCCCATGGACTTGATCACTGAGGCCTGTCGAGAACAGGGCATGACGGTCGACGAAGCCGGCTTCAATGCGTCGATCGATGAGCAGCGGACTCGCGCGCGCAAGACCGGTGGATTCGAACAGGAAACGGCCAGACCGGCCGTTGCGGAGCTGGCTAAGCGGATCGGGGCCACGACATTCGTCGGTTATGAGCATCTGGAGAGCGACGGCGTCTTACGGGCGATCCTGAGAGGCAAGCAACTGGTGAAGGAAGCGGTAGAAGGGGAGACGGTTGAGCTGGCGATGGATGTCACCCCCTTCTATGCCGAAGGTGGTGGTCAGGTTGGAGATCAGGGAACATTGACGGGGCTTGAAGGAGTGGTCGATATCAAGGAGACGACGAGGTCGGCTCCGACAGTTATTTTGCACAAGGGAACCGTCCGCAAGGGGCGCATTCGAGAAGGCGAACATCTCCACATGACGGTGAATGCCTCCATGCGCCGGGACGCCGAGCGCAATCATACGGCGACGCATCTGGTCCATGCGGCTCTGCGTGATTTGCTCGGCCCGCATGTGAAGCAGTATGGATCACTCGTCGGACCCAACCGCCTTCGGTTTGACTTTGCCCATTTTCGGCCGCTGTCGTCCCGCGACATCGACGATATCGAATCGACGGTGAATGAAGAAATCCGCAAGAACGAGGCCGTGCGTACCGAAGTGATGAGTATTCAGGACGCAGTGGCGAACGGCGCCCTGGCGTTCTTCGGCGATAAGTATGGCGAACAGGTGCGCGTCGTGAGCGTCGAATCGTTCAGCAAAGAACTGTGCGGCGGCACCCATTGCCGGCAGACGGGTGACATCGGTCTCTTCCGCATTATCTCGGAAGGGGGTGTGGCAGCCGGTGTGCGCCGCATCGAAGCGCAGACCGGCAGCGGTGCGTACGGACTCATGAAAAAGCTTGATGCCGATGTCCGCGAGCTGTCGGATCTGCTGAAGGCGGGGCAGTCTGAACTCGTCACCAAGACCCGCAAGCTGATGGCGCAGCTCAAGGACAAGGAGCGAGAACTGGAAGAGCTAAAGCTGAAGATGGCGAGCGGATCGGAGACGACTTCCAAAGTCAAGACGATCGCCGGGGTGACGGTGCACCAGCAGCGGACGGATGGCCTGGATGTGAACGGCATGCGAGCATTGGCGGATCAGCTTCGAGATAAGCTGAAGAGCGGCGTCATTGCGTTGGGCGCGGCGACCGGCGACGGCAAGGTCTCACTATTGGTCGTGGTGACGAAAGATTTGATCGGCACGCTCAAAGCCGGGGAACTCATCAAAGCCATGGCGGCCGAGGTGGGTGGAACCGGAGGCGGCCGGCCGGAAATGGCGCAGGCCGGAGGGAAAGATCCAGCCAAGCTCGATGCCGCGTTGGAAAAGGTTTTTGGTCTGGTTGAAACCACCCTCCGGCGGTAGAATCATGCCTGGCCGCATTCTCGCGCTCGATTACGGCACCAAGCGGATCGGCGTCGCGCTGAGCGACGAATTGGGCTGGACGGCGCAGCCGCTTGAAACCTTTGAACGGAAGACGCTGGATCGGGATGTCGCCCACATCGCCGCGCTGGTCGGATCGCACAATGTGGAGCGGGTGGTGCTGGGATTGCCGCTTCAGCTGGACGGACGGGAAGGGCCGGCCGTCCAGGCGATGCGCGAGTTTACAGTGAAACTGGAAGCGAGCTTGTCCGTGCCGGTTGTCCGGTGGGACGAGCGGATGACGACAAAGGCGGCGGAACAGTTGTTGATCGCCGCCGATGTCAGCAGGAAGAAACGCAAAGGCATCGTCGATCGTATTGCAGCTGCGATTCTCCTGCGAAGTTACCTTGAAGCGCAGGATCAGGTCTCCTCTCAATCCGTCGGAGGCAGGCCTGCCGAAGAAATGTCGGAAGAGTGGGTGGAATCGCCTCCTGACGACCGATTCTATGACGTTGCGTCTGATCCTCATCATATTGGTCGCCGTCGTCGCGCTCGCCGGCGTGGCCGGATATCAGATGATTCGGTGGGCTGAAGCGCCGGCCCTTTCCGAGTCCGATCACCCTCCGCAAAAAATCATCGTGATCCCCGATGGCGCAACCTTCCAACAGGCCGCCGTTTTGCTTGCAGGGGAACAGCTGATTAGGAGCCGGTCGGCATTTATGCTCTTGGGGAAAGCTCAGGAGGCTGACCGCAAGATTCATCCGGGAGAGTATGAGTTCAACGCCGCCATGACTCCAGCGGAGATTCTAGGTAAGTTGCTTGCCGGTCGTGTGGTGCTTCATTCCATCACGATTCCAGAAGGCTATACGATCACTCAAATCGCCGATGTGCTGGACGAACGTCGCATCACGAATCGCGCAGAATTTATTCGATTGGCCTCGGACAAGTCCTTCGTCAAGACATTGGGCATTTCCGCGGACACGGCGGAAGGGTATCTTTACCCCGACACGTATCGTTTTGCCAGGGCGACGGCTGCGAAAGATGTCATCAAGGCCATGGTGGAACAACTCGGGCGTGTGATGACTCCGGAGTGGCAGGCACGAGCCAACGATATTCACTTGACGGTCCAGGAGGTCTTGACCTTGGCTTCAGTGATTGAAAAAGAAACCAGTGTCGGAGACGAACGTCCCCACATCTCGGCCGTATTTCATAATCGGCTGAAGAAACATATTCCCCTGCAAAGCGACCCGACGGTGATCTACGGTCTGCCGAATTTCGATGGAAACCTTCGCAAAAAAGATCTCTCCCACCCCAGCCCTTATAATACCTACCGGTGGGCCGGTCTTCCTCCCGGGCCGATCGCCAACCCTGGGGCGCAGTCGATCCGTGCCGCCTTGTATCCCGTGCCTTCCGCGAATCTCTATTTCGTCTCGAAGAACGACGGAACACATCAATTCTCTGCGACGCTCATAGAACATAATAAAGCAGTGGAAAAGTACCAAAAGCGCCCCTTCCGACGAGGCAATCACTCGCAGACCTTTATGACTCCCGCCGGTAAACAGCACGACCACAAGGAAGGAGTATCGTAAGGCATGTCAGGATGGAATCTCCCAGCGCTTATCGATCATACCGTATTGAGGCCGGATGCGACGAAAGTCGAGGTGCTTCGATTGTGTGAAGAGGCGAAGGCCAACGGTTTCATGGTCATTTTTGTTCCACCATGCTACATCGATGAAGCGGTGGCGGCAGTGGCCGGCACCGGCATTTGCGTCGGCATTCCCATTGGGTTCCCATTAGGGGGGCATAGCACAAAGACCAAGGTGGCCGAAGCCATCGAGGCTGTGCAACGGGGCGCAACGGTGTTGGACATGGTGCTGAATATCAGCAGACTGAAGTCGGCCGATCATGACTATGTTCGCACGGACATCGCTGAAGTCGTGAAAGCGACCGTGGATGTTGAGCATAAAGTGATCCTGGAAACCTGTTATCTCACGCATCAGGAGAAACGAACGGCCTGTCATTTGATCGTGGAAGCCGGGGCCGATTACGTGAAGACGTCAACCGGCTTCGGAGCTGCGGGGGCGACGGTCGAGGATGTTCGGTTGTTGAAGGAAACCGTCGCGGGACGGGTCAAGGTCAAGGCCTCAGGCGGCATTCGCGATTGGAAGACGACGCTCGCGATGTTGGAAGCGGGAGCCGACAGGATTGGGACCAGTGCCGGCATCAAGATCATCCAAGAGTGGCGGGCGGCCATCCATCAACAAGCATAAAGCCGTACTGAGCGTGGGCGTGGATTTTCGTTGTTCAGCGCAACGGCCAGAATATGTGCACCGGTATCTGTTGTGTCGTCGAGCGGCATCATAGCTGCTCTCTTGCCTAGGTCCTCCTGTATCCTCAGGTCGGTCCCATACGCATCTATGACGGACTACGGCGACTTGGTATAGTGGGCTGATGATCAATCGAGTCATTCTGTTGGTTGTCGATGGACTTGGGGTGGGTGCGTTACCGGACGGTGCCGACTATGGCGATGCCGACGCGAACACCCTCGTGCACCTGGCCGAGACGGTCGATGGATTGCGTGTGCCGAATTTCGAGATGCTCGGACTAGGGCATCTTGCTTCGATCAAAGGCGTACGAGCCATGGTTCAGCCGAACGGTTCTTTTGGTCGACTGGGATTCGCATCGCCGGGTAAAGATTCGGTCGTCGGATACTGGGAAATCGGCGGGGTGATCCAAAAAGAAGCCCAGACGATCTGCGGATCAGGCGTTCCCACCAAGATTGTTGACGTCGTCGAACAAACATTCGGCAGAAAGTCGGTCGGCAGAGGCATCTCCTCTATGGGAGTGATGCTCCACCGACATAGTATGGAACATGTGGCCACCGGAGCGCCTCTTTTATGGACGGATGGAGGTAATACGTGCTTTTTGGCCATGCACGAATCCATCATGGCGCCGGTTGAATTCCACCAACGGTGTCGCGAGATCCGGAAAGCCGTGAAAGATGCGGGGACGCACATTCGTGTCGTCGGGCAGCCGGTCATCGGCGGGCATGACTTGCTTCAGCCGCAGGTCGGACGAAAGGACTTTGTGATCGAGCCACCGGGTGTGACGATGTTGGATGTCTTGAGCCGATCCGGCCAGATCGCGATGGGCATCGGAAAAGTCTATGATCTCTTTAGTGGACGAGGGTTGACGAAATCTTTCCCGTCCGCATCGGGCATGGCGGCGTTTGATGAAGTCATCGGCATGTTGAATAAGGTGCCTCGCGGCCTCATTTGTGCCAGCCTGGATCTGCTCTCCGAAGATGCCGTACAGTCGGCGACAGCCGTACAGGAATGTGATCGCCGTTTGCCTGATTTGTTCGAGAGGTTGCGTCTCGGCGATATGGTCATTGTGACGGGTGATCATGGGAGAGATTTCTCATTACCTGGACGGACGTCCACGCGAGAGTATGTTCCGGTCTTCGCGACCGGCCCAAAACTGGCCCAAGGCGTCGATTTGGGAAGCAGACTGACCGCTGCAGATGTAGGACAGACCATTGTGGAGGGGCTTCAAGCTGAGCGCTTACCGGTTGGTGAGAGTTTCTTGGATGCGCTCAGGCCGGGATAGTCATGAGTAAAAACTGAAGGTTCAGGATGAGCGGTAATCCATGAGGCGAAGGATGAAAAGAGATAGGATGGGGTAAGCACGTGTCCTATGAGGGCAGATTAAAAGAACTCGGATTCACCCTGCCGGCTCCTCCAAAGCCCGTCGCAAACTATGTGCCGGTAGTCAGGACAGGGGACCTGCTGTTTCTCTCCGGTGTATTACCTTCGTGCGATGGCCGGCTTGTTCTGACCGGCAAGCTCGGAGAGAATCTCACGGTCGAACAAGGGGTCGAGGCAGCGAGAGTGGCGGTGCTGAATGGCTTGAGTATCGTCCGGAGCGAAGTCGGATCGCTGGATCGGGTCAAGCAGATCGTCAAGATGGTCGGCTATATCGCCTCGGCTCCCGGCTTTACCGATCAGCCGCAAGTTCTGAACGGTGCGTCTGATCTGCTTGTGTCCGTGTTTGGAGAAGCAGGCCGCCATGCACGGGTCGCTGTCGGCGCTGCGGAGTTGCCACGCCTGGCTCCCATTGAAATCGAACTGATAGTGGAACTGCGTTCGCTCTAGTCACCTACTGGCCTAGGGGAAACCCTTGTTTCCGTCTCTAGGGGTTTATCTAGACTGTGGTATGCAGTATGCTCTGTATCTCTTCGATGCTTCTCTCGATTCCAAGGAGTATCGTCCATGCCTGAGGTCAAGGCTCCTGATCCTCCTCCCGAAGCTTGTCTTCCTGATTCCGAACCAGTTGGTTATCAAGAGACGATACCAGTAGGGAAACGAGAAACGACGAAGCCGCTCCCTTCCGAGCGGTCTGATCTACGGCGCATGAATCAGCAGGTTTGGAACTCCGAGGATGAGTCGCACCAGACCGGAGTGCCCTATGATTGGTACTATCGGACTTCCAAGTGGTTTGTCGATACGGTGGCACTCATCGCGGTGCTGGTTCTCACCGGCTGGACGTTTCATATCACCCGACTCACCAGCTTGTCTCCCGACTTCGCCTCGATGAAAGTCACGACGGCAATCGGCTTGCTGCTCTTAGCCGGCGCCCTGCTGTTCCTCAACCCGCATCTCATCCGTCCGGATCCAAACAGCACACGCGTTCGGAACGGCATCGTGTTCGTATTGGCGGCGATGGCCGGTCTGCTGGGGCTTGGCACCTTGTTCGGATATGCCACGCGTGCGGAAGGAGAGAGCGTTTCTCCGACATGGACGGGACCGGCAACGGCCTTCTGCTTTGTGCTCCTAGGAGGAGCCGTCGCTGCCTCGATGAAGCAGCACGCTCGACACTATGTCTCTCAAAGCCTGGCCGCTGTCGTGATTTTCATCTGTTCGCTTGCCGTGCTTGGGTATCTCTTCCACAAGCAATCGCTCTATGCCATACCGTCGTACAAGTCGATGGCGCTGTACACGGCCGTCTCGTTTGTGTTGCTGAGTCTCGCCCTGCTCTGTCTCCGGCCTGATCAAGGGCTGATGAAAACGGCTACAGCCGGCACGGCGGGGGGCTCGATGTTGCAACGCATGGTCCCGCTGATGGTGGGGATGGTTCTCCTCATCGGATGGGTCCACCTGATGGGAGAAACGGCCGGACTGTACAATAGCCGCTTCAGCCTTCTCATGGTTGTTGGGCTGAGTGTGGTGGGATTCAGCGTCATTCTGTGGACCGTAGCAGGAGCCTTGAACCAAATCGATGCGGCAAAGAGTCTGAGCGAGCGACGTCTGCAGCGCGCCATCAAGCAACTTCGCATCTCCGACGAACAAAAGACCCGCCTCCTCTACACGGTGAGCCATGAATATCGCACCCCACTGAACGGGATCATCGGTATCAGCCGGTTCTTGCTGAATCGTGCCGACGGTCCGCTGACGCTGGAACAGGACAAACAAATTACGATGATGCAAACAGGCGCCCAGCAACTGTTGGCCCTCATCGATACGATGCTGGATCTCGAGAAGATCAAGACGGGCAATCTGCAACCGGCATCCCGCCGATGTCCGGTGCCCTCATTGTTGCAGAGCCTACGCGCTGCCGCAGAACTGTTTCCCTCACGACCCGGCGTGAGTCTTGTGATAAAGGAGCCGGACTCCCTACCCGACCTCATGACCGACGACATGCTCTTGAGCCGCATTCTCTACAATTTCGTCCACAATGCGGTGAAGTACACCGAGCATGGCACGATTATCGTCTCGGCCGAGTCGGTCTCAAACGGCCAGGCTGTCCGTTTTGTCGTGCGCGACAGCGGGATCGGCATCGCGCCCGAAGATCAGGCTCGCATCTTCGACGAATTTGTCCAAGTCCGTCATCCCTTGCAACAGGGGATTAGGGGACAGGGCCTCGGCCTAGCTCTGTGCAAACGGCTCGCCGATGTACTCAATGCCATCATCATGGTTGAGAGTCAGCCTGGGAAAGGCTCGACCTTTTCGGTCACGGTGCCTTGTGAGCAGAAACCGCCGATGGCCATGGTCGAAGAAGGATGGCAAGAACAGGAGCAAGTGGGTATGGCTGAGAGCGGAACGTCCAAGAGTGCCGAATGCCGGTCCGGGTCTCCAATGAGTCTCGTGAGGGTGATATGACTCAAGCCGTCGCCGAATCCGATTCCCCGACCATTCTCGTGGTCGACGATAACCCGGCCGCCTTGTACGTGAAGAGTCGCCTGCTCAGCCGGCAGGACTATAGAATCATTGAAGCGGACAAGGGCGCCGACGCCCTCACCGTTGCCACCACAGAACGCCCTGCTCTCATCCTGCTCGATGTCAACTTATCGGACATCAGCGGTTTTGATGTCTGTCAGCGGCTCAAAACTCAGCCTGAGACGAAGTTCATCAAAGTGCTGCAGACCTCCGCCGCCCGCATCAACGCGCCCGATCGGGTGAAAAGCCTGGAAGTCGGGGCGGATGCCTATTTGGTCGAACCGGCGGAAGAAGAGGAGTTGATCGGCACTGTGCGGGCGCTACTCAAGCTCGCCCAGCACGAGCGGGACAATCAGCGGCTCATCGAACGCCTCACCGAGAGCGAAATGCGTTATCGGTCTCTCATCGAGCGCATGCCGGTGGCCATGTACACGGTTGATCGAGACGGCCGTATCACGTTTTTCAACGAGCAAGCAGCCGAATTGTGGGGCCGCAGGCCGAACCTGGGCGACAGCGAAAATCGATTTCGGGAGTTGTACAAGCTGCTGTGGCCGGATGGGACCGCGCTGCCGCACGACAAGACGCTCATGACCGATGCGGCGCAGGACGGCACAGCGCTGCATGGTCAGGAAGTCATCCTTGAGCGCGCCGATGGCACAAGGCGCCACGTAATTGTCCACATCGATCCTCTGCGAAATGGCGCAGGACACATTGTCGGCGCCGTGAACTTGTTCACGGACATCACTGCGCGCAAGCAGGTGGAAGACGCGGTGCGCTCAAGTGAAGCGAGGTTCCGTATGCTGGCCGAAGCGATGCCGCACTTCGTGTGGCATACCGACGCGCAGGGCGAGACGGAGTTCGAAAATCAACGGTGGTATGACTATACGGGACTGACGCATGAGACGACGAGGCACGGCGGCTGGCTCATGGTCCAACATCCCGATGATGCGCCAAGATTGGCTGATGCGTGGAAGAAAGCCGTCCAGACGGGCGAGGAGTGCGATGCCGAAACCAGGTTCCAGCGCGCCGCCGACGGAGCCTATCGATGGTTTCGTGTGAGAGGGGTGCCGGTTCGGGATCCTGAAGGTCATATTCGGTCATGGGTGGGGACCTGCACCGATATCCATGATCGCAAAGAAGCGGAGCTGGCCCTACGCGAGAGCGAAGAGCGCTATCGTGCCACCTTTGCCAATGCGGCCGTCGGTATCGCCCACATCGGACTGGATGGTCGATTCCTACAGTTCAACGATTCCTTATGCGCAATCACCGGCTATTCCCGCGAGGAATTGCTCACCAGGACCTTCGCGGATATCACTTCTCCCGGCGATCTCAAGGCAGAGTGGGTGCAAGCACGTCGCACGCTGGCGGGTGAAATTGAAACCTATTCCATGGAAAAACGCTACGTACGAAAGGATGGTTCGCTCATCTGGGTTCATAAGACGGTATCGCTTCTTCGAGATGCATGTCATAGGCCGCTCCATTTCATTTGCATCATTGAGGATATTGATGATCGGAAGAAGGCGGAGGAAGCACTGTGCGAAGCGCAAGCGCGCTTGTACCGCTGGAACGTGGAGCTCGAACAGGCGGTGAACATGAAGACGGCGGAATTGCGGCAGTCGCAGGACCGCCTGCGCGCGTTGACGAGCGAGTTGAACTTGGCGGAACAGCGTGAACGGAAACGCTTGGCCACTGAATTGCACGACCATCTGCAGCAGATGTTGGTCGTTGGAAAGTTGACGATCGGGCAGGGCAGGCGGGCGGCAAGCGGCGTGCCGGCCTGGGAAACTGTCTTAAAGAAGGTCGACGACATCTTGTCCGATGCGTTGACCTATAGCCGGACGTTGGTGGCTGAACTCAGCCCGCCGGTCTTGCGCGACCATGGTTTGACCGCCAGTCTCAAATGGCTTGCCGAGTACATGAAGAAGAAACATGAGCACACCGTGGCCGTCGTCGTGCCAGACATCCAAGGTCTCACCTTACCGGAAGATCAACGTGTGTTGCTTTTTCAATCGGTGCGGGAACTTCTGATCAATTCGGCCAAGCATGCCGGAACAGGACAGGCCGCTCTCATAATGGAAAAGCGAGCGGACCATCTCCGCATCACCGTGAAGGATGAGGGGAGGGGGTTTGATCTTGCTGCTGCAGCAGCGGTGGGGGCGCCGAGCGGCGAGATTTCGTCCAAATTTGGTTTGTATAGCATCCAGGAGCGGATGAGGGCATTGGGCGGCTCGTTCACCATTGATTCCGCTCCGGGGCTCGGGACCATTGCGACGTTGATCTTGCCGCTGACCAGAAGCGCGGAGGACGACCAGCTGCATCCGTCGGTCACTGAATCCGAGAATGCCTGGACAACGATTCCTGCCGATGAGGCCGATAGCCTCACGAAAGGCCGGATGATGGTTCCGGTGTTGCTCGTGGATGATCATGCGATGGTGCGGCAAGGGCTGCGATCGGTGCTGGACGCCTATCCGGATATTCAGGTCATCGGTGAGGCCCGAGACGGCGTGGAGGCGGTGAAATTGGTCGAGAAGCTCCGACCTCAAGTGGTGGTGATGGACATCAATATGCCGAAGATGAATGGGATCGAAGCCACGCTGCAGATCAAGGCGAAGTGGCCGGAGACTATGATCATCGGCATTTCTGTGAACGTCGGGGACGACAACAACGAAGCGATGCAGCGAGCCGGAGCGGCCATGCTGCTGACCAAAGAAGCAGCAGTAGAGCAACTCCACAATGCGATCGTTCAGGCTGTCGGTTCACAAGTCACGCAAGGAAGTTCGGTGATTTCACGATAGATCTTCTCCGGCTCTTTGGACGGATGATATCTTGATGTCCCGCTTCGACCAGAGTGTCGACTGAACGACTGGCGGTCAGTGTCCACTCCGATTGTCCGTGGCCTTCTTGACTCCCGAAAAAATGGCTTGTTAAAGTCGGGCATGTTGTGTTTTGGATATCCGATATGTTTTTTTCTTCTCCGATAGGCTGACCATGAAACAAATTTCTATCTTGACCACATTCTTCCTTTGGCTGATGTGCCTTGGTGGTGAGGCGAGCGTCTCTGTCGCGCAGGCCGGTCAAAGGCCCATCGAACTGTCTTCGCGGGCTTCTACTCCTGGCGCAACCGTGGTCTTGAACGGGAAAGGGTTTGGAAGTTTTAAGTCAACCCAGGTCAATCGGGTGACGGTCAACGGGGTACCGGCGTTAGTGCAGCGATGGGAAGCAGACGTCATCGAAGTCAAGGTTCCCTTCAAGGCGACGAGCGGCTTTGTCGAGGTGTTGATCGGAAAGAAGAAGCTGTTCGCCGGGTTTATGACTGTTGTCGTGCCACGGATCGAGGCTATCACGCCGACAGAGGGGGAACGGGGGACGACTCTTCAAATCACCGGTCAGCATTTCGGCCTCTCGGCCGGTGCGCGCGATCCGAACACGATGTTCGGTGTCAACGATGTGGTGGTCGGCGGGGTCGTGGTGCGTCCCAAGCGATGGAAAGACGACAAAATCGAGCTTGAAATTCCACCCAACGCGGTGAGTGGTGATGTTGTGGTTCGGCTGGCTTCCTCTGATCCATTACCGGATGGATCATGCTGTGCTCCGGTCGAGCATGTCGTCAGCAATGCCGTTTCGTTGAAACTGATTCCGTCCGTTCGAGTGGATCCGATCAGTGGACCTGTCGGGACGAAAGTGGTCTTGTTCGGGCAGGGGTTTGGGGATGCCAAGGAACTGATGGATGATGCCGTGCTGATCGGCGGGCGTCCGGTCACCATCGCTCAATGGAAGGACGACGTCATTGTCTTTCATGTCCCGCTCAATGCGGAGTCTGGTCCGCTTGTGCTGAAACATCAAGGGCGGGAACGGGTGCTCGCGCAGTTTACGGTCCATGTTCCCCGGGTCATCTCCATGAGTCCTGCCGGCGCGCCCATCGGGACGTTGTTGCGTATCAACGGCGAGCACTTTGGGTTTTATTCAGAGAGCGGGTCGACTCCCTACAACTTCACGGATTTTAATACCGGCGGGAATCGCGTCGAAATCGGAGGAGTGCCGGCGGTGATCTATCGCTGGAACAACGACCGAATCGATGTCTGGGTGCCGTTCAGCGTGAAAACCGGCAAGGTCGTTATTTACCGGAACGCCAACCGGCCGAACATAGGCGGGCTCTGTTGTGCCGAGCAAGGGACCCAAGCCACTGAGGCCGGGGACTTCACGCTCGTCACGCCGATCATCGAGTCGTATGAACCTCGGACAGCCGGGTTGGACGCCACGGTGACGATCAAAGGCCGAGGGTTCGGAACGTTTCTCAAGACCGCTGAACATGCCGACCTTGGATTGAACCAGAAATCCTACAAGCGGCGATCCGACGTGGAAATCACCGAACCAGGTGAACATGCGACCGTCATCTCGAATGTGTCACGAACCGAAGTCCTGTTCAATGGAACAGCCGCATTGGTCCAATCATGGACTGATGAAGAAATAGTAGTCAAAGTACCGCACCGCAACCTCTACGGGATCGGAAAGAAGGGTGAGTTTTTCGATAACCTGGCGACCGGTCCGCTGGTCGTTCGTCGAGGATCATGGGATCTGCTTCCTGATGGAACCTGTTGTTCGCCGAAAAAGTGGGTCACTTTTGAAGCTGGACCGTTCACCATCGAAGCGAAAGGGCTTCCCGACCCAAGCTACTGGGATGACGACAGACCGGAGGAGCGTGCCGGTCAATAATGCTGATGTGGCTCCATCTCGGTCGCGTCTTCCGAGGGAACGTGTTCGCGTCGCTTTTCGTCCTCCTCGGTATGATTGTAGCGCCTCAATCGGCTGGGAGTGCAGACTCCGACCTTTCCATCACCACTCAGGCGAGTAGCACGACATCAACCTTGATGAGCATCCAGTTTCGTACGCCCCAACATGGGTGGGCGGTAGGAACCGGAGGAATAATACTCAAAACCATCGATGGCGGGAAGAAATGGAGGCGGGTGACAAGCGGAACGTCTGCCCTATTAACATCTGTCTTCTTTGCCGACTCCTCAAAAGGCTGGGCGACAGGGGCCGGAGGGACATTGAAGTACACGACTGATGGGGGAGAGTCATGGGGTTCTCAATCCCTGGAGACCCAGCAGTCGCTGTACAAAGTCTATTTTACATCGCCGAAATTGGGTTGGGTCGTCGGGGGAGGAGGGACGATCTTGCACACAGCCGATGGTGGTGAGCATTGGACAGAGCAAGTGAGCGGCACAACCGCGGCGCTCTATGCGGTGCATTTTCTCAATGACCGAAAGGGCGCGATCGTCGGCGCGTTGGGCACCGCTCTTTCGACAGACGATGGGGGAACTACCTGGACGTCGCAAGAAACACAGAGCGCGGTGACCTTGTTCGATGTCTTTTTCACCGATTCCACGACCGGTTGGGCGGTCGGCAATGCGGGGGCCATGTTTCAGACGACAGACGGCGGAGCCAAATGGGTTGACCAGACACTACCGTGCGGAAAGACCTGTACAAAAGTCATTGATCTTTTGAAGGTTCGGTTCACAAGTCAGCAAGAAGGCTGGATTGTCGGCGAGCGCGGGATGCTGTATCGGACGACCGACGGAGGCCTTACTTGGAGCGAGGGGAAACCGATTGCCTCTTCCTCATTATTTGGTCTCAGTTTCCCTGATACTGCCCACGGCTGGGCCAGCGGGGAAAACGGGGCTATCCTGCATTTGCAACTGAGCCGCTAATCCCACATTCTGTTGCGAAAGCCCTCCGCTTTTAGGAACGTGAGCTTTCAATCCTTGAAGCGGTAGAACCTTCGCCGGGTATGATTTTATACAAAATTGAGTTGAATCTTTATGGCCCTCTCACTCAGTACCGGGTGACTGTCCTTGTCGCCTGTCATCCACCGGAATGTTATTCTCTCCCGCGTCTTTAGGGGCTGTTTTTGTGGTTTGAGCGCCGGTGACTGGCCTTGTCGCTTGCCTACCGGTGCCGTACCTCCGGAGGCTGTTTTTGATGGTTTGAGTGCCGGTGACTGGCCTTGTCGTTTGCCCACCGATGTCGTACCAGGATCCTGAGTATCTCCGGGCTCTGCATCAGCCATTCCCATAATGCCACACCACGGAAAAAGAATAATTGCTCCGATTAACAGTGCTCGGAACCTATGTCTGTATTGCCAAATCATGATGGACCTCCAGTTTATATAGGCTAGAGACTTTCCTATAATAACTTATTGCTTCGCTTCGGAGCAAACAATCGGTCTATTGATAGGCGTGTGAAGCGATCGAAACGCCTTTTTCTCGTTGTTGTCTGCACATCTCGTCTCCTCTCTCCTGAAGTTCAGCTAGTGACCTACGCGTTCTCCGCTTAATGCAGGCAATTTCGTTTGCTGGCGTGGAATCGTCAAATGTCATGTTCATGTATGAAGATTAATATGAAATACTTAAGATATGGTTAAGTTGACAGGCGTCGCAGGGCTCAATTACAGTAGTGACGTAACTATATTTGTAGAAAAATATGCATATCGGATTACGTGAGGCGAATCAGCAATTTTCTCGTCTGATGAAAACCGTCAGAGGCGGGCGGGAAGTGCTTCTAACGGAACGAGGGCGACCTCTTGCGGTGTTGAGACCGATTCGGAGTAGTGACAAGACGAAGGCGGTTGTTCAGCGATTAGAGGCTGCGGGTTTTCTGCGTCCTGCGAGCAAACGTACCGGTCTTCCAGCTTGGAAGCCGAGACCGGTTCGGAGGCGGCACTTGTCTAAGACAATTCGACAAGAGCGAGATAAGCGGTGAGACGGACGCGCTGGGCCTATTTTGATACCAGCGTGTTGGTAAAGCGATATGTCAAGGAACAAGGTTCGGCCGTTGCACAACGCCTCTTGCAGCAGTATCGATTCCTCTCTTCCGCCATTGCTCCCGTCGAGGTCTTATCTATATTGAGCCGCCGATGCACTCTTGGAGAACTCACCCAGCGTGATTTTCTTGCCATCCGGTCGAGACTCAACAAGGACCGTAGTTATTGGGAACTCGTGGAAGTCGGCGAGATCGTCCTGAATCAAGCCGAGGACCTGGCCCAGAAAACCGGACTGAAGACACTCGATGCTCTGCACCTCGCCTCGGCCCTCACATTCCAAGCCGCCTCCGGTCTGACCATTCCCTTCATGACTGCCGATGTCAGGCAGCGCAAAGCAGCAGAATTGCTGGGGTTGAACCTGATTTGGGTTGGATAAGCCCGCGCTGCAGGTACATCTCTTGAACGCGACGCCAATCCATGCTGTTTTTCAATTGATTTAGAGGGTGCAAAAACGTCAGATTTAACACGAATGTCCCGATCAATCGCGCGAGACTATGCCGAGGAGGCCAGGAATGAAGGTGACAGCCTTATCTGTTATGTTCACATGTATGTTCGCGTTAATCCTGTCGCCCACGCTGAGCGATGCGCGCTGTCGCACCGCGGGGGAAAGCGCCAGTCTCGGGACCGAAATGGGCACGTTCCCTTTGTACCCGGCGGAGCGCCTGGTGCAAATCGGTCAGCAACGCGATAACCCTGTTTTGATGTGGGCCGGGTACGTTATTGGGGTGCCGCTTTTTGTCCCGGCGGCGGCGACCGCCATACTCGGCGCCGGCGCCGGCGTCCTCTCGCATCCTTGGACCAAGTGCATCCAGACCGAGGAGCAGCGCATGCCGGAGATCCAGGCAGTGCGGGCGCTGACGAAGACTGGACCGTGATCGCGCGGATTACGCCTCTGCAAAGAATTGACCCGCATTCATAGATCGAGATTAGGGTCTGGTCTTGCTTTGTGCATTTTTCATCTCTTAACGACCAATAGCCGTCCTTCCGGTGCATCGGGTTGGATCATCTCAGTTCGCCGAGACGCGACTGGAGAATGCTGATGGTGGCGATGGCGGCTGTTTCAGCTCTCAAGATTTGCTGACCAAGAGTAATGGGTACCACTTCAGCCTGCTCGGCTATTTGGACTTCTTCTTGGCTCCAGCCTCCCTCCGGTCCGATCAAGACCAGTACGGAGTCAGTTATGTCTTGCGGTAGCTCGATTGTTTGTAAAGTTTTGCCTTTCCGCCGCTCGGCAAGCATGAGTGTGATCGTGTTGGTTGCACGGCTGGTCAAAAGTGTTGCGAGGGATTGTGGCGAGGCAATCGTCGGTACGCGCCACTGTTCGGACTGTTGGGCGGCTTCTAAAGCGATGCGCTGCCATCGGGCGAGTTGATTGCCCACACGGTCCGCTTTGAGTTGGACGACGCTGTGCCGGCTTTCGATCGGTACGAGTTCAGCCACGCTCAGTTCAGTGGCTTTCTGAATCACCCAATCCATCTTTTCGCCTTTGAGTAAGGATTGGCCGAGGATCAGCCGGGGCGCGCGACGAAGCGGTTCTTGGATCGTTTTGAGAATGCGTCCAATGACCGCTCGTTTGGAGACGTCAGTGATTTCGGCATGGTACCTGGTGCCTTGTCCGTTGCCGAACCACAGAGCCTCACCGATATTTATGCGCAAGCTGTCTCGAAGGTGACAAAGCAGATCGCCGGTGATGGAAATGGTCGGTGGTGTGATGCACTGAGAGGGAACGAAAAACACGGGCATGAGTGACTCTGCAGGACGTAACGAAGGTAGGGAAGATTATTCGAAGAAGGTCTTCATCTTATCGAAGAAGCCGTCGCCGTTGGCTTCCATGGACATGCCGCTCTCTTTCGCGTACTCCATCAGCAGTTCTTTTTGCTTGGCCGTCAATTTGGTGGGAATTTGGACCTTGATCGTATAGACCTGATCACCGGTTGAGCCTCCCTTCAGGCTGGGAATCCCTAACCCTTTAATCCGAAGGACCTTGTCGTGTTGTGTACCGGGCGGCACCTTAATGACAGTTGCCCCGGTGAGGGTCGGCACTTCCACTTTTCCACCGAGCACGGCCGTGACGAGGTTGACCGGCACATCACAGGCGATATCAAGGCCCTTGCGATGAAAGACTTGATGGGGTCTTACGGTAACGGCCACGTAGAGGTCGCCGGGAGGGCCGCCATTGGGGCCATGCTCTCCTTCATTGGAGAGACGAAGTCGCATGCCGGTCTCAATACCGGCTGGAATATGGACGGCGATGGTGCGCTCTTTGTAAACCCGTTGACGTCCCTGGCAGGTCGAGCAGGGTTCAGTGACCAAGTGACCAGTGCCTTCACATTGACCACAGGGCCGGCTGACACTGAAGAATCCCTGCTGAAATCGAAGTTGCCCCGCACCTTTGCAGCTGGCACATGGCTTGATGGCTGCCGCCGATTTCGCCCCGGTCCCTTTGCAGTCGATGCAGATCTCCCAGCGCGGGATCTTGAGTTTGGCTTCTTTCCCGTAGACGGCTTCCTCAAACGTGATTTCGAGGTTGTATTGGAGATCGTTGCCACGTTCGGCCCGAGTTGCGCCACCACCTCGCGCCTGGCCGAAAAAATCCTCGAAAATGTCGTTAAACACGTCTCCGAATCCGCCACGGTTGAAATCGAACCCGTCAAAGCCTGCCCCGCCCTGCTGTGCCCCGGCATGACCGAACATGTCGTAGCGTTTCCGCCGTTCCTGATCGCTCAGCGTTTCATAGGCTTCGTTGATTTCCTTAAACTTCTCTTCGGCGGATTTCTTTTGCTGGTCGCCGACGTGGAGATCCGGATGGTGTTGGCGGGCCAGTTTCCGGTAGGCTTTTTTCAACTCGTCGTCGGACACATTCCGATCGACGCCGAGAGTTTCGTAGTAATCGCGTTTTGACACGGCTGCCATTGCGTATAGAAGTAAGAAACCGCCAGAATTCTCGATCGTGCCGAGAACTCGGGCACTCTGAGGCGCTATTTTAGGCTATTTCTTGTCTTTGTCTACTTCTTCAAATTCTGCGTCCACGACTTTCTCGTCGGTCTTTGTCTCGCCGGTGCTGCCGTCGGAGGATGAAGCGCCCGGTTGCGGGCCCGGAGATGCGGCGGCTTTCTTGTACATCTCTTCGGCTAACTTATGCGACGCCGTCATGAGTGATTGCGTCGCCGATTCGATGGCCTCGGCATCGGTGCCCTCGAGCGCCTTCTTGACGGCTGCGACGGCATCCTGGATTTTCGTCTTTTCCTCCGCGGCGACTTTGTCGCCGTATTCCGTGATGTTTTTTTCGGTTTGATAGACCAGCGTATCCGCCTGGTTCTTGGCTTCCGCCAATTTGCGGCGTTTCTTATCATCTTCCGTGTGTGACTGCGCGTCCCGAACGAGCTTCTCGACCTCGTCTTTGCTCAAACCGCTGGAAGCCGTGATCTTGATGGATTGTTCTTTTTGCGTGGCCAGATCTTTTGCCGACACATGCACGATGCCGTTGGCATCGATATCGAACGTCACTTCAATCTGCGGCATGCCCCGAGGCGCCGGTGGAATGCCGACCAAGTCGAACTGCCCAAGCAGTTTGTTGTCATTGGCCATTTCCCGTTCGCCTTGGAAGACGCGGATGGTCACGGCCGTTTGGTTATCGGCGGCCGTCGAGAACACTTGGCTCTTTTTGGTTGGAACGGTCGTGTTGCGCTCAATGAGCTTGGTGAAGACGCCGCCCAACGTCTCAATGCCCAACGACAATGGAGTGACATCGAGAAGCAGGACGTCCTTGACCTCTCCTTTGAGAACTCCGCCTTGGATGCCGGCCCCGATGGCGACGACTTCGTCGGGATTCACCCCACGGTGCGGTTCTTTCCCAAAGAAATCTTTCACCACCTGAATCACTCTTGGCATGCGGGTCATGCCGCCGACCAGCACGATTTCTTGGATATCCTTGGCGGTGACGCCCGCGTCGGATAAGGCTTTTCGGCAGGGTTCGATCGTGCGCTGAATCAAGTCATCCACAAGCTGTTCAAGTTTGGCTCGTGTCAGCTTCGTGACCATATGTTTAGGGCCGCTGGCATCGGCGGTGATGAACGGCAGATTGATCTCCGTTTCTTGAGACGACGACAGCTCGATCTTGGCTCGTTCCGCCGATTCCTTCAGGCGTTGAAGCGCCATCCGATCTTTCCGCAAATCGATGCCTTGATCCTTCCTAAACTCGTCGACCAGCCAATCCATGATGCGTAGATCGAAGTCGTCTCCGCCGAGGTAGGTATCACCGTTGGTGGATTTTACCTCAAAGACGCCTTCTCCGATTTCGAGCACGGAGATGTCGAAGGTGCCGCCGCCCAAATCGTACACGGCAATTCGTTCATCCTTCTTCTTGTCAAGGCCGTAGGCGAGAGAGGCAGCTGTCGGCTCATTGATGATACGCAGGACGTTCAGACCGGCGATCTGGCCGGCATCTTTGGTCGACTGACGCTGGCTGTCGTCAAAATAGGCGGGGACAGTCACAACGGCCTCAGTGACCTTTTCACCGAGGTAGTCTTCAGCGGTCTGCCGCATTTTCTGCAGAATCATGGCCGAGATTTCCGGTGGGCTATAGCGCTTGCCGCGCAATTCCACGTGCGCGTCGCCGTTATCGGCTTCGACGACTTTATAGGGAAGCCGCTTCATGGCTTCTTGAACTTCGCGGCTCTTGAACTTGCGCCCCATCAAACGCTTGACGGAGAAAATGGTGTTCTCGGGATTGGTAATCGCTTGCCGTTTTGCGATTTGTCCGACCAGCCGCTCGCTCTTATCGGTGATGGCAACGACGGAAGGCGTGGTCCGGCTCCCTTCGGCGTTGGCGATCACGACGGGGTCTCCGCCGCTCATAATCGCCACACAAGAGTTGGTGGTCCCGAGATCGATACCGATAACTTTACCCATTGGTGGACTCCTTCCTTCTCGACAACGACGGCTGAATCAGATCAGTTCGTCGTTGAGTCATGTTCGCTTGGTTGGGACGGACCTGACGATACACTGACCATCGCCGCCCGCAAAATCCTATCGTGCAGCCGATACCCTTTTTGAAATTCGTCCAATACGTTATTGGCCGACACGTCGTTCGATGGCCCGTATGAGACGGCTTGATGAGCGCTTGGGTCGAACTCCTGGCCGGCTGTTTCAATCGCCTGCACGCCGAACTTGGCCAGAACCCCGGAGAGTTGCTTGAGCGTCAGTTCCACGCCCTGGACAAGCGCCGAATCGCCGCTGTTCGTCCGAGCAGCCTTGATCGCCCGCTCCATGTTATCGACCACCGGCAACAGCTCTTTCAGAAGCTGTTCATTCCCGAATCGAATCTGTTCACGCTGGTCGCGTTGGGTCAGCCGTTTGTAGTTTTCGAATTCCGCAGCCAGCCGGAGGTACTTGTCATTGAGCGCTTTACATTCTTCAGTCTTGCCGGCCAGTTCCTCTTGAAATGAGGAGCCTGCAGCCGTGACAGGAGAATTTTCATCTAAGCTCTCGATTGTATTGGCGTTTATTTTTTTCTGCTCTTGATCGTCATTCATCCTGATACCTGTACAAGCGGGGAGATATCCATAGGAGAAGGGAAGTCAACGGGTAAAGGGAAAATAAAATGATGCGGGTACTCAGAGAACTAGAGCCATTGCGTCAGGCTCGCGCCGCGGGCACGGCGATAGAGGAGTTCAAGCCCATGAAGGGTCAAAAAGGGTTCAATATGTTGAATCGATCGCGCCTCCGGCGCAATCACCGGGGCTAATCCACCCGTGGCGATTACATAAGACGTGCGCCCCATTTCTCCTACCATCCGCTGGATAAGAGTGTCCACGAGACCGGCATAGCCGAAGATGAGCCCCGATTGAATACTCCCGGCGGTATCGGTTCCAATGACGGTTTTAGGCCGAACGAGTTCGACTTTGCTCAACTTCGCCGCCCGTGTAAACAGGGCGTCCGCCGAAATAATCAGGCCCGGTGCGATCACGCCTCCAAGATACTCTCCATCTCGGTTGATCGCGCAAAACGTCGTCGCCGTGCCGAAGTCGACGATGATGAGGTCGCGGCGAAATTTCTCATAGGCCGCAGCCGCATTCACGATGCGGTCGCTTCCGATCTCTTTCGGGTTCGAGTATTTCAGTGTTAAGCCTGTATCCATGTCAGGTGAGACGGTGATGGGGGTGCAGCCAAAGGACGTTTCAACCATCGATTCAAACGTTTCCGTGAGGGCGGGAACGACGCTGGAGATGATTGCGCCGGTGATTTGCTGAGAGACGCGCCCATCTCGGACCATGAGGCTGAGGCAAAGGACACCGTACTCATCGGCAGTGGTCTTGGGATCGGTCGCCAACCGCCAATGGGTCAACAGGGTTGATCCGTCAAAGATTCCCGCGACGACGTTGGTATTCCCGATATCGATGGCTAAGAGCATCGGATTCATTCTACTCGGCCAGGTGCTCTTTTTTCTACTCTCTCAGATGCACGACATCGGCTGCGCGGACATCGACGAGAGGCGTCGGTTGTGAATGAGGGTGAGGTGACAAGATCCTCACTTGTAGTGCGCCGTCGGCAGAGAGAGCTTCTGCGATGCCGACGATCGGTTGCTCATTCGTGAACAGGACGCGAACTTGGCGTCCCAGCGTGGCGCAGTGAGCCGTATAGGCCTGTCGTAACCGGACCGGTCCATGAGTCCGAAGCTCGCCACGACAATGTTCAAGTTCCAGAAGCAGGTGAGCAATGAGTCGATTGCGGTCGATCGGTCGTCGTGAGGCTTCCAGCAATGAGGCCGCAATCGGTCGTAATTCTTCCGGAAAAGACACCGGTGGGACATTCACGTTGAGCCCGATTCCAATGACCACGATCGGGTCGTTACTTGTAGCGAAGCTGCTCTCGCAGAGAATCCCGCCGACTTTGCGATCATAAAGAAGCAAGTCGTTCGGCCACTTCAACGAAAGGGACACAGCCGCCAGCTGTTGAACGGCTTCAATCACGGCCAGTGCGCTGACAAGCGGCAGCCAGGATAGCCATTGCGAAAGGGAAAGGTGTTCCCCCATCTCACGTACAATGACGGAGCAATAGATGTTCAATCCCGGCGGAGAGAACCAGGCGCGCCCATGTCGGCCGTAGCCGCCGGACTGGCTTTCAGCAATGACGACGGTGCCGTGGGCTGCGCCGTTCTGAGCCAGGGACAAAGCCTCCTTGTTGGTCGAGGGAAGATCTTGGTGGAGATACAAGGCGTGACCAAGCGACATGGTCGCAAGGGTGCTGCGAATACCATCGAGGTTGAGTGGGGCGGAGGACACCATCAACTACACACGCCGGCGTCGTAAAGGCCGAGCTAACGTCATGACAAGGCTGATCGATGCCGCAGGGGCGGAATGGGTGAGCGCTCCGATGGAGATGCGATCTGCACCGGCTGCCGCCATGGCGCGGATGTTCTTCAGCGTGATGCCGCCCGACACTTCCACCAGAGCCTGCTTCTTGATCAATGCCACGGCACGTCGGACCAGGTCCGGCGCCATGTTGTCTAGCAGAATAATATCAGGCTTTCCGGCGAGCGCCTGCCGAACATCAGAGAGGGATTCCACCTCGACAATCACCGGAAGCGCACTTGATCGATGGGCATGTGCCAATCGACATGCCCGTTCAACCGGTCGTCGATTGCGTCGGAGGAGGGCCAGATGGTTATCTTTGATCAAAATGCCGTCACTCAATGATTGTCGGTGGTTGCTCCCTCCGCCGAGCGAAACCGCCCACTTCTGAAGCGCGCGCCAGCCGGGAAGAGTTTTCCTGGTATCCAGGATACTGACAGGGTAGCCGCGTACGGCCCGGCAGAACCGTTGCGTCAAGGTAGCGATCCCGGACAGGTGTTGAAGAAAGTTCAAGGCGACCCGCTCGGCCTGCAGGATGGACCGCCCATCACCTTCGATATCCAGGAGCACCTCTCCATTCGCCGCTCGGTCGCCGTCGCACTTGGCGACCGACAGCCGCAGGGAAGGATCGACCATGAGAAATGTCTGAACCGCTGCGGCCATTCCCGCCACAACCAACGGCTGTTGAGCAATGATCTCGGCCCGAGCAGGCACCGGAGAAGTGAAGATCGCAGCTGTTGTGGCATCCCCCTGAGCAAGATCTTCTTCGAGCCCTTGGCGCACTGCGCGGCGAATTTCTGCAGCAGGGAGTGTGGCCATCGGTCAGACTGCGAGCATAGCGCGGAGCTGCCGTTCACTGTCGGCCAGCAATGCACGATCGCGGGACAGTGTCTGCACCCGCTCTTGATGCTCGGTGATCACGTCCGGCGGAGCTTTCGACACGAACTCGGCGTTCTTCAGTTTCCCCTCGACCCGTTGGAATTCCTTGTCGGTGTCCGTGATTTGTTTCGCCAGGCGGTCAATCGCTTTCTTCAGGTCGACGTCATCGGCAACTGCGATGCCCACCGAAAGGCCTTCCGTGACGAGTCGCAGCAATCTTGCTGCCTGCCAATCGTGCGACGGGCTTACTTCGGCGGTGCCGCGGCTGAGGTGAGCCAGGTGTCGTTGTAACTGGTGGAGCTGGTTCTGTCTGTCCGGGTCGTCGTGCCCGACATGAAACGGAATCTGCTGTCCCGGCGGATAATTCAAGAGGACTCGGCCGGTTCGGACGAGTCCCACCGTTTGTTCCAGCAGCATAAAGTATCGCTCTGCATCAGGCGCGTCCCAAGCATCGTTCGCGGCTGGATAGTTCTGCACGACGATGCTGTCTCCTTGATGGGGGATCGTCTGCCAAATTTCTTCCGTGATGAACGGCATGAAGGGGTGCAGCAGCCGCATGGTCGTTTCCAACGTCTCCAAGAGCGTGTGTCTTGTGCTTGCTCCATCCGGGTGTTCGGGTGTTTGCAGAACCGGTTTGATCAATTCCAAATACCAGTCGCAGTACTCACGCCAGATGAACTGATAGAGGACTGTCGCAGCACGATCGAATCGATATGATTCCAATTCGGTTGTGACGGCGTGGATTGTCTGGTTGAGGCGGCTCAAGATCCACCGGTCGGGGAACGTCCGTTGCATCGGTGGAAGGGCGGTACGCGGCCCGTCGAGGTACATCAAGGAAAATCGCGCGGCATTCCAAATCTTATTGGCGAAATTGCGATAGCCCTCGATCCGTTCTTCCGCCAGCTTGATATCGCGTCCCGGCGAGGCCATTGAAGCCAGGGTGAACCGAAGGGCGTCGGTGCCGAATTGCTCCATGACGTGCAGCGGGTCGATCACGTTGCCCTTCGATTTGCTCATCTTCTGGCCTTCTGCGTCGCGGACCAAGGCATGGATATAGACGTCCTTGAAGGGCACGTCACCCATGAACTTGAGCCCCATCATGATCATGCGAGCCACCCAGAAGAACAGAATGTCGAGGCCTGTGACCAATGTGGAGGTCGGATAATAGGTCTTGAGTTCAGGCGTTTGATCCGGCCAGCCCAAGGTTGAGAAGGGCCACAGAGCGGAGGAGAACCAGGTATCGAGCACGTCGGGGTCGCGGAGCAATTCCTGGCTGTGACAGACCGGGCACCGAGCTGGTTTTGTGCGGGCCACAATCGGTTTAGCTTCTTGTGCGATCGTAAAGTTCCACTTTGCTATATCGGGGAGCATACCGTGCTCTGCTGTTGCACCAACAGCGTGTCCGGTTTTCAGGATGTGTTCTTGGTTGCAGTTTGTGCAGTACCAAACTGGAATTTGGTGTCCCCACCAGATTTGTCGTGAGATACACCAATCTTTGATATCCCGCATCCAGCCAAGATAGTTGTTGACCCAGCTTTCGGGAACAATTCGAATGCGTCGATCCTCCACCACTTTGATTGCGGGTTCGGCCAGCGGCTTGATCTTCACAAACCATTGCGGTGAGAGATAGGGCTCGATCACTGTTTTGCAACGGTAGCATTTCCCGATTGCCATCTTGTGATCTTCAGTTTTCACTAGATAGCCACGTTCGGCTAAGGCTTCGACGACTATAGCTCGGGCTTTTTGTACTGGTTTAAGGACGAGGTTCAGCGAAGCATCTGCTTGTGCTTCGCGCAGACCAATCCCATCCATTTCCGCACGCGCCGTGAGAATGGAAATTATTGGCAGTTTATGACGCTCTCCAGCCTCAAAGTCATTGAAGTCGTGGGCCGGAGTGATCTTGACGGCGCCCGTGCCGAATTCCAGATCGACGAGGATCGAATCGCCTAGGATCGGAATCTCACGCGTCGTTAACGGCAGGCGGACTTTCTTGCCGATCAGATGGCGATACCGAGGATCGTCCGGATGCACGGCGACGGCCGTGTCGCCCAGCATCGTTTCCGGCCGCGTGGTGGCCACGATCAAACTGGTGTTTGGGTCGTCCACCAGCGGATAGCGGATGTGATACAGCTTGCCTGTCACCTCCTCATGTTCCACTTCAATGTCCGACAGTGCCGTCAGGCAGCGTGGACACCAATTGATAAGCCGCTCGCCGCGATAGATCAATCCGTCTTCATACAGACGCACGAAGACCTCGAGAACGGCTTTGGATAACCCTTCGTCCATCGTAAAGCGCAAACGGTCCCAGTCGCAGGATTCTCCCAGCTGTTTTTGTTGATTGACGATCGTGCCACCCGACGTCGCTTTCCATTGCCAGACTCGTTCGACGAATCGCTTCCGTCTCAGCGACTCACGCGACAGGCCTTCGGTCATCAGCTGCTTTTCCACCACGTTTTGTGTGGCAATGCCGGCGTGATCGGTTCCGGGCAACCAGAGAGTATTACGCCCCTGCATGCGCCGCCACCGGATCAGAATGTCTTGGAGCGAATGGTTGAGTGCATGACCGACATGGAGCGATCCTGTGACGTTCGGTGGTGGGATGACGATACAATACGGTTGGCCTGGTTGTTCCGGTGAGGCGTGGAAGTATCCGCGCGCGAGCCACTCCTGAGACCATCGGTCTTCAACGGCTTTCGGATCATACGCTTTATCGAGTTGACGCCTTGTCATCGCTCCACCGGACTCTAAGCGTGAGGTCCGGCATCTTAGCATGTCCGTCTCATACAGAAAATGGCGCGAGTCTCTGCTTGTGGCCTTTTGAGGCATGTGCTATACAGTCGCCCATAAAGAGATCATCAAACACATCATAGTAGGAGGATCATGGCACGAGGTCGTGAGAAGGATCGGAAGACGCGAAAGAAACACCGGAAGAATGTCAAACGGATGAAAGGCCTGGCCAAGGCTCGACGAGGGAAACGGGGCAAGAAAAGTTAGGCCTGAGAGGACTGTGATGCTTCTTCAGTCTCGATCAGACGTCTGAGCTCAGCCTTGATGTGCTGCTCGGCGACATCAGGCACGATTCGCTGAACAGCCTGCTCGATGGTTTCTCCAACTGCGGCTCTTACCAAGTCATCTGCCAGTAGCGGGGCCTGTTTCAGTACCGCACGTTGAAGCTCATCTTTGACCAGCTGATCGACCGTTCCTACCTGTTCCCGCACGATCGTGGGTAGGTGTTGATGGATTCCGGATTCGACCTGATCCTTGACCTGTCGATCGACGGTCTCTCCGATGGCGACTTTGGCTACATCGGCCACGGTTTGCCGGATGATGGGCTCGCTGGCCTCGAGTTCTTTTCTGATGAGTGAGGGCAATGTCTGAGAGACCAGGGGTTGAATGATCGTTGTGAGATATTCCTGGGAGAGGATGCTTCCTAGCTGTGCTTGCACCTCTTTCTGAACGGTCGGTCGGACATAGGTTGCCAATTTCTCGTCGATCGCACGAGGGAGCAGCTCAGCAAGACTCTGCTGGCTTCGTGTGGTCATCGATTGCAAGAGATGATCGAAGAGGCCCTTCATGGTATCTTCAGGGGCCGCAGCGGAGATTGGTGACGTCGGCGATGCACTCGACGAGATGCCAGGCTGGTCCATAACTTCCTCTTGATTGTCGTCGCTTGCCAGGTGGTTGATCCCCTCATCATCGGAATTGGTTGAGGTCGAAGTCGGCGGCCAGACGCGTCGTTTCAGGCTCTTGCCGTTCGAGACATCAATTTGCTTCTGTTGAAGAGATTTCAGCACGCCGAGCAAATCCTCAGATTGAAACGGTTTCTTCAGAAATGCTTTGACACCCAACGTGCGAAGGAGGTTTTCGTCCGGTCGATCCGCCGGATTCACCAACGAAATGAGATAGGTTTCTGTCAGGTTGTCCAGTTTGTTGATCTCCTTACAAAACCCGGAAAACGTCATGTTGTCGAGATGGTAGTCCGCGATGATCAGCGATGGCGAGCTTCGTCGAGCGGCCTCAAGGGCGGCTGGTCCGTCTTGAAACCCAACGACCTCAAATCCTTCCGGAATTGAGATTTGTTCTACCAGCCGTCTCACCGCGGGGCTGCTATCCACCACAAAGATCGGCGAAGCCATGAAAACTTCTCCCAACTTTTTAGTTTCTTCGAAGCTAGCAAGGGGGGTATTCTTTGTCAAGAAAACCGTCGATAGGTGATTGGATTCGCGATGTATTTCGGCACGCTTCGGTTGCCGAAATGAGATCAGGGTAGACCGGTCATGAGTTCATCGATCCGAGTTGTGTTTTTCGATGCAGCCGATACCCTCTTTCACGTGCAGGGGTCGGTCGCTGAAATCTATCTTCGACATGCGGTTGAATTCGGCTTTCCACAGAAACCAGATTCGTTGGTCGCGATCCAACAGGCGTTCAGGCGAGCGTTCCGCGAAGCCACGCCGCCGGTCTTTTCCGCGGCTGAACCGGCACGAATTAAGCAGAGTGAACGGCTGTGGTGGTTCGATATCGTTCATCACGTCTTCTATCGTGTGGGTATGTTCGAGCGATTCGACGAGTTCTTCGATCACGTGTTTCGTGTGTTTGAGGACCATCGATCATGGCGCTTGTTTCCTGAAACCGTGTCCACCTTGACTCGGCTCAAAGCGCAAAATCTGGAGCTCGGGATCATCTCGAATTTTGATTCCCGTCTCTTTACCGTGCTGCGTGGACTCGGAATCGCCGATGCCTTCGACACGGTGACTATCTCAAGTTTGGCTCAGGCCGCAAAACCGGCCCCACAGATCTTTCAAGTCGCACTGGAGAAACATGCGGTCGATCCGGAAGAGGCTTTGCACGTCGGGGATAGTCTGCGAGACGACGTGGAAGGGGCGACGAAAGCCGGTCTTCAGGCCGTCCTGTTGGATCGTGACGGTAAGCAGCAAGAAGTAAGCGGCGTTCAGATTATCAGAAGCTTGGAAGGGTTGTTCCCGTTCCTAGACCGGTTCGAGCAGTAACGGCACGAGATCTTTCGCGCGGCCCTGCAGTGAGATGTCGACCAGCGCCGACTGTGGGGTGGGGTCAAGATTGATTTCGGCGACGAATGCACCGGCTTCTTTGGCAACGGATGCGAACCCAGCAGCTGGGTAGACGACTCCGGATGTGCCGATGACGAGCAAGACGTCGCAGCGGTTGAGTGCACTGGCGCAGCAGTCGAGGTCGTCGGCAAATAAGGATTCTCCGAACCAGACAATATGGGGCCGGAGCAGCGACCCGCAATGGGCACAGGACGGGAGGATGGCAATCGGCATATCGCGGTTGTTTTCTACCACGCCACAGCCGGTGCAGCGAACTTTCCAGATGTTGCCATGAATCTCAGAGACTTTCTGTGAGCCTGCGTCTCGATGCAGCCCGTCCACGTTTTGAGTAATCAGCCAAAAGTCTGGAGAGCGTCGCTCCAGTTCGACGATAGCTTTGTGAGCGGGGTTCGGCTGTTTTGTGGCGATCAGCTCGCGCCGCCAGTTGTACCACTCCCACACGAGGCGGGGATCTCGCTCGAAGGCCTTAGGCGTCGCCAGATCCTCGGCGCGAAAGTTCTTCCATAAGCCGTCCGTGCCGCGAAATGTCGGCACGCCGCTGTCGGCCGAGATCCCGGCACCGGTGAGCACGGTGATGCTTCGGGCCGCAGAAAGTTGTCGTCTCACAATTCCAAGATCAGATCCAGGCGCCATGATATTCCGGTCCTCTAAGTGCGGCTGCGTCGCCGCGCAACCGCATGCTATAGTACGCCCGTTTCGCAGACAACTATGAGGATGAGAGCATGAAACAGATTTTAATGATCGGCGCCGGCTCGGTCGGTGGATTTTTTGGAGCGCGATTGGCCAAGAAGAATCCCGATGTGTCGTTTTTGCTGCGGCCGAACACGCTGGCGGTGGTGAAACAAAACGGATTGACGATCCGCAGCGTCGATGGAACATTTACGGTCAAGCCTCAAGCAGCCTCGGATGCGCGTCAGCTCCCGCGTCCAGATCTCATCGTGCTCGGCGTGAAAGCCTATGACCTCGACGAAGTTCTGAACCAGATCGAACCGGTGCTGACCGAAAAAACCGTGATTCTTACGTTGCAAAACGGCATCGATACCGAAGACCGTCTGCTTGCGCGACTCCAACGGGATTGTGTAGTCGGCGGCGTCGCCTATATCTATTCCAAAATCGTCGAGCCCGGCGTGATCGAACATTATAAAAAAGGAGCCTTGGCGATCGGCGAACTGATGGGGTATGAGAGCGAGCGTCTTCTCGCTATCCATGACCTGTTCACTTCAGCGGGCGTTCCTTGCCACTTGTCCAAAGACATTCGCCGCAGCAAGTGGGAGAAGATGTGTTGGAACTGTGTCTTCAATCCCATCACCGTGCTCATTGATGACCATGTGGCCAAAGCGCTCGACCATCCAGAGATGGCGGGCGTGATCCGGCAGATCGTGGGAGAAGTGGCGGCAGTGTCGGCGACGTTGAAAGTGCCTTTGCCGCCGGACATGGCCGAACGAGTGGTGAAAGCCTCACAAGAGATTCGTGATATCCATACCTCCATGTATGACGATTGGAAAGCGGGACGTCCGACAGAAATCGATTACCTGAATGGCTTCATCGTCAAGAAGGGGAGGGACTTCGGCATTCCGACACCGGTGAACGAAGCCTTGACGGCGATGATCAAGGCGATCACGGAGAAGGAGCAGACCGGTCAGGGGCGCGTGCGAATAGAGGGCGCTGTGGTTCAGCCACTGTCCTTCGATCGTGCAGCGATCGCGTCATTACCGGCCGAGCATCATGTGGATGTTTCGACAGTCATGCCCGGTATGAAGGGACAGGGGATTTGGTTGAAGGGGTTGCTCGATGTTCCGGCTTTGATGATCGGTGCCGATCACGTTGCGTTTCACGCCTCGGATGGAAAGTACTCCGCCTGTCTCACACTTGATCAGGCCAGAGCACATGGGGTTCTCGTTTACGAACTTGACGGAGCATCGTTACCTGACACCAAGGGAGGCCCGTTCCGCCTGATCACGCCGGGTCTGGGGGATCTCTGCGCCAATGTCAAAGGCGTCGCGCTTATCGAAATCACCAAAGGACCGGGACGCGATACCAGGCAAACGACCTGTCCTCCTAGGTCGTGATCTGACCGAGAGCAATGGTTCGCGTCGTTGCGCTTGGCGCCAGCAACCTGACACGTGGTTCCCAGACGGTCGTCTCGACGGCTCGATCGGTAGAGTCCTTTGGGTTGGTTGTTCCATCAGTCAGAAGGACATCACGTCATACGTCCCAGTAGTGCACAAGAGGGCTCATAAGCTTGGCTATCAAGTGGAGGATAGATTGGCCGATACCGCGTTTCACTATTTCGTGTTAGTCAAACGAGCGATCACGGGGATCATTCTCGGCGCGATTGCGGGGGCGATTCAAGTCTGGTTCTTCAAGCACGACCTTATGCACCTCTGGGCGTCGATTGCCGCCGGAGTCGTGTATATGATCACATGGGTGGTTTTCACGGACCGGCTCCGGCTTGCGGGCGGCAAGATTCTTCTTGGAGGGGTATCGGGTGTCATAGCTGCCATTGTCTGGTGGTCCATTGCTATCCATACGGAGAACGTGTTCATCCAGGCGGCAGTGGCGGGTCTCTGTTTCGGAGCAGCCTATGCTTGGTCGGATCAACGAATGACTTGAATCTGCCGCCAACGTTCGGACTGATATCGCCAGAGTAACAACCCCATCCGCACCGTCCAGTCCGCGATCATGGCTGCCCAAATGTAGAAGACGGATTGACGCGCCCAGAGAGCGGCGATGAGTGCCAACGGGACTCGAACGCCCCACATGCCGATCATCGTGGCGCCCATAATGAAGCGTGTGTCGCCGGCACCCCGGAGCGATCCAGCCAGGACCATGGTGAGAGCCAGCGGGACTTGCAATAGGGCGACGATTTTTAAAAACATGGTTCCAAGTTCGATCACGGCTTCATCGGTGGTGAACGCACGAAGCAACGTGTAGGGGAAGAAGAAAAAGATGAGGCTCATCCCGGCCATGATCACAATCGCCAGCCGATTGGCTTCCCAATTTTCAAGTTTCGCTCTGGTATATTTGCCGGCTCCGATGCTTTGCCCCACCATGGTGGCGGCTGCGATGGCAAATCCATAGCCGGGGAGGAAGGAGAAGGATTCAATCGATAGCCCGACTTGGTGCGCGGCGTAGGCTACGGTGCCATAGAGGAGGACGAGTTTGGTATAGATAAAGATGCCGGCCTGTTGAACGATGCGCTCACCGGATACCGACGCTCCCACCTCCCAGATCGATCGAATCAAGTCAAGCCTCAGCGTGGACGACTCTTTCAAAATAGGACGACAACGCAGCAAGAGGTAGAGCATCCCTGTCGCTTCGGCGAGGCCGACAGCGATGGCCGCGCCTTTAAGCCCCAATGCGGGAGATCCCCAGTGTCCGTAGATGAGGGGGTAGGCAAGGCATACATGGAGGAGATTAACGCCGATCAGGCCGTACATGGGGGTCTTCGTGTCGCCTGTGCCTTGGAGGATGGACGACAAGACTTGGATGAGTATGGTACAGGGAATCACGAGGAAGATGATGGTCGAATAGGGGAGGGCGAGATCAATGACGGCGGATTCCGCACCGAGTTGCTGCATGACGAACTGATTGCCGGTTATCCCAAGGCCGGCCAGCACGAGCGATAGGCCGATCGAAAGCCATAAGAAATGACGGGCTGCTTCTCCCGCGTCTTGCCGGCGCCGCGCTCCCCATAATTGGGCGACAATCACATTCGTCCCAACCGAAATTCCGGAGAACAAGGTCGTTGCCACGAAAGCCAACAGTTGACCTAGGCCGACCGCGGCGATTGACGTGGCTCCCAGCCCGCCGACCAAGAGGACGGCGACAATGCCTTCGGCCCGTTGGAGAAACGTGGTGAGCGTGACGGGGAGCGCCAAACTCATTACGGACCGCCTGATCTGGGTGACAGCGTTGCTCATGGGGCGCTATCCTAACAGAGTTCCTCCTTCCGTCATGTGACAAATCGTTGATGGTGTCAGGGATTGTATGACGATGGCCGACGTTCACAACGAATCTCCCACGACGTTCGCACCACCCCGTCTATCGAAATCAAAATTTCTCTCGGGATTGCAATGTCACAAGCGGCTCTATCTGGAAATTCATCAACCCGCCTTGGCGACTCCGCCGGATGCGTCGATGCAGGCGATCTTGGACATGGGAACCGAGATCGGGATCTTGGCGCAGCAACGCTTTCGGGGTGGTGTGCTGGTCAAATCAGGATTTCGTCGGCGGGAGGCGGCGATCACGGAGACCGCCGCCTTGCTTCAAGATTCCGAGATTCCCGCCGTCTTCGAAGCCGCATTCGAGCATGAAGGAGTCGTTGTGCGCGTCGATATTTTAGAGCGCGTACAGAATGGCGATGGAGGATCGTCGTTTTGGCGTTTGATCGAGGTGAAATCATCCACCAGGGTGAAAGATGTTCACCTTGATGATCTAGCCATACAAAGTCACGTCGTACAAGGGGCTGGAGTGAGGCTTGATGCGACCTGTCTGATGCATATCGATACGGGGTATTTCTATCAAGGCGGGGAGGTTGATCTGCAAGCGCTCTTTTCGATTGAAAATATATCGGAAGCTGTAACAGAGCGTCGAGGGCTGGTACCGGAACGATTGGCTGCGATGAAAGCCATGTTGTTGGAACCGCAGGCTCCGGTGATCGAGCCCGATCAGCATTGCCATGCTCCCTACGAATGCCCCTTCTGGGCTCATTGTACGAAGGAAAAACCGCAGCGCTGGATCTATCATCTGCCGGGCAAGAAAGAGATCGTCGGTCAGCTTGTCCGACAGGGCATCATGACGATCGACGAAATTCCGGATGAAACAAAGCTGTCGGATGTACAACGAAAGGTCAAAGACAACGTCGAATGGGTTTCGCCGAGGTTGGATCACATCCTTCGTTCCGTAAGCTATCCTATTCACCATCTCGATGCGGAAACCGTCATGTTGGCATTGCCGCGGTTTCCCTCCACGAGGCCCTATCAGTCCCTTCCAGTTCAGTGGTCCAATCACATTGAACTCGAATCCGGTGAGGTCACGCACCAGGAGTTTCTCCACAGTGAGGCATCGGACCCTCGCCGGGCTTGGGCTGAGGCTCTCCTCGAATCGCTCGGTGAAACCGGCAGCATTGTGGTCTACTCAGCCTATGAAGAAACGATCATTCGCCAGCTGGCCGATATCTTTCCGGAATATAAATCAGCGTTCAAAGCGATTGTGAAGCGGTTATGGGATCTGCTCCCTGTTATCAAAAGTCACTATTATCATCCCGCCTTTCATGGTTCGTATTCGATTAAGTCTGTGTTACCGGCCGTGGTGCCGTCGCTTGGGTATGGCGACCTCACGATTCAAGAGGGTGGGCAGGCGGCAGCCGAGTACTACCGGATGGTCTTTCTCGAAAGCGATTGGGTGGAACGGGATTCCATACGGGAGGCGCTGTTACGCTATTGTGCACGAGATACATTAGCGATGGTTGAACTGCGGAGAGTGTTGGAGAAGAAAACGAGAGAGGTTAGCTGACGAGATCTCGCCACAAGACAACTTAAGACAAAGAATCTTTGTCTTAAGTTGTCTTGTGGCGGAGAGGGTGGGATTCGAACCCACGGTCGAGTTACCCCGACAGCAGTTTTCGAGACTGCCCGATTCGGCCGCTCTCGCACCTCTCCGTTATGACAGATCGTCGGCTGGTTTGAGTATCGAGCAGGTGAGGAGAACGTGCTCGATGGGTGTGCGAGCTTACCGTGGTCGATGCCGTTTTGCAATGGCTTCACGTGACTGTACGAGACTTGGTCTGCAACAGAAACCCTGTGCGAGTTATGTAGTCGAAGGGGGGAACGACAACTCGGTCAACTCCGCGTTTTCCACTCCTCGTTTTACCAAGGTGGAGACATCGATCAGGCGTTCGACTTTGTGCACGTCGTCAAGGCGAGTTTTCGTGCTCGGATGGGGAGGCACAAATAGCTTGCAACAGTCCTGGTCCGGCTCGATCGATGTTTCGTAAGTGCCGAGACGTCTGGCTTCGTCGATGATCTCGCGCTTGTCCATGCCGATCAACGGCCGGAGGATCGGCAGTTCCGCTGCTTCTTCAATCACACACAAATTCTGAGGTGTTTGGGAGGCCACTTGACCCAGGCTATCGCCAGTCACTAACGCCCAACACTGCTCTTTTCTCGCCAACTCCTGGGCGATCCGGATCATCATCCGCCTGTACAGTACGATGCGGAACGGCGCCGGCGCGCTCAAGATGATCTCTCGCTGGATTTCCCCAAAAGGAATCACATAGAGGCGTGAATCATATTGGAAGGTGGTGAGGTGCCGTACAAGTTCGTGAACTTTTTCCTCCGAGGCCCGACTGACCAATGGACGTCCAGAAAAGTGAATGAACGAAGCAAGGCAGCCGCGCTTTATCATGCGATAGGCGGCTACAGGTGAGTCGATCCCTCCTGAAATCAGACAGGCGATCTTTCCGCTGACGCCGACCGGCATGCCGCCGGGACCTTCGATCTTTTCCACCGAGCAAAACGCTTCCTTCGAGAGGAGTTCGACATAAATGGTCAAGTCAGGATTCTTCAAACTAACTTTCTTTCCGGTTCTGTCGCAGACCGCCGCACCGAGCGCTCTTTCTATGTCCATCGAAGTCAACGTCAGGCGCTTGTCGGCCCGCCTGGCTGTGACCCTGAACGTGGTGAAAGACTGCGATTCAATCTCCTCGAGGACGGCCGTTGTGAGCGCATCCAGATTGGGCTGAGCCAATTGGAGTGGGACCACACGGCCCAGCAAAAAATTGGTGATCCCACATACACGCTTGAGCCGGTCTTGAACCACCGCTGCAGGAGTTTCGGGCGGAAACCGGATGCGGATGCGACTGTGGAGGTTCTCGACCTGCCGAATTCCGACATCCTTGAGAGCGGTCCGAATGTTCTTCATGAGGCAGTGCTCGAAGTAGTCTCGATTGTTTCCCTTAAGAGCGAGCTCGTGGTAATGGGCGATGACACAACGCATACTGGAGATAGGTTGAGGGCGAGGTTAAGGTGTAAGGTTTTTCTTTCCGTAAACGCTCAGCCTTAGCCTCAACTTTGACTTGAAGCTTCTAAGAACTGTTCGGCGTCGATCGCAGCCATGCAGCCGGTACCGGCCGCGGTAATGGCTTGGCGATAATGGGAGTCTTGCACATCCCCGGCTGCAAACACGCCGGGGACATTGGTGGCTGTTCCGTGATTGGTCAGGATGTAGCCCTCGCCGTTCATCTTCAGCTGGTCGGTAAAAATTGCGGTGTTTGGGCGGTGGCCGATTGCCAGAAAGAACCCGGTACAGGGCAAATCCAGGACTTTCCCGGTGACCACATTTCTGATGCGCACACCGGACACGACATCCTGTCCAAGAACATCCTCGACGACGCTGTTCCAGACAAAGGTAATTTTTTCATTTTTCATGGCCCGGTCTTGCATGATTTTGGAAGCCCGAAGCTTGTCACGACGGTGAATAATCGACACTTTGGTGGCGAACTTGGTGAGAAATATCGCTTCTTCCATCGCGCTGTCTCCGCCGCCTACGACCACGAGCTCTTTGTCTTTAAAGAAAAACCCATCGCAGGTCGCGCAACTCGACACACCATGACCCCACAAGCGCTTTTCGTTTGAGAGACCGAGCGTGATCGGAGAGGCGCCGGTCGCGATGATCAACGTCTTGGTTTCAAGGGTTTCCTCACCATCCACAATGACTTGAAACGGCCGCGTTTTGAGATCGACAGCTGTGACGTCTCCGGTCTTGAAGACCGTTCCGAACCGCTCTGCTTGAGAGCGCATTTCTTTCATGAGCTCCGGGCCCATAATGCCTTTTGCGAAACCAGGGTAGTTTTCGACCTCCGTGGTCGTCGTGAGCTGGCCGCCTGCTTGCCAACCTTCCACGAGGAGAGGAGCGAGGTTCGCACGGGCTGCATAAATCGCTGCGGTGAGTCCGGCCGGACCAGATCCAATAATAACGACGGTATGCATAGCCATTGACTGTATCACAGCGAAGGAAACAGAAGGTAGGACGTTATTGTGGCTTCATCGCAAGAGGTAGATGGAGGGAATTCTCCGGAAAGCAAACAGCCTGTCACAGGGAGCGAAAGTCTTTAAAAAGTCGGCTGACGTCCCTAGAAAGACTTTGTCGATGCTTCGTTCCATCGAGTACGTAGTCCGCACGAAGTCGTTTCATCGTAAGCGGCATCTGACTTCGAATTCGCCTGAGTGCCTCGGTTCGCGATAACGTATTGCGTTTTCTCAGTCGCGTGATTTGGGTTTCCCGGTCAGCTGTGACGACGATGATCTTATCTACTCGTTTGTCGATACCGGCTTCGAAGAGCAAAGGAACATCATAAATGACCACGGCGTTCGGGTTTTTTCCGGAGGCCTGTCTTGTGAGTCGTTTCTGTTCTGCGGCAACGCGGGGGTGGATGATTCGTTCGAGTTGTTGGAGTTTCGTCCGATCGCGAAACACGGTCTGACCAAGCTGCTGTCGGTTGATTGTTCTGTCGGAGTCCAGGACGGACTTTCCAAATCGGTGAACGATGTCACGCCAAGCCGGTTTGCCTGGCTGAACGACTTCTCGTGCCAATTCGTCGGCATCAATGACAACGGCACCGCAGCTCTTGAACATCTTCGCCACGGTACTTTTCCCGGTGGCGACACCTCCGGTGAGTCCAACCAGAATCATGGCGGCGGAGCTTATCATGTGCCGTGCCCTGCAAGGAACCACAATTGACAAGCCTGGCTCTGTGCTTGTATGAAATTCTCCATGCAACATATTTTTCTCACGACACTGCTCCTCGGTTTGATGAGCGCTGGGTACGCGGTTGCCCAGGCTGAGAATACAGCACCTGTGCCAAGAACCATCACCGTCGCACTCGACGGTTCGGGAGATTTCTCTTCGATTCAAGAGGCAGTCGATAGTGCCTGGAAGGGAGACACGGTTCTGATTAAGGCAGGGGCCTATGCTCAGGATCTTACCGTCCATAGCAAAGAGAAGATCAAGATCGTAGGCGCGGGAGCGGACAAGGTGACTCTACTTGGACGAAGCGAGCTGGTCGGCGTGTTGCATGTGGGCAAATGGCCGTATGGCGCGACAGATATCGAAATCAGCGGCCTTACGATCAAGGAGCATGGAGGGCATGCCCTCGGCATTTTCAACGGAAACCACATCACGCTGCGCCAGGTTCATGTGAAAGGAATGGTCTTCGGTCAACAAGTAGAAGATGTTCGTATCGAAGACTGTGTGATCGGAGGAAGTGAGACGACGGGCGTACACTTTTCTGATTCTCAGGTCCTTTTAATTGGAAATTTAATCCATGATAACGACCACGGTGTGTATGTGACCGGCAAGTCTTCGGTTCGGCTTGAGCACAATATCATCACCGGAAATTTGTTCGAGGCGGTCGTGATCAGTGACCAGGCAAAAGCAGTCTTGATCAATAATACCCTCGTCAAGAATGGTGGTGGAGCGGCATTCCTGGGCTTGACGACGATTGAAGCATCGGGAAATATTCTGAGTCTCAATAAAGTCGGCTTTCTCATTGCAACTTCAAGTCAGACCAAAATGTCGTACAACGCATTGTTCAACAATGCGACGAGTTACATGAGAGTTGGATCCCCCAACATTCATGCGCCGGAACTCCAGGCTGAGTCGGATATGACGGCTGATCCACGCTTTGTAGATGCCGAGCATGACGACTTCCGACTGAAGCCGGATACGACATTACTCAATCGCGGAGCGTTTCGTTATCTTGGAGCGCTTCCTCCTCTTTTGGTCCCCGCACAGAATCGCTAATAACTCATTTGAAACAATGAGATAGAGTATGTCCATGATGCGAGGTACTGCGCATGGTATGCTATCGGTATAACGCGTATCCTTCCGGTCAATTCCTTCAATTAAAGTAACCTCATCATCGCGCCGAGAAGGATTCAACCAGGAGGTCTCCCTTGGCTAGCTTTCGCAGTGAGCTCGAAAAACCGTCGGGTGAAGGCATCCCCTCGCTCATGGATATGGAGTCCGGCAAGTTGGTTGGGGCCGTGCTGCCTATGTCTGAACAGGCTCAGATCCAGATGCGGAACAGCATCGAGGTCATTGAGTATCTGTTGAATCAGGAACGAGTGATCTGGAGCTAAGTATTCGACTCCGGTTTTTTTCAGTGCAATCCCCCCCCATAATATTCAGCGTCTCCTCTCTCCTCCATCAATGATAGTATAGGGCTCCCGCTTTCTTCTCCACTACGATCAATACGCTCTTCAGGTAAACATACGAGAGACCGACTAAGGGGCAAGAGGAATGAGTCCAAGTGCTGCATCAAGCGAACACCGGCTTGCTTCTGGCCCTCATTTGGGTGCATCGTAACCCCCAGTCCGCTTTTCACTCGCGTGCGCGGTAAGAGGTCTAGTGGAGAAAATAGTTCGGACATCTTCTCGCTCTCAAACTCCCCGAGACGCTGAGCGGCAACGGCTTGTCGAAGATGCGGCTCGTAAGCAACATTGGAAGCGGTGGGGACCTTACTTAAGCGAACGCGCCTGGGGAACGGTGCGTGAGGACTATAGCCCTCACGGCACGGCTTGGGAAGCCTTTCCTCATGATCATGCCCGCTCGCAAGCCTACCGGTGGAACGAAGACGGGCTTGCGGGGATTTCAGATCGGCACCAATACATCTGTTTTGCCGTCGCTCTTTGGAATGGACGCGATCCCATTCTGAAGGAGCGCCTATTCGGTTTGACCGGAAATGAAGGGAACCATGCGGAAGATGTAAAAGACTATTATTTTTATTTAGATTCAACGCCGACTCATTCGTACATGAAGTATCTCTATAAGTATCCACAAGCTGAGTTTCCGTATGCCAAGCTTATAGAGGAAAACCGGCGTCGCGGACGTCGAGAGTCGGAATACGAGCTGATCGACACCGGAGTTTTTCATGAGAATCGCTACTTCGATGTCGTGGTCGAATATGCGAAGGCGACGCCGGAGGAGCTGCTCATCCGGATTCAAGTGACGAACCGAGGGCCGAATCGCGCGGAATTGACGTTGTTACCCACTCTCTGGTTTCGGAATACGTGGTCGTGGGGAATCGATGCCCGTCGGCCAAGGATGCGCGAAGGGAAAGCTGCCGATGCGATGAGCGTGATTGAATTGGATCACGAGTATTATGGTGAACGTCGCCTATGGTGTGAAGGGAAGCCGCCTCTGCTCTTTACTGAAAATGAGACGAATACGCGCCGACTCTACGGTGACCAAGATGGCGCCAAATACGTGAAAGATACTTTTCATGACTACATCATCCACGGTCGAACAGACGCCATCAATCCTGAGAAGGTCGGCTCAAAAGCTGCCGCCCAGTATCAGCTGTCTCTGCCTCCTGGTGCATCGGAGACCATCCGCCTGCGTCTGACCAATACAACAGAGCCGGCTGGATTTGAAGTGCAAGCGTTCAATGAACTCTTCGCGCAACGCATTCAAGAAGCTGATGAATTTTATGACGAACTGGCTCCGTCTGATCTCTCCGAAGATGCAAGGCTGGTGCAACGGCAGGCGTTCGCTGGTTTGCTGTGGAGCAAACAGTTTTACCATTATGATTTGAAACGCTGGCTTGTCGGTGATCCGGGGATGCCGGATCCTCCCCATGAGCGTCTCCATGGACGGAACTCCGACTGGACTCATCTTTACAATGCCGACGTGATCTCGATGCCGGACAAATGGGAGTATCCCTGGTATGCGGCTTGGGACTTGGCATTCCATTGCATTCCGCTCGCGCTTGTTGATTCAACCTTCGCCAAAGAACAGCTCATTCTGATGCTGAGAGAATGGTACATGCATCCGAACGGTCAGATTCCGGCATATGAGTGGGCGTTTGGCGACGTCAACCCGCCGGTTCATGCCTGGGCGGCATGGCGAGTCTATAAGATCGAGAGAAAACGAAAAGGAGTCGGTGATCGGGTGTTCCTCGAGCGAGTGTTCCATAAGCTGCTCTTGAATTTCACCTGGTGGGTCAATCGAAAAGATGCCGAAGGCAAGAACATCTTTCAAGGTGGGTTTTTGGGACTCGACAACATCGGCGTCTTTGATCGGAGCGCGCCCTTGCCGACCGGTGGTCATATCGAACAATCGGATGCGACAAGTTGGATGGGGATGTATTGCCTGAATATGCTCTCGATCGCACTCGAGTTGGCCCGTGATAATCGGGCCTACGAAGATGTGGCGAGCAAGTTCTTTGAGCACTTCGTTTACATCTGCCGAGCCATGAACAACATCGGCGGGGAAAAAATCGAGCTCTGGAACAAGGAAGACGGCTTCTTCTATGACGTGCTGCATCTTCCTGATGGACAAACCTATCCGCTCAAGGTTCGGTCTCTCGTCGGACTGATCCCGCTTTTCGCTGTGGAAACGTTGGACTCGGAGTTGGTTGATAGCCTTCCTCGGTTCAAGCACCGCATGCAGTGGTTCATTGAAAATCGACCCGATTTCAGCGCTCACGTCGAGACGCATTCACATGACGGAGGGGTACGGAGATTTTTGTCTCTGGTCAATCCCTCACGACTCAAGTCGGTGTTGCGGTACATGCTCGACGAGGAAGAATTTCTCTCCCCCTACGGCATTCGCGCTCTTTCGCGTTACCACAAGAACCACCCCTATGTGCTGTCCACCATGGGAGTAGAATATCGAGTCGACTATGAACCTGCCGAATCAAGCACGGGGTTATTCGGAGGGAATTCGAATTGGCGAGGCCCCATCTGGTTTCCGGTCAACTATCTCCTGATCGAGTCGCTCCAGAAGTTTCATTACTTTCTTGGTAATGAGTACAAGGTGGAGTATCCAGTACGATCAGGTCGATTGGCCACCTTGGACGAGGTGGCTTCCGAACTGTCCCGCCGGCTGACTCATATTTTCCTCCGCGATAAAACCGGCCGACGTCCGGTCTATGGCGACGCGGGCAAATTCCAGGAAGATCACTTCTGGCGAGACACGATTCTTTTCTACGAGTATTTTCATGGTGATAACGGTGCGGGTATCGGGGCCAGTCATCAGACAGGATGGACCGGCCTTGTCGCCAAGTTGATTCAGCAGTCGGGGGAGTAGTGGAAAGGGATGAAAGTTAAGAAAGCAGACTGCCAAAACCTTGATCGCGCACTGAGCCTCGAATGGTTGGAGACGAACGGTCGCGGCGGGTTTGCTTCGGGCACGATTGCCGGCGCCAATACGCGCCGGTACCATGCGCTCTTGCTGACGGCGCGCAGGCCACCAAGCGACCGGTATGTGCTGGCCAATCACGTGGAGGAGTGGCTTAGTATCGACGGCGACAGGTTTTCGTTTTCAACGAACCTGTATCCCGGAGCAGTCCATCCTAACGGATATGCTCATTGCACCTCATTCTCTTCAATGCCCTGGCCGACATGGACATTCGCTTGTAAAGGCCAAGAGGTTCAACGTGAAATCTTGTGCATTCAGGGTCGCGACGTTGTCATCGTCCGATGGACGTTAACAGGCGCAGAGAACGCGCATGTGGTTCTCCGAGTGCGGCCGATGCTGACCGGTCGCGACTACCACGCCCTACACCACGAGAATGGAAATCTTTCGACGGAGGCCATGATTAGCCAAGGGTATGTGACCTGGTGGCCCTACCATAGCCTGCCGACCGTCCGAGCCTTCCACTCAGGAGCCTATTATCATGAACCGGATTGGTATCGGCATGTGCAGTTTCCTCTGGAACAGCAGCGCGGGCTGGATTTCAAGGAAGACTGGTGGTCCCCAGGGGAGTTTACGTTCGAGTTGAAACCTGGAAAGGCGCAAACACTCGCTCTCACAAGCGAAGTGATCGAGAGCCTCGACGTAACGGGTCTCACCTCTCGCGAGCGCGCGCGGCGTACGCGGGTGCGAAAGGCTGCACCGGCCACTGATCAGGTGGCCGAGGCATTCCGGCAGGCGACTGAAGTCTTTTTGGTTCGGCGAGATGCAAAGCAAACGGTTATCGCGGGCTATCCCTGGTTCACCGATTGGGGGCGAGATACGTTCATCTCGCTACCGGGACTTTGTCTGGTCACCGGGCGTTATGAAATTGCCTGGCAGATCATTGAGGCATTTTCCACTCATGTGTCGGAAGGAATGGCGCCTAACCGCTTTCCTGATGTTGGTGAAGAGCCGGAGTACAACACGATTGATGCGTCACTTTGGTTCGTCCATGCCATCGACCGGTACCTTACCTACAGCGGAGATGCAACACGTGTCCGGTCGATCGCTTGGCCGGCGATCAAGCAAATACTCGACGGCTATCGCCAAGGCACGCGATACGCCATCCATATGGATGGCGATGGACTCATCGCCGGCGGCACACCCGGCGCTCAACTGACGTGGATGGATGCGAAAAACGGCGATTGGGTCGTCACGCCACGGCATGGAAAGCCGGTAGAAGTTCAGGCTTTGTGGCTTAGGGCCCTGGACGTCGGCGCGCGACTTGCTGCTCAATGTGGCGAACTGAGTTATGCCGCGCGCTGTCGGGAAGATAGGGCACGAGGGGTGGAGTCTTTCCGCGAAAAATTTTGGTACAAAGACGGACGGTATTTGTACGATACGATCAATGGGCCGGAGGGCGACGACGCATCAATTCGCCCCAATCAAGTTTTTGCAATCGCTCTATGCGATGATCTCCTGACGAGGGAACAGGCAACACAGGTCCTCCACATCGTCAAGGATCATCTTCTTACGCCGGTGGGACTGAGAACGTTGTCGCCCCAGGACGTTCGATATCGTCCTCGGTACGAAGGCGGCCCCATGGAACGAGATCGTGCCTATCATCAGGGAACTGTCTGGCCGTTCCTGTTGGGTCCCTTTATAACGTCATGGGTGAAAACATTTGGGTGTACGAGTGAAACACGGACGGAGGGTCGGTCCTTTCTCAATGGAATAGAAGCACAATTACAGGAAGCCTGTCTCGGGCAGGTATCGGAAATTTTCGATGGGGATCCGCCACATCATCCACGAGGGTGTCCGGCGCAAGCCTGGTCTGTTGCGGAGCCTCTCCGTGCGCTCGTTGAAGACCTTGAGATGCCGATTACGGCTGGAGCAGCCGATCCGACTCGCCGTACATAAGCCGTTGCCACTTGCGGCAATAGCTGAGCCTGAGCGTGGGCTTCTGCTCTCTTGACAGAGCTCGGAGGCATCCGTAGTCTGAATGTGCCCGATACATTGGGAGGACTTAGTAGGATGGCGCTCTTCATATCCAACCGGAATCACTGGCTGGTCATTGCGTGTACGGGGATGTTGTCTCTGTTAGGCTTAGCGGCGCCTGGCGTCATCCTTGCCGACGAGTTACCGAAGGAGTCCGTGTTACCGCTTGGCTTGGCGAACAAAGCAATTCAGGCAGCATTGGAAGCTTGCAAGAAGGACGGGTATCGAGTGAGTGTTTCGGTGGTTGATCGTGCCGGCGTCCTTCGCGCCATGGGACGAGCCGATGGAGCTGGGCCGCATACGGTCGATAGCAGCCGGAAGAAAGCCTATACAGCCGTCAGTGTGCGACGCCCTACCAGTGAGTTAGCCGATCTCATGATGAAGGTTCCTACGTTACAAGGGCTTCGTGACATGAACGGCGACATCCTGATTCTGGGGGGAGGGCTCCCCATCGAAATCGGCGGAGAAATCGTTGGAGGAATCGGTGTCGGTGGAGCACCGGGCGCCCATCTGGATGATGCCTGCGCCCAGGAGGGGCTTGACGCGATCGGTGCAGCTCCGAAGGCTCCTAGGTCGAAGTGAACGCGCCGCCATGGTCCGTTATCTTTGGAAGTGTGGCGCTTCTCTGCGTAGGGTGCAACAGTACTACTCCCGAGCCCGCTTCGGTTGAAATAGGATTCCCACCGTTTCAGCTGACGATTGTGAGAATGGCGACGGATCCATTCCTCCAACGATTCAATCTTATTCTGAACGTCAAGGGGACGAATGGCTGTTCTTCTTCAACCGAACTATTTCCGGATACGGGCTATGCCGGTCGACGTAATATTTATCAGGCGTTAAAGGGAAGCGTATATGTAGTCGGGCAGTATGATGCGCGCGTGATCGATCCGCAGAGCTGTCGAATAAGTCTTTCGGAATTTCGCCATCTCGATCGAGAGGTCATTTTTATCGGTAGCTTCGACCAGGATGAACACAAACACTGGACGTATGTTTCTGCAGCTCAACGGTTGGAGCTGCCGTTCGAGAAACGGTGACGTCGAGCTGAGAAGAGTCGCTGAAGAAACACCAGCAGTGACGTGAGCAGTGGCGCTGCGATTCCAACGCCATTCCTGCCATACGGGAGTCATCACGACATGCAACAGCCGATCGTCGGATATCACCAAGATGACTATGGTGACTGGGTCGCCGATCTGGCCTGTGGTCATGGACAACACGTACGGCATCAGCCTCCATTCACGAATCGCCCTTGGGTGCTCACCGTCGCTGGACGCGACCAGTATGTGGGTACCCATTTGAATTGCAAGAAGTGCGACGAACCGGCTGCCGATCCTCCTCCGGCATCGGGGTAAATTCTGCACCATCGCTTCTCACCCTCATGAACGATCCATCTACTTGGCCGGTGGCGACCTGAATGATACCGTGAAACGCAGAGATAGGTCTGTCTTCCGTCTTCCTTCACCATAACGAGAAGAAAAACTGTATCCTGCGGCAGAGCCGTTCGGATCTCTTGACAGGGCTTGAGAGTTTGTTTGACAACCGTTACCAAGTCAGCGAGACGGATCAAGGAAACCATGTTGGCCCAACGATACCAGATTGCCGTTCTACTTGGGCTGGTGGCCCTCGTTAGCTGTTATTTGCTGTTGCCTCTGGGGGCATCCTATCTGTTGGCGAATAGACTTCGTGATCATGGGTACAGCAACGTCATCCTCCAGCTCGGCTATCCAGGCTGGGCGCAGATGCGCATTCCGGTGGTTTCGTTTCAGCAGGATTTGGGCGAAGAACGACTGATGGTCTCGTTGACGGATGCGGAGGTTCAATATGACCTAATCCAGATGCTTCAAGGGCGTGTCAGCCGCATCGTCTTGCGGGATGCGGCAATCCATGTGTTGAACGTGCAGTCCACAGAGCCGTCCGTGCAGGGTGAAAGAGATACGGATGAGCTTGATGATGGGGCGTCACCATGGCGATTGTTGACGGCGGGTGACCTCTTACGCAGTCTCCCGATTCTCCCGTTCGATGAGTTGCGACTGGATCATCTCACCATTTTTCGTGAGCAGGCGACGGGGCCGCTTCGTAAAGTGACGATCGACGGGAGTCTGACGTATAGCGGCAGAGAGGTCGGTGGTCGTCTCGCGTTTCGTGGACGTGATACCGCGTCCTACGGTCTGGTCGTCGTAGGACATTCCGCCAGTACCTGGTCGGTAACCTTGGCCTCGCAGCGACCGCAAGCGTCGCCGATTGTTTTCTTGCAATCGCAAGCGCAACCAAACGGCTCACAGATTCAGGTCAAGGGTCGTCTCCAGATCAATGTGCAAGAACTGGCTCCATTCATTGCGCTCCTTGTCCCGATCGGTCCGGAGCTGGAGAGGGTTACGGGAGAAGTGGAGATCAATTGGTCGGGGATTGCTGCCGCGGAGGCTGCACTCAGCTCGTTGTGGGACGACGAGCGAACGCATCTGGACGGCAATATGCGGGTCAATGCCACGCTACCGGCTCTGAAAGGTGTGGCAAAGGATATTGCAGTCGCCTACGAGGGTAGATTCGGAGGAAATACGACTCAAGCGGAGTGGACCATAAGTCCCGGTGTCTTGCTGACAGCGACGATCAATACCCAACCGCGCATTATTCCTGAAGCGGTCCGATTGATACTGCCTCATGGGGATCAGCCGGTACGGATTGAGAATAGGAAGCCCGTGCAGGGAACTCTCTATTGGAAGGAAACGCCCATACGTACGGTGGCGCAAGGGCCATTGCATGTGACGTACGGTCGGACGCCGGGACCATTGGTGGCGCAGTTCGAAACCACCCGCGCCGAGGGCCGCGGGAATGAGTTGGTGTTGGCCGAAGGGGCCTATCATCTGGAGGGGCTTCTCCCAAAGACTATTACCGAGCGGCTTTCAGCTAAAGAGGCGATGGGAGGAGTGCACGGGACGGTGAAGCTGGCCCGCACGCATATACGCGGAGTGCTGTCGCCCCCATCTTCAATTACGGCAAAACAGATCGGACAAGGCGCCACGCTGATTTCGAGTGTCACCCTGAATCTATCCGAGCCGTTGACGGTGGAATGCGACCTGACGGCGATCCATTGCAGTGGGGGAACCATGATCGCGACGGTTCGGGCTCCGACCATGAGAATAAGTGGGCGGAACATTCGCGTCACACAAGGTGTCTTGAGAGTCCAGGAGGCAGAAACGACCAAGGCCGCATGGGTTGCGCAAGGGACCTTGTCCGTCGTCGGGGTGAGTCCGGAGCCGAGTGTTTGGTGGCCTTCCACGAGTGATTGGGCGGTGAAGTTCTCGGCTGATCAGAGCGGCATCAAAGCCGACCTTCGAGTCGACACTCCGACGCACGAAGAGTTCATGACCGCTAGGATCCAGCAGCCGCTACAGGCGGCGCAGGGAGTGATGCATGGTGTCATTGGTCCACTGACGTTCAACGGCACCGATCGGCGGCTCAGTAAGATGATCAGGGGACTTCCCCCTTCAACCGATGTGATCGATGGGATGTTCACGGCCACCATCGATGCGTCCTGGTCGAGCAACTTCCGCGACCGGACCAATGTGATGAAAGCGGTATCGGCAACCGCGAACGTTGTGGCTGAGAAGCTGTCCGGCCACTATTACGACTATGTCATGCAGGGTTTGAACACCACGATGGTGGTACACACCCAGGGGTTCGAATCAATTATGACGACCCAGCCGGCTTCGATCTTCGTTGCCGCAGTACAGAGCGGTGTGGATGTCGCCAATCTTATGGCCTCCTATCAGATCAGATGGAAATTGGCGGATGATCTGCCGATTGTCGATATAAGAGACTTCCAGTGTGAAGTATTTGGCGGAACGATCAGCAATCCAGGTCTTGTGCTGGACTTGACCAAACTACCGGTTACGACGACGTTTTCTCTACAGAGTCTTGATCTTGCAAAAGTTCTCAGCGTGGAACAGCAGAAGGGACTTCAGGGAACCGGAACACTCAACGGGACGCTTCCCGTCACACTCACGTCGGGTGGGCTCATCGTGAAAGATGGACTGATCGAGGCACAGCCTCCCGGCGGGATCATACAGTACGCATCGACGCCGGAATTATCAAAGGTGCACTCAGAATCAGATCAACAACTCCAGCTCGTCGCACAAGCGCTTAGCAACTTTCAGTATTCGCTGTTGCGTGTCGGCGTGAAATACGGCGAAACCGGCATGTTGGACCTGAATGCTCGGTTGGAAGGCAGGAATCCGGACCTCAGGAGTACTCCTCCGATTCACTTCAACCTGACTGTGCAGGAGCACATTCCCACGCTCCTCAAAAGCCTCCGCTTGGTCGAGGATATCCATGGGACCGTCGAAAGACGGTATAGACGACAAGGACCGTTATGAGGCGGACCATGCAGAGGGGAACCGTGCGGTTAGGCGTCGGCGTATCGGCATGGGTCACTCTGTTCCTGACCGTGGGCGCCTGTACTCCACGAACGGAGGTGGCTGATTCGGAGAAGCCGATTACGATCAATCTTAATATGAAGATTGATCATGAGATTCGGCTGAAAGTCGACAAAGACTTGGATCAGATCCTGTCGAATGACGGTGGATTGTTGGATGAAGCGAAAGCCAAGGGGTGGGTTGGGGAGACGAGCACCGGCTATCTGGGAACGGTGAACCCTTCCAATGGTGAAGCCCAAGCATTGGTAGATGACGCCAATCAAAAGCGGCGGCAAGCCTATGAAGATATTGCCAAGCAAAATCGCACCAGCATCCAGGCCGTTGAAACGCTCGCCGGAGAAAAAACCATTCAGCACACCAAGCCGGGAAACTTTGTTGAGAGTTCTGGTGGGTGGATGAAGAAATAACACTATCCGTAGCGATCGTTCTTCCATGGGAGCGCGTGGTTGGAATACCCGCGGATTTCCCAAAACCCCTTCTCATCCTTATCTGAAAACGTAATTTCCTTCACCCACTTCGCCCCTTTCCAGGCATAACGTTTTGGGACGATCACACGTACCGGCCCACCATGGTCGCGAGTTAGGGGTTTGCCGTTCCAGCTATGGGCCAGCAGCACATCGCCATCGTCACAGGCCTCAAGTGGGAGGTTCGTGGTGTAGTCGTCGTAGGACTTGAACAGGACAAATCGGGCAGGCGACAGCGGTTTCACGACGGAAATGAGGTGTTTGAAACTCACACCTTCCCAGTCATTATCATAACGGCTCCATGAGGTGACGCAATGGAAGTCCGACCGGTCTTTGAATGGGGGTTGTGCCATGAATTGCTCCCATGTCAAGACAAGCGGGTTCGCGACAAATCCGCCTATGCTGAGCCTCCATTCGTGTAATGGAATTTCCGGCTTGAACCCGAGGTCCAGTACGGGAAAGTTTTCGACGAGGTGCTGGCCTGGAGGTAAACGATCATCGCCTTCATAGAAGACTTCTCGTTCTTCTCCTCCTCGCCGAGCTCGAGCCCATTGTTCTTTGGTCCTGGTCAGTCTGCTTGATTCATCCATTCCGCCTCCGCCCTCCCTGCACACAGCATATGGGAAGCGACGCCGATCTGGCAACCCACTGGCCGGTGGTCGGAGAAGTCCGGCAACCGACTATTTCATCGAGCAGCAGCCTCCGTCGGCACTTTTCAATTGCGGCTCAGCCATGTAGGGCTTCCTGGTCCAGGCGGACAGACATGAAGCGGCGTATCGCATTGACAGGACACAGAGGAGCCACCATGATACGCCACGACGCTCCTATGATCACCGCGCGTGAACGTCGGGACATATGTCGTCGCCACGGCGATTGGAATCATTCCCGGTTCATTCGTCTATGCCTATGCGGGACGCCGACTGGGTACGATCAACTGGTTGAAGGAGATCGCATCTCCGAACGTCATCGAGGCCTGCGTACTGTTAGGACTGCTGGCGCTGGGGCTGGTTGTCTCTAAGCGGATTGCAACGAAACCGGCGTGATGGACATCTCATCGATTGACGACGCACAGTGGAGGATGTCAGGCTATGATCACATAACCCACAACCCATCTCAAGGGGTCATCGGAATGAGTGAGCACAATCAATCTCTGATCCTGCCGAACGACGACTTTAATCAAGAGCTCGTCGCCAATGTGCATCCCCCCGGCTGGGTCAATCCAGAGCCCACCGGCCGGTACAACATCGTCGTGATCGGAGCGGGGACTGCCGGGCTGGTCACGGCCGTTATTGCCGCGGGTCTTGGAGCAAAGGTCGCCTTGATCGAAAAGCATCTGATGGGTGGCGACTGTCTCAATGTCGGGTGTGTGCCGTCGAAAGGAGTGATTCGAGCAGCCAGAGCCTGGGGCGATTTACGGAAAGCCACAGAGTTTGGTCTTCATATCCCTGCCGGTGTGAAGTATGACTTCGGTGCTGTGATGGCGCGCGTGAGGAAACTGCGGGCCCGCATCAGCCGGAATGACTCCGCCCAGCGATATACGAAACTCGGCGTGGACGTGTATATCGGCAGCGGACGGTTTCTGGGTTTTGATACGGCCCAAGTCGAAGGCCCGTCCGGTGATCGGATTCTCACGTTCGCGAAAGCCGCTGTCTGTACCGGTGCGAGGGCGGCTATACCCGATATCCCCGGCCTTCAGGAAGCCGGTTATCTGACGAACGAAACCATTTTTTCTTTGACTGAGCTGCCGCAGCGTCTGGGAGTCATCGGAGCCGGGCCGATTGGATGCGAGCTAGCGCAGTCCTTTGCACGTTTTGGGAGCCAAGTCTATCTGATTGAAGCGACGCACGGCATCCTGCCCAACGAGGATCGAGATGCAGCCGGTATCCTTGAACAACAGATGTTTCGCGATGGTGTGAAGCTGCTCTGCTGCGCAAAATACTTGAAGGTGGAAAAGACCGGAGGCGGGAAACGTCTGACGGTCGATTCGCATGGCCAACATTACGATGTCATTGTCGACGAGATTCTCGTCGCGGTCGGTCGAGTTCCGAACGTAGAGCGAATCGGTTTGGAGACAGCGGGAGTCTCGTACGATAAGAACGGGATCAGAGTGAATACCCGATTGCAGTCGTCCAACCCCAAGGTTTTCGCGGCCGGTGATGTCTGCTCACGCTATAAGTTTACACACGCCGCTGATGCCATGGCGCAAATCGTCATCCAAAACGCGTTGTTCCCTCATCCCTTAGGCTTGGGCTATGCCGGCATCGAGTCGTTGAACATGCCCTGGTGTACGTTCACCGAACCGGAAATCGCCCATGTCGGCTTGTACGAAAAAGACGCAAAGAAAAAAGGGATCGAGGTCGAAACCTATACATATAAATTGAACGAGGTTGATCGGGCCATCCTGGATGGAGAGGATGAGGGGTTCGTGCGGGTTCACATTAAGAAGAGGACGGACAAGATTCTTGGTGCGACGATCGTGGCTGCCCATGCCGGCGATATGATCAGTGAATTTTCAGTCGCGATGAAAGTAGGAGCCGGGGCCAAAACAATTGCGGGAACGATCCATCCCTATCCCACACAGGCTGAAGCGAATAAAAAAGTAGTCAACCTCTGGCGGAAAGCGCACTTTACAGAGGGAACGAAAAATATTTTGACAAAGCTGTTCGAATGGATGAGACGCTGAGCGGTGGCGCATGAGAGACCACCGTATTCATCCGGACTATGTTGTGCTTTTGGGAGGAGTCGCGATGGTTCTTGTCGCCTCCCTTCCTATCGAGGCTCAGACCGGCGCCGTGGTTGAAGCGGCGAAATTTTCCCGTGCGACAGTCGGCCAATCTGTCCCGGATGGTTGGAAGCCGCTCATCTTCAAGAAGGTTCTTGTCCAGACGAAGTACGAGATCGTCATCGATGGTGATGTCACGGTCGTCAAGGCCTGCAGCGAAGGATCGGCCTCAGGTCTGACTAAGGAGGTCAAGATCGATCCGCGCGAGTATCCCGTTGTTCGCTGGCGCTGGAAGGTCGAGAATGTACTCAAGAACAGCGATGTCAATCGCAGGGAAGGGGATGATTATCCCGCCAGGCTCTATATCACGTTCGAGTATGACCCGGACAAAGTCGGTCTTTCCAAGAAGCTGAAGTACAAGGCCGGGCGCGCCATCTTTGGTGACATTCCCATCGCGGCGCTCAATTACATTTGGGAAACCAACACTCCTGTCGGAACCATCGTGGAGAATGCTTTCACGAACTTTGCGCAGATGATCGTCGTGGAAAGCGGCCCTCAGAAAGTCGGTACATGGATCGACGAAGAGCGAAATCTCTACGAGGATTACAAAAAGGCATTCAGGGATGAACCGCCGATGATTAACGGCGTGGCGATCATGAGCGATACGGACAACACGAAAGAACGAGCGGTGGCCTATTATGGCGATATCACCTTTGTCAAAGGCCGGTGAGAGGGCAATCCAAGGTGGAAAGTGTGGGCCGGCCTGAAAGTCCTGCCGGCCCACTGGAGAATGGATGCATACTGATTATTGAATGGAGTTGGCGAAACCGCTGTGGGTGATTTCTGCGCGTACCCGGTCCCCGACCTTCTTGCTGCCGCGCAATTGTTTAGTTTCCCGGCTTACATAGAGCTGGACCTGATTTCCTTCGTAGTCTTCCACTGTGTAGGCATCGCCTTTGATATCCGTGATCGTTCCGCCGAGTGTCTTCCATGCCGAACCCGGTTTACGGTCCGACGGGTCAGCCGTAGGGAGTGAGATAGCTTTCCGAGTTGAGACCACCACCTCTGCTGCAGCTGCGGCTGACGATGAATGGATATTCTGTTTTTTCCCGTCTTTTGAATTTGCGGCTGTCATAGACGGTAGAACCAAAGAAAGAGCGGCGAGACCTCCCAGGACAACCGGAAGAATCTTTATGAGCTGAATCTTCATGGAGCACCTCCTAGTACAACATGATGCAAATTGTACAAGTGGGCAGCAAAGTACGTGCCGATCGAAGAGAGATAGAAAAGATGACTCCCAGTCTGAATTTGTTGCTGGAAAACGCCGCGTTTCCCTTGAGTCCGGATAAAAAACGTCACCTCGTTGAGCAAAACTGCACGATGATCGTCACCTGTGGGTAGCTCGATCGACGGGAAACTGCCCGTTTCAATCAGCAATAAGACCCCTCGATCGTAAGGAGGCTCTCGCGATACTCATCGTAAGCCCCATCATTTTTGCAGCGCGCTTTCGTTTCATCTCAGAATAAATCCAGCATTTCGCATGTGTCGGGACCCTGCTAGAATGCCCTCATGGAGGTCATCGCCACGCATAGCCACGCGGATTTCGACGGCCTGGCCTCTATGGTCGCCGCGCGCAAACTCTTTCCGGAGGCCAAGTTGGTCTTGCCGGGCGGGGGGCAGGAGGCAGTTCGTAATTTTCTTGCCGTGCACGATCTTGACATCACCAAACTCAAAGATATCGATCTCTCGAAGGTGACCAGGCTGGTGCTGGTCGATACCCAAGAGCCTGACCGAATCGGAGCGCTCAAATCCTGCATCGAGAATCCGACGGTCGAAGTCGTCGTATTCGATCACCACTTCGAACCACACGTATCCCGCACCGACCGCTCGAAACAGTCTGTGATCGAATCGGTCGGTGCGACGACGACGCTTCTGATAGAGCAACTCCGGCGGCGGCATATTCCCGTGACGCCGTTTGAGGCGACCGTGATGGCCCTGGGCCTCTATGAAGAGACCGGGTCGTTTACCTTTACTTCCACGACCAGTCGGGATTTTGAGGCCGGGGCGTTTCTCGCCGCAGTCGGTGCGGATCTGAACATGGTGACGGAGATCCTGCACCGTCCTCTGGATCCTGATGCCGTCGCGCTGCTGAATGATTTTTTGGAACACAGCGAAGTGCATTATCTGGAAGGTCGTAAGGTATTGGTGGCCACGAGCACGGTTGATCGTTGCCGCGGAGAAGCAGCCGGCGTGGTGCATAGGCTCGCCGAATTGCAAGGGGTCGATGCCGTCCTCGTGGCGGTGATGATGGCTGACCGAGTGGAAGTGATCGGGAGAAGCCGAAGGCCGGAGATCGACGTCGGCTGGATCGCACGGGAATTCGGAGGAGGAGGCCACGCAGTGGCGGCTGCCGCCACAGTCAAGGGACAGACACTGGCGGAAGTCAAGGAGAGGGTCGTTCGGCTGCTGACCACCCACTATCGCCCGACTCTGCTGGCACAGGATGTCATGACCCGCCCGGTCAAAGCGATTGAGGTCGATACCAACGTGACTGAAGCAGGCCAGCGGATGACGGCCTATGGGCTGAATGTCTTTCCGATCCTGGATGAGAAAGACCATTACACCGGGCTCGTCAGTCGGGAGTCGATTCAGAAAGCCTTGTTTCATCGGCTCGGCAAGATGGCCGTGCGTGACATCATGCAGACCGACGCCTATATCGCGCAGCCGGACACTCCGTTTCATGAGATCGAAACGGCCATGATCGAGCGAAACCAGCGGTTTGTGCCGATCATCCAAGAGAAGAAGATCATCGGCGTCATTACGAGAACGGATCTGCTGCGCACCTTGCACGACGATGTGCTGAAGGCCGCTCGAATGCGGACGATGCGCCCGAGCGACGCCCAAGTTGAGATCGGAGGGCCGCGCCGCAACGTGAAGGGGCTGTTGCGGAGCCGCTTACCGCATCGCCTGGTGACGGTGGTGGAAGACGCAGGTCACTTGGCTGACCGCTGCGAGGTGCCGCTCTTTGTCGTCGGCGGCTGCGTGCGGGACCTATTGTTGGGCATCGAGAATCTGGATTTGGATCTCGTGGTCGAAGGCGACGGGATCGGCTTCGCGCGAAAGCTCGGTGAAGTACTACATGCGCGGGTCAAGGTACATGAGCGATTCGGCACGGCAATCCTGCTGTTGCCTGATGGCTTCAGGCTCGATGTAGCCACCGCAAGGACGGAATATTACGAATATCCGACGGCCCTCCCGACAGTGGAGCAAAGTTCCATCAAAAAAGACCTCTATCGTCGAGATTTCACCATGAACGCGCTCGCCGTCCGGTTGAACGGAAAGGGTTTCGGGGATGTGCTCGATTTCTACGGTGGGCAACGGGATCTGAATGACAAGATGATCCGCGTTTTGCACGGGCTGAGTTTCGTTGAAGATCCGACCAGAGTGTTTCGAGCAATCCGATTTGAATCCCGGTTTGGGTTTCGTTTGGGCAAGGATACGGCGGCGTTGATCGCCGGCGCCGTCAAGATGAATCTGTTTCAGCGATTATCCGGCCACCGGCTGTTGGAGGAACTAAAACTGCTGCTAGGGGAACGGGGGCCGAAACTCGCGATCAAACGCTTGGCGGAAGCCGACCTGCTTCGGTTCATCCATTCGAGGCTGGGTTGGTCAGACCGGTTGAACCGGTTGTTGACTGCGCTTGAGGAAGCCGTCGATTGGTATCGGCTGCTGTACTTGGATCGGAAGATGGAAGTCTGGCTGGTCTACATGATGGGACTTCTCGAGCTGTTGCCCGAGCGGGCCGTGAAGGACGTGCTCAAGCGGTTTCCCTTTTCCGAGCAAGAAGCCACCGGGCTCAAAATGGCCCGTGTGGGCTGCCACAAAGTGATTCGTCGCCTCGCGACACAACGATCGCTCAAACCGGCGGAGGTTTACCATCTTTTGTCGGGACTGTCCGATGAAACGCTGTTGATTCTCATGGCGAAGAGCAAAGGAGAGACGGTCAAACGGCAGGTCTCAGCCTTCCTCACGACCTATCAGCACGTGAAGCCGATTCTGACAGGCAGGGATCTGAAGGCCATGGGACTCAAGCCAGGGCCGCAATTCAAGAAGATTCTTGACCAACTACTCGACACCAGGCTCAATGGTGAGATCAAGACGGAATCGGAAGAGAGGGATCTAGTGATGAAGCTTCCCTGCTTGAAAACGGATGGTTAGCAGGATGTTGGCAAAAATAGTCTCCGCATTTGTTGTCCGGACGCACTGATAGAATTCATTCTCTCCAGAAAAAGTTTCCATTCTTTCATTTTTCAGCAATAACTACCTCAACATGATACCAGAGCGGGGTAGTTCATATTTCAGAAATAAGCTGGCGCAAACCGGCCTCAGCAGATCGTTCTTTTGCCGATGTGTGATCTCAAGACCTGACGGGTGGCGATGTTCGACGGACCTGTTCCACGCCACGCTGCCGAATGCCTCGCGCAGGCCAAGAATCCAAGTCAGAAGCCCCGTACTGTTCGTCGATCGGAAGTTTACTTCGACGGCCCTGAGCGGATTGAAGGCCAGGTTTGGTTTCTTGCCCGTTCACGGGGGTGATGCGTGACTATTGGAAAGAAACAAAGGTGCCGGACAAAGCAAAGGTAGCGGGAGTTTTTCGCAGTCTGTCCGTTGGGTCCGGTAATCCGACTACGTGCGATCGCCTTGTCTGGAGAACGGCTGAAAGAGTCTACCGAGTAGGGCCATTAATCAAGGCTGAACGCATCTGACTTTTTCCCTTGTTTTTAAACATATTCTCACCAGCGATAATCCCTTGGATTGCCAGGAGTGACAATAGGCGCATGTCCATCAACGACGCGACGATGATTTGGCAGATCTGCATCTATGGATTAGCTGTAGGCCTCGTGATCGCCGTCATGTTGGGACTTCCGGCATTGCTTGGCGAGCGCCACTGGAAGAAATCCGAACGTCGATCCGAAAGCGCGACCGTCATCCCCTATGAATCCGGTATTAGGCCGACCGGCAGCGCTCGCGTTCGCCCGCCGGTGCAATACTACTTGGTCGCAATGTTCTTCGTCATTTTCGATGTTGAGGCGGCTTTTCTGTATGCCTGGGCGATAGCTGTGCCGGAAACCGGCTGGCTTGGTTTTGTTGAAGTGACGATCTTTGTCGCGATTCTTTTGGCAGCCCTCGCCTATTTATGGATCACCGGAGCGCTGGACTGGAATGCGCAGTATCAACGGCCGCCTGTCCATCACCTTCGTAAGGCAACGATCAGGGAGCGGCGCGATGACAGGGTGGCGTAACGGAAGGCTTGAGGGTGTGCGCATTAAAGACGGCGGCGACGGCTCGCTGACTTCCGTTGTCGGTCAGTCGGTCTTCTTCGCCAAGCTCCAAGACCTCCTGGCATGGGGGCGAAAGAATTCACTCTGGCCGTTGAACTTCGGCCTGTCTTGCTGTTTCGTGGAAATGGCGACGAGTCTGACCAGCGTCTACGATGCAGCCCGGTTTGGCGCGGAAGTTGTCCGAGGATCGCCACGCCAGGCCGACGTGTTGGTCGTGTCCGGGACGGTGTTTATGAAGGTCGCTCCTGTCATCAAGCAGCTGTACGAACAGATGATGGAGCCGCGCTGGGTGATCTCGATGGGCTCCTGTTCGAATTCCGGGGGCATGTTCGACGCCTACTCCGTCGTACAGGGTGTCGACAAATTCCTGCCGGTGGACGTTTATATGCCGGGATGCCCCCCGCCACCGCATGCCTTCATGGAATGCCTTCTGCTCCTACAGGACAAGATCGCATCGGAGCGTCGGCCGTTGAGCTGGTGGTTCGGTCCGCAAGAGGTCCCAAAACTCATTATGCCCTCGATGCGGGATGCGAAACGAGAGGAGCGGACTCGGCAGCGCGACTATCCACCCATCGATGTGTTACCTCGAACCGATCTACTCTCGCCCCACTTTGCAGGACAACCGGCAGGTCCTTTGAATCCGAAACCATGACCCCACGATCATCGGCCATAAACGCTACTTCGACGGGCGAACGGACCGGAGTGGCGGCGGAGATCGAGGGTCGCTTCGGTTCGGAAGGATTTCTGACCGCCGTGCAACACACAAAGGACGAGATTCCGACGATTTGGATCGAGAAGAATCGGCTGCGAGAGACGCTCCGCTATTTAAGGTCTGAAATTCCTCGTCCTTTTTCCATGCTGTTCGACTTGAGTGCGACGGATGAACGATTACGCCGGCACCATGAAGGATTGCCGATCGGTGTCTTTACCGTCTTTTATCATCTCTTTTCATTCGATCGGAACCAATCGATCCGCATCAAAGTGCCGCTCAGCGGTGAGGCTCTCTCACTGCCGTCGATCGTCGATCTGTGGCCGAACGCCGATTGGTACGAGCGAGAAGTCTATGACATGTTCGGCGTTCGATTCGACGGTCACCCATTTCTTCGACGTCTCCTCATGCCTCCCTGGTGGGAGGGGCATCCGCTTCGCAAGGATCATCCCGCGCGCGGGACGGAGATGGGTCGGTTCCAATTCCCGCCGGAGAAGCTCGTCATGACGCAGGAGGCCCTGCAATTCAAGCCGGAAGAGTGGGGCTTATCCCGCACACATCAGGACCCGGACTTCGACTATATGTTCATCAATCTCGGCCCCGCCCATACCGGCACACACGGCGTCCTCCGGCTCGTGACGCAACTCGCGGGTGAGGAAATCATCGACATCGTGCCTGATATCGGGTTCCACCATCGAGCCCAGGAAAAAATCGCCGAACGGCAGACGTGGCACACGTTCATTCCCTATACCGATCGTGTGGACTACCTCCAGGGCGCGCTGAACGAGATGCCGTACTGTCTCTCGGTCGAACGGCTGGCGGGCATTGAGGTGCCGACACGAGCACAAACCATCCGCGTCATGATGTCGGAATTCTATCGGCTCGCCAGCCATCTCGTCTGGTACGGCACCTTTGCGCAGGACGTCGGCGCCTTGTCACCGGTCTTTTATATGTTCAACGATCGGGAGCGAATCCATGGGATCACAGAAGCGATTTGCGGCGGACGTATGCACCCGAACTGGTTTCGCATCGGCGGAGTCGCGCAGGATCTTCCGATTGGATGGGATAAACTGGTCCATCAGTTCGTCGATTGGTTTCCGAGCCGACTCGATGAGTACGAACGCCTCGTGATGGACAACCCGATTTTCAAAGAACGGACCGTCGGGATCGGCGCGTTTTCACTGGAAGACGCCATCGCCTGGGGCGCCACCGGTCCGATGTTGCGTGCCTGCGGCTTGCCCTGGGATTTGCGCAAGGTCCGTCCTTACTCGGGCTATGATCAGTTCGACTTTGATGTCCCGGTCGCTTCAAACGGAGATTGTTATGATCGGGCGGTGGTGCACGTCCTGGAGATGCGCCAGTCGTTGCGGATTATTCGCCAGTGCCTCGACTCCATGCCGTCCGGTTCCTATAAGTCACTCGATCCGCTCGCGACTCCACCGCTGAAGGAACGCACGACGCACGACATCGAGACGCTCATCCATCATTTTGTAGGGGTGAGTTGGGGGCCGGTGCTTCCACCCGGCGAGGCGGAAGTTCCCACGGAATCGTCAAAAGGCCAGACCAGTTATTACTTGACGAGTGATGGGGCTCAGGTCTCGTACCGAACGAGAATCCGCACCCCCTCGTTCGCTCACATTCAGATGGTGCCGTTCATGGCGCGTGGCGAACTCTTGTCGGACCTCTTAGCCGTGCTCGGAAGTGTGGACTACGTGTTGTCTGATGTGGATCGATGAAGTGAGCCGCGAAGGCGTTATTCGTGAACCGTTAACCGCAGGAGTACTCCAGTGTTTAACGAATAACGTTTAACGAGTAACGAACATGCTGACTGACATCGAACGCCACGAGCTTGAAGATGCACTGAAACACTACCCCGACAAACGGGCGGGAGCCATCGATGCCTTGCTGATCGTCCAGCGACGACGTGGGTGGATTTCGGATGACTCGCTCCTTGATATTGCGCAATTTCTTGGTATGACGGGCGATGATGTTGATAGCATCGCGACGTTCTACAACCTTATCTTTCGCAAACCCGTCGGTCGGCATGTGGCCTTCCTGTGCGACAGTATCAGTTGTTGGATCATGGGGTACGAACAGGTGCGCGCTCAGATCAAAAAACACTATGACATCGACCTGGGACAGACGACGCGTGACGGGCGCCTGACCTGCTTGCCGATCGCGTGCTTGGGACATTGCGAACGGGCGCCGGCAATGATGATCGATCAGGATGTGTACGGCAATGTCACGCCTGAGAAAGTTGAAACCATCGTGGAGAAATATAAGTAAGTAGGCTGAGGTTGAGGCCGAGTTGAAAATCTACTGAACCTCAACCTCAATCTGATTTTCAATATGGAACGTCCACTCACTCGGTACATCCATCCAGATGGCAGCCCGCGATTGCTGCGGGAATATGTCAAAGACGGTGGTTATCGCAGTCTACACGGGCTCGCCGCCGGGATGGGCCCTAAAGATTTGCAACGGCTGGTCGGTGAATCGGGACTGCGGGGCAGAGGTGGAGGTGGGTTCCCGACAGGGAACAAGTGGAGCTTTGTGCCGATGGGACCCGATGCTTCGAAGCCGAAGTATATCGTCGCGAACGCCGATGAAATGGAACCGGGTACCTTTAAGGATCGGATCCTCATGGAAGGGGATCCTCATGGTCTCGTCGAAGGCATGCTCATGGCCGGGTATGCCTTGGATGCAGAGGTCGGTTACATTTTCTTGCGCGGGGAATATCATCGGTCTGCCCAGCGTCTGACCCAGGCCATTGCGGAGGCCTATGCGGAAGGATACCTCGGCAAGCCTCTGCCCGGGACAACATTTCGCTTTGACCTCCATCTCCATGCCAGCGCGGGCCGTTACATCTGTGGAGAGGAAACGGCGTTGCTCAATGCGCTGGAAGGTAAACGAGCGATTCCTCGAGCGAAGCCTCCCTATCCACAGACCGCCGGCTTGTGGGGGCAACCGACGATCGTGCAGAACGTCGAGACGTTATACAACCTTCCTCATATCGTGAACCATGGCTCCGCCTGGTATCACAATTTGAGTCGTAGTAATGACGGCGGCACGAAAATCTACGGGATAAGCGGTCGCGTCACGCATCCTGGATGGTGGGAACTGCCGCTCGGCACGACGGCGCGTGAGTTATTGGAACAGCACGCCGGCGGGATGTTCCATGGAGTGAGCTTCCGGGGCTTGTTGCCCGGCGGCGCTTCCACGGCATTTCTGACCGAGGAACACCTCGATCTCCCCATGGACTTTTCTTCGATTCCGCCCCAGGTCGGCCGTCTGGGGACCGGCACCATGATCGTGCTCGACGACCAAACTTGTCCGGTGGGGTTCGTGCTGAATTTAGAGAAATTTTTTGCCCGCGAATCTTGCGGGTGGTGTACGCCTTGCCGGGAAGGGTTGCCGTGGGTGGCGCGGATACTTGAGTCCTTCGAGGAAGGACGCGCGACCGACGATGATCTGGCGCTGCTGGACATGCATGCCGAGTTGCTCGGTCCCGGCCATACATTCTGTGCTCTCGCGCCGGGTGCGATGGCCCCGTTGCAATCGGCACTGAAATACTTTCGCGATGACTTCGTGCGGCATATCTCCATGGGACGATGTCCCTGGAGTAACAAGCCCGCGCAACTGAGGGTCCTGGTCTAATTGTATGGCTTCCATCATTGTCGATAACAGAACTTACGCGGTCGATGAACGGAAAAATTTGCTCGCCGCCTGCCTCGGAATCGGGCTGAACTTGCCGTACTTTTGCTGGCACCCGGCGATGGGATCGGTCGGCGCCTGCCGCCAGTGCGCCGTCAAACAGTTCAAAGACGAACATGATCGTTGCGGACGTCTGGTGATGGCCTGCATGACTCCGGCTTCCGACGGCACTCGTGTTTCGATCGACGATCCCGAAGCGAAGGCCTTTCGAGCGTCGGTCATTGAGTTGCTCATGGTGAATCATCCCCACGACTGCCCCGTGTGTGACGAAGGAGGGGAGTGTCATTTGCAAGACATGACGGTCATGACAGGGCATGTCTACCGTCGCTACCGGTTTCCTAAACGCACTCATCGTAATCAGGATCTCGGTCCTTTCATCAGTCACGAGATGAACCGGTGCATCCAATGCTACCGCTGCGTGCGATTCTACCGAGACCACGCGGGCGGGCGAGACTTCAATGTCTTCGGCGCACATGACGCGCTTTACTTCGGCAGGGAACGGGACGGGACGTTGGAGAATGAATTCAGCGGAAATCTCGTGGAAGTCTGTCCTACCGGAGTCTTCACCGACAAAACCCTGTTCCATCACTATACGAGGAAGTGGGACCTCCAATCAGCCCAATCGATCTGCCCCCATTGCAGTCTTGGCTGCAATACCACTGCGGGCGAACGCTACGGCATCTTGCGTCGGATCACGAATCGGTTCAACAGCCGAGTGAACGGGCACTTTCTTTGCGACCGAGGGCGGTTCGGATACGAATATGTCAACAGCGACAATCGGATCAAACGGGCCCTCTTGCGGCCGGAACTCGACCGCACCAAGCCGGCAAAGCCGGAAGGAGTGCCGCAGGTCCTCGAGGTCGCAGCCGACCGCTTACGACGGGCTCGCGGGATCGTTGGAATCGGCTCGCCTCGTGCCTCGTTAGAGACCAATGTGGCGCTTCGTTCATTGGTCGGACCGCATCAGTTTTTTCTTGGGATTGACGAGCACGAACACCGGCTCCTTTCCACCATTCTCAATATTCTTAGGTCCGGACCGGTGCCGGCCGCTTCCATTCAGGACGCGGAAGAATCAGACGCAGTCCTCGTACTTGGAGAAGACCTCTTGAACGACGCTCCCCGGTTGGCGCTCGCCCTTCTGCAATCAGTCCGACAACAGCCGATGGAACGAGCCGATGAACTGAACATACCTCGATGGGACGATGCGGCGGTGCGCAATGTCGTGCAAGACAGGCAAGGCCCTCTGTTCGTGGCCGGCTATCGGCGCACCTGGTTGCATGATTATGCGACGGGCACGTATTTCGGCGCCCCGGACGACGTCGCACGGCTCGGATTCGCCGTCGCTGGAACAATCGGAGCTGATGCGCCGTCCGTTCCGGATCTCACCGACGAAGTGCGCGACCTCGCTCAGCGCATCGCCGACGCACTGACCCAGGCTAAGCGCCCCCTGATCATTGCCGGCACGGGGAGTGGCTCTCACGCGACAATCGAAGCTGCCGCCAATGTCGCGTGGGCCTTGCACCAGAGGGGAAAGCAACCGCGGCTCAGTTTCGTTCTCCCGGATTGTAATAGCTTGGGTCTCGCGTTGCTGGGCGGCGGAAGTTTGAATGAGGCGTTCGACTCGATCAGTCAGGGAAAGGCCGATACGGTCATCGTGCTGGAGAGCGACCTGTACCGACGCGCGGAGCAGGCAAAAGTCGATGCCTTCTTTGACGCCGCAAAGACAGTCATGGCAATCGACTCCCTCGAACATCGCACGACGGCGCATGCCGATGTGCTGCTTCCGGCTGCCACATACTCGGAATCCGACGGGACTCTCGTGAATGAAGAAGGACGGGCTCAGCGGTTCTATCAAGTGTTTGTGCCGGATGGTGACATCGTCGAAAGTTGGCGGTGGCTCAGAGACCTCGCCCGTGCGGAATCACAAGAGGCAGATGGCGTATCCGGAGTGGCGACCTGGTGCAATTTCGACGATGCGGTTGCCGATACGGCGGCGGCAGTTCCTGAGTTCGCACGGATTGGAGAGGTGGCGCCGTCCGCCGGTTTTCGTCTGGTGGGCCAAAAAGTTCCGCGGCAGCCGGATCGGTATAGCGGGCGCACGTCTATGTTGTCCCACCTCACCGTCCACGAGCCTCCGCCTCCCACCGACCCCGATACTCCGTTGGCTTTTTCGATGGAGGGGTATAGAGGACCGGTTCCCTCACCGCTGATTCCGCAATTCTGGAGTCCAGGATGGAATTCCATCCAAGCCTTGAACAAATACCAAGAGGAAGTCGGCGGTCCGTTGCGTGAGGAAATGCCAGGTTTGCGGCTCATCGAGCCGGTCGCGACGAAGGCGCCTTTTTGGTTCACCGCCATTCCACGTCCTTTTCAGTCTCCCCCTCATCAATGGCTACTCTTGCCGCTGTCCGCTGTGTTTGGGAGCGAGGAGCTCAGCAGTCGATCTCCGGCGATTGCCGAGCGGATTTCAGAACCCTTCATGTCTTTGCATCCATCAGAGGGAGCGCGGCTTAGCCTGGAAGACAGAATCACGATTGAATTGGCGTTGCAGGGAACGACCTATCGCCTTGCCGTGCACCTCGACCCTTCGATGCCGGCCGGCACCGCAGGTATTTCCCTTGTACCGGATGTATCTGGGGTGAGATTGCCGGCTTGGGTCGATCTGTCCGAGGCGATCAAGGCCGGACGGAAGCGGAGGGTCGCGTGATCGATTGGAGCCGCACCGCGCTGACGATCGTCGTCATCCTCGGAGGCGTTCTCACGCTGGCCGGGATGCTGATCTGGGTTGAACGTCGACTGCTGGGAATCTGGCAGGAACGGTACGGCCCCAACCGTGTAGGGCCAGGCGGTCTCCTGCAATCACTCGCGGATATGATCAAAATGTTCGCGAAAGAAGACTGGATTCCACCTTTTGCGGACAAGGTGGTCTTCGTGCTGACACCGGCCATCGTCGTCATTACCGCGTTGATGTCGTTCGCCGTCGTGCCGATCACTCCCGGGTTCGTTATCGCCGATCTCAACATGGGGATCCTGTTTTTTTTGGCCATGTCGAGCCTCGCCGCCTACAGCGTGATCATCGGAGGGTGGGCATCCAACAGCAAGTTCGCGTTTCTCGGCAGTCTTCGGGCCATCGCGCAACTGTTGAGCTATGAAGTGTTTATGGGGCTGTCAGTGATGGGAGCTGTGCTCCTGGCAGGGTCGTTCAACCTCAGCGAGATTGTGGAAGCACAACGGCATCTTTGGTTTGTTGTTCCGCAATTTCTAGGTTTTCTAGGTTTCTTTATGGCCGGACTGGCTGAAGCGCATCGCACGCCGTTCGACATGCCGGAAGCGGAAGCAGAGCTGGTCGCCGGCTACCACGCGGAGTACAGCGGGATGAAATTCGGGATGTTTTTTGTCGGCGAATACCTCAGCGTCATCTTACTCTCGGCGATGATCGTGATCCTCTTCTTCGGCGGCTGGCTCGGACCGTGGCTGCCGCCGGTGGTGTGGTTTTTCTTGAAGACTTCGATCTTCATTGTCCTGATCTTCCTCATTCGAGCGACCTGGCCCCGGGTACGCTTTGATCAACTGTTGTCGTTCGGCTGGAAGGTGGTGATGCCGCTCGCATTGATCAATCTCCTTGTGACAGGAGGCGTGGTTCTTTGGAAAGCCGGATGAAGGAGGATCAATGTGTAGCAGTACGTGTGGGCCATAAACGGTGCGAGTGTGGCGTCAGGCGCTCAGAACGGCCTTACTCATGATGAAAACTTGGAAATATATACGTGATCTGGTTTTGGGGTTATGGATCGTCTTCAAACGGACATTTACGAAGCCTGTTACGGTTCAGTATCCGGAAGAACGACCCTATTTGCCCCCACGCTGGCGAGGGCGGATCGTACTGACCCGAGATCCCGACGGAGAAGAACGTTGCGTCGCCTGCTATCTCTGCGCAGTGGCTTGTCCCGTTGATTGCATCGCGCTACAGGCCACTGAAGACCCGACCGCTCATGAGCGCCGCTATCCGGAATTCTTTCGGATCAATTTCTCGCGCTGCATCTATTGCGGATATTGTGAAGATGCCTGTCCCACCTATGCAATCCAGCTCGTTCCGGATTTTGAACAGAGCGAGTATGCACGCCGAAACATGGTCTACGAGAAAGAAGATCTCTTAATCAGCGGCACCGGCAAGTATCACGGCTATAACTTTTATCGAGTCGCCGGCGTGAAGGTTCTGGATAAAGACAAGGGCCAAGCTGAATACGAACTCCCACCGGTGGATGTGAGGAGTTTGATGCCATGAAGAAGTGCTGAGTGCTGAGCAGGAACCGTCACGGTTCTGAAAACTCAGCACTCAGCACCCGGCATTGATGTGAGACTATGGAAGTTCTGTTCTATATCGCTGCCGCTGTCACTCTGGTGGCGACTGTGCGTGTCATCACCCATGTGCATGCCGTCCACGCGCTGCTCTATCTGGTCGTGGCGCTGATCGCGCTGGCTCTGATCTTCTATTTGCTCGGCGCGCAGTTTGCCGCAGCGCTGGAGATCATTATTTACGGCGGCGCCATTATGGTGCTTTTCATTTTTGTCGTGATGCTCTTAGGGCCGCTCGCTGTCGAGCAGGAAAAGAGTTGGCTCACACCGGGAACATGGGTGGGGCCAAGTGTGCTGGCTCTGGTGTTGCTTGGTGAGGTGGGATATCTCATTGCCGCCGGGGATCATCTGCCGATCGACTTCATGGAAACCCGTGAGAAAGGCTTATCCATCGCCCTCTATGGGCCCTATGTCATCGGGGTGGAATTAGCTTCGATGCTGTTGCTTCCCGGTCTGATCGGCGCCTATCACTTGGGCCGTCGTGTGTCGAAGGAGTCTCGTTGATGCTCACGACGCATGCGCTGGTGCTGGCCATCATGCTCTTTTGCCTCGGATTGGTCGGCCTCTTGAGCCGACGGAACATTCTCTACATGCTGCTGTCGCTCGAAATCATGCTGAACGCGGCAAGTCTGGCGTTCATTGCCGGGGGGTCTCGCTGGGGACAGGCAGACGGCGAGATCATGTTCTTGTTTATCCTCACGCTGGCGGCGGCTGAGGTCTCCGTAGCACTCGGTATCGTGCTCCAGCTGTCGTACCGGTTCCAGACATTGGACGCGGATGCATTCAACGAAATGAAAGGCTGACAACAATACCAAACACTATGCTTCGCCTGCTTTCACTTATCCCAACCCTACCGCTCGCAGGCTTTCTGGTGTTAGCCCTGTTCGGAGGGCGTTTTTCTCGTCGACAGATCGCGTGGGTCGGCTGCGGTTCGATTGGCACGGCGGCCCTCATCACCGCACTCGTCGGCGCAGATTTCCTCCGAGTCTTTCCCGATCGCACTTCCTACCATCAAACGCTGTGGACTTGGATCGACACATCCGGAATGACCGTCGGAGTCTCCTGGTACCTGGACGCCCTGTCACTCCTTATGGTGGCGGTTGTCACTGGTATTGGTTTTTTGATCCATCTGTACTCGGTCGAATACATGTCCGGCGACGATGGGTACGCGCGGTTTTTCGCCTATATGAATCTGTTCGTGACAGCCATGTTGACGCTGGTGCTGGCAGACAATCTGCTTCTGCTCTACCTCGGCTGGGAAGGTGTGGGGCTGTGCAGCTACCTCTTGATCGGTTTTTGGTATCGCGAACCGGAATACGGCGCCGCCGCGCAGAAGGCCTTTATCGTGACTCGCATCGGAGACACGGCTTTTGCCGTCGGCTTATTCATCCTCTTTACTCAACTGAAGAGCTTGTCGATACAACAGGTCCAGACGTTGGCCGCTGATGCGTGGCCGGTGGGTTCGAACGTCGCCGTGATCGTGGCCGTTCTATTGTTGGCCGGGGCGGTCGGAAAGTCGGCGCAACTGCCGCTTCAAGTTTGGTTGCCGGACGCGATGGCCGGTCCCACTCCGGTTAGCGCGCTCATCCATGCGGCCACGATGGTGACGGCTGGTGTCTACCTCATCGCTCGCATGCATCAACTCTTTGCGCTCGCGCCGACGGTGCTGGAGGCCGTTGCGGTGATCGGCCTGTTGACCTTGCTGCTCGCTGCTTGCAGCGCGCTGGTTCAACGCGACATCAAAAGGGTGCTCGCCTATTCGACGATGAGCCAAATCGGATATATGTTTCTTGCGCTCGGCGTCGGAGCCTGGTCTGCCGCTCTTTTTCATTTTCTGACCCATTCCTGTTTCAAGGCATTGCTCTTCTTAGCGGCTGGATCCGTCATCCACAGCCTCGGACATGAGCAGGACATTTTCCGGATGGGCGGCCTCCGGCGTCAGCTGCCGTTGACGTTTTGGACATTTCTTATCGGGGCCGCCGCGATGTCCGGCGTCCCCTTCATTACATCCGGGTTTTACAGCAAGGACTGGATCTTGTGGTCTGCCTGGTCCTCACCCTTGAGTCATCGTTGGATCTGGTTCGGCGCGTTACTCGGGACGCTGCTCACCGGACTCTACAGTTTCCGGTTGATCTTTCGGGTCTTTTTTGGAGAGGTCCGCACGTCACCGAACGGAACACCCGGTGTCGCGATGCTGGTTCCTCTTGTGGTGCTGGCGTTCTTCGCCGTCACAGTCGGCTTTCTCGAGCTACCCCGCACGCTTGGTGATCTGTCTCTATTTAGTCAGTACCTGTCGCATGTCCTGCCGCCGATCGAGACAATACCAGGGATGGATGAGTCGGTTGAGGCCCTTGTACAGATTGCCGTCACATGCTCGGCGCTGCTCGGGATGGGGCTGGCTGCAGTCCTGTTCCTTCCACGAGCCAGTGTAGCCGATCGACTCGCAGGAACATCATTGGGTCGTACTCTGGCGGCATTTTGGCAAGGAGGGTGGGGCTTTGATCGAATGTATGACGGAGTGCTCGTACGGCCCTGGCTCCATCTTACCCGTGAATCAGGTGAGCTCCTTGACCGGGGTTACGAATCACTGGGTGTTGCAGCTGAATCCTTCCATGTGTGGTTGAGTCGAACTCAAACGGGTCACGTCCGCTGGTATGCCGCAACCGTTGCTGTCGGCGCGCTTGTGTTACTCGGTCTTTTTGCGATGTAAATCGTATGGTCCTCTGGCTGCTCATACTCATCCCCCTGCTGGCCGCGCCCCTCGCCTGGATGGGGCAGCAGTGGTCCCGCCACGCCGCTCGCTGGATCGCGATCGGCGCTTTGTCCATCGATCTGCTCCTGGCCTTTCTGCTATGGAGCCAAGGCCACCGGTTCCAGAACTCAGGCCACGGTTCATGGCTCTTGGAAAGTCACACCAGCTGGATTCCTCTGTGGGGTATCAGTCTGCATCTCGGCCTCGATGGTCTCAGCTTGGTGCTCATCCTCTTGACGGCCTTCCTCGGTCTCATCGCCATCGCCGCTTCCTGGACAGAAATCCAAGTTCGGGTTGGATTCTTTCACTGTAACGTACTGCTGGCCTTGGGTGGGGTTATCGGGGTGTTTCTGGCGATCGATCTGTTTCTGTTTTTTTTCTTTTGGGAAGTCATGCTGGTACCCATGTATCTCCTGATCGCCGTCTGGGGACATGAGCAGCGCCGGCACGCCTCGTTCAAGTTCTTCTTGTTTACTCAAGCTGGCAGCCTGCTTCTCCTCGTCGGGATCATCGCCCTGGCGTTACTTCATCAACAAGTGTCTGGAAGACCCAGTTTCGACTACGCCGATCTTATGGGACTGGCGCTGAAAAACGAGATGGGCTGGTGGCTGATGCTGGCTTTCTTCATCGGCTTCGCGGTGAAGCTGCCGGCTCCGCCCTTTCATGCGTGGCTGCCCGACACCTACACAGCAGCTCCAACCGGCGCGAGTGTCATCCTCGCCGGGTTGTTAGCGAAAACCGGCGCCTATGGATTGCTCCGTTTCACGATCCCGTTGTTCCCAGACGCGATCAGTGAGTTCGCCCCCATCGCAATGGGACTCGGTGTGATAAGCATCCTCTACGGGGCTGTCTTGGCCTGTGCCCAAACGGATATCAAACGACTGGTGGCTTACAGCAGCATCAGTCACATGGGCTTCTTCCTGCTCGGCGCCTTCGCTGGGACGGAATTGGCGCTGCAAGGAGCGGTGATGCAACTGGTGGCGCATGGACTGAGCATCGGCGCCCTCTTCATGTTGGCAGGCGCGTTGCAAGAGCGTCTTCATACGAGAGACATGCGACAGATGGGAGGATTGTGGGGAGCGGTTCCACGTGTCGCGTCGATGGCGATGTTCTTTGCGCTTGCTTCTCTCGGTCTGCCGGGCTTGGCAAATTTCATCGGCGAATTTCTCGTTCTGTTCGGATCCTTTGCTTCACAGCCGTTCTTGACCATCCTGGCGTCGATCGGGATGGTCATGGCCGTGATTTATTCCCTTGCCATGATGCAACGCGCATTCTTTGGCCGGCAACATGAAATCCGTATTGAAGCAGACCTTTCGAATAGTGCGTTCGGAACATTGCTGCTCATTGCAGCATTACAAGTATTGCTTGGGCTCTATCCGAGGCCTGTGTTGAGCACCACGATGCCGGTCATGGGAACGCTCGTACGGCTGGCGCCGCCATCATCCCATCTGACTCGCCCGCCAGTGAAATTCTTGCCCTCGTCCAATAGCTTCACCTCTCACGTGAGTGCGCCGTGACGCTACAAGATTTCATCGCCCTTTCACCCATTCTCGATCTCGGCGCGTTCTCCATTGTGACGATGCTTGTACTCGCCGTCAGGCGACACCATGCGACGATCGCCCTCGTATCGTTCGTGTCGTGCCTGCTCACCCTTGCAACCCTACCCTGGGCATCGACCTCGACACCGCGAACCGTAACGGCGTTGCTGATCGTGGATGAATATGCCTTGTTATACATGGGTCTCTTGCTGAGCGCGACGATGGTCGTCATCTCACTGTCGTACCGATATTTGAAATTTCATTTTAGTGAGCAGGAAGGAGTGGAAGAATACTACCTACTCCTCTTACTCGCCACCCTTGGCGGACTGGTTCTTACCGCTTCTGCGCACTTCGTGTCTTTTTTCCTCGGACTCGAAGTGCTCGGTGTGTCCCTGTGCAGTTTGATCGGGTATTTACGGGCCAGACGCCACCCGCTGGAAGCAGCTGTGAAATACCTTCTGATCTCCATCTCCGCTTCAGCCTTCCTGCTGTTCGGGATGGCCCTTCTCTATTTCGAGAGCGGCTCCATGACCTTTCGCGGCGTGGGTATGGTGGTGGAAAAGGCGCAGACAGTTCCAGGGCTCTGGCTGGGAGGCTTTGTCCTGGTCCTTGTCGGCATCGCATTAAAGCTCGGCTTGGCGCCGTTTCATATGTGGATTCCGGATGTCTACCAGGGAGCCCCGACTCCCATTACGGCGTACATTGCGACGGTGTCCAAGGGAGCCGTCATCGCGCTGCTGCTTCGCTTCGCGACCGATGTAGGGGCTTTGAAAATCGACGCCCTTGCACATCTGTTCAGCCTCCTCGCCGTTTCTTCAATGGTTACAGGGAACGTGCTCGCGCTGTTCCAGCAGAACGTTAAACGGCTCTTGGCCTATTCATCGATTGCGCACTTCGGGTATCTGCTCGTGGCCCTGCTAGCCGGTGGCGCTGCAGCCGCCGAAGCCGTCACCTTCTATGTGATCGTCTATTGCGCCATGACGTTAGGCGCCTTTGGTGTGGTGACGGTGTACTCAAGCGAGCGAGGAGACGCAGAACGTTTCGAGGACTATCGTGGATTGTTTTGGACTCGTCCCTGGCTCGCCGCCATGTTGACACTGAGCCTGTTGTCGTTGGCTGGTATCCCGGTGACGGCGGGATTCATCGGGAAGTTTTATGCGATTGCAGCCGGTGTTGACGCCGGCCTGTGGTGGCTCGTGTTGGCTCTGATTGGGAACAGCGTCATCAGCCTGTACTATTATCTTCGATTGATCGTGACGCTCTTCGACGAAGCGCCGGCGCCGGCAACCATTCCTCAAGGGCCGGCCGTGCAGTCGACCGAGGCTGCAGGCTGGACAGCCGTCTTCTCTCTGGGGCTCGTCGCCTCGATAATTCTGTTGCTAGGAGTCTATCCAGGACCACTGATGGAGTTCATCCGAGATTCTGTCAGCAACCTGCTCATGGTGGCAGGGCAGAGACCGTGAATAATCCTGGATTACGCAGTTGAACGGATGTGATCGTGGACGAACGATCAGACACTTTCGAAAGATGGGACAATGACGCGGTCTCACTGTGGTGGGGTCATGCCCGCGGAGGCGGGCATCCAGTCGTTCAGGATTTCCTGGATTCCCGCTTGAAACACGCGGGAATGACCAGAAGGAAAGGGATCAACTGCGAAATCCGGGATAACTGGTGCGTGAGGACAGTGCCCATTCTTGCTCCAAGGTCCCCTTGAAATTGCTTTGTTCAGAGGGCTGGCATAGAATCGCGGGACACAACGAAGGAGACAGCGATGTCGGCTCCCATGCGCCCGCTCATCACTACATCACCCGAAGTGCTCGGCGGGACTCCAGTATTCGCAGGAACACGTGTGCCGGTACAAACGCTGATTGAATACCTGGAAGGCGGCGAGACGATCGACGACTTCTTGGAAGGTTTTCCCACTGTCACGCGGGAGCAAGTGATCGCCTTTCTTAAAGAAGCCAAAGCGCGGATGCTCCCAGTCGCCTCGTGAAAATTCTACTGGACGAGTGCGTTGACCGCCGGTTTGCCAAGGAGATCACGAGACATGAGGTTGTGACCGTCTCGCAAGCGGGATGGGCGGGCATCAAGAACGGTGAACTGCTGACACTCGCTCAGGAACAGTTCGATGTGTTCGTGACCGTTGACCGGAATCTCTCCTTCCAGCAGAACCTTTCGCAGTTCACCATAGCCGTGATCGTGCTCCAGGCTCCAACCAACCGTTTACAGGACCTTCGACTGTTGGCACCGAAACTACAAAGCGTGTTGCCGATGCTCGTCAAAGGCCAAGTCCGCTGGGTGAGTCTCTCACCATGAAACGAAAGCGGGAGGCCACGCGTAAGTCGGTGGCAATGAGCATGATGCATATTCCCAATTCATGAATTGACTTCTCGGATATACCCGAGCGTTCGGACGAACGACTGAGACGCATGTTGAGGTGGTCGGCTTGGCGCAGGCTGGCCAAGCATTTATTGCCTTCCGCCTGTCACCACGTCTGTTTGGTTGCGTTGCGACTGATGGCGACGAAACAAGGGAAGTCATACCAGACCGGACGTTGATCCGGGAGGTGTGAGACAAAACGCGGAGGCAAGGGGCGTGGTGGCAACTTGTTCCTTCATGATAGTCAAGATATAAAAGCCTGCCCTTAACCTCGTAGACACTGAAAGAACCGCCGTAGCGTATCGGGTGACGGGAACCGGGGAAGCCCCAGCAGCCGCGGGAACAGTGGGTCACGGCGATAGCGGGTGAAGTGCTCAAAGCGTTCGGCGCTCAAGGCGAGCCCATACCACCAGGCCAGCAGCACGTCCACGGCCGGAATCTGATTGTTGGAGGTCTTCGCGAAGGGAGTGAGCACCGGAACCAGCGCCGTGCGTAGCCCGATCACTTCGAAGTACAGGCGCAGCAAGATCGCGCCCGCCCACACCGTGATCGGATGATCAGTAAACGCGAAGCGGATCTTGGGGTAGAGCGGTGACGCGGGGGACTGACGGGTGGACATGCCAAACCTCCTGTGCCTCCAAGGGAATTTGGTCGCCTACTCTACATCAAAACCGATCAACTGCGAAATCCGGGATCATTGGCCAGGGGCGGGAGCGCCTTCGTCTCTTCGCCTTGATCCTGATGGGTGACTGGTGCGACTCAGGGTACGAAGTCGACACCGCAACCAGAGAAAACTCGGATGCAGTGAACAGGAGTGGCTGGCGATCGTGAGGGGACGTCGTCGGGGTACAGGAGAACGCTCAGAACCAGAGGAGATGTGTGCCCACTTGACCGGAGCCTTTTAATGGGCGACCCCACCTTTTTCCTCGCGTGATCGAGCCGCCTCTATAGCCTGCTCGAAGCGCCGCCCGAGTCGCGTTGAAATCTTTCGCATATTCAATGACGAAGAGTTCCTGCTTTAGGGTGAGTGGACGTGTGAGGTGAGTCTGAGCAGCGGCCATGGTGCGCACAAGGCCACATTATCGATGTGAATAAAATATGGTAATTAGGGCGTTTCGTAACCATGAGGTAAGCTGGAGACCTTATGGTTACGAAACGCCCTAATTACCTAAAATATTTTCTACCCAATCAGTGATGTGCAAAACGGCCACTGGTGCCCTGATCGACTCGATGTCAGTGATATTGCGACCAACGTGAAGGAGGGGGGCCGAGTTGATGGGCTCGCCGACAATCATCTCCGTGCATGCGCTCGCCGACGCCACCCAACGATTCTGCATGCCGTCGGCCAGGGAGACAGCCGACGCGACCCGAGACAGGCGCTGGAGTGACCGATGCGCGTCACGGACGAACCGCCTCGCTCGTGCGGGTTGCGAATTTCCCCATCTTCAACGCCGCCCACCGTGCAGCCAGAGGATTACGCAGCATAACGCCCACCGCCACCGAGGCCGCAACAATGGCGGCCTCTTTTACCCATGAAGATCGTTCGCTTTCTTCGAGCATCGCGATTTCTTCTTTGAGCTTCTTTTCGAGCAATCCATATTGCTCAATCGCCTTGGCCTGGGCCTCAGACAGTTCCTCAAGCGCCTTGATCTCCTCGTTTGATTTCTCTGATAATCCCTTCATTTTTGCGTCTTTTTCCTTCAGGACCTTGATCAACTCGCCTCGATGCTGATGTTCCGCTTGCAGGCTTTTGACCCGAGCCATCATGGCCACGAATTCATCGCGATCTACGCAGACCTCGGAAGCGGCGTAGGCCGGTGAGGCCATCAAGATTACCACACAGGTGATTAGTATCCTCATGGCCGTAACCGCACTTTCACGCCGAGGACCTCTTGCGCTTCGGCGATCAACCCGACATCCGTCTGGGCCACATCTCGCACCTGCGCGATGATGTCCCGCGAGACCGGCGCTTGTCGTTCCAAGGCGTGGATATGCGCGGTCAATCGGTCTGTGCTCTGCTGCATCTGCTCCCGCTGTTGTTGTAGCAACGCAATGATCCGCGTCAGTGAGTGATTGATCTGCTCTTGTGTTTGGATAACCCGCTCATCCGCTGCCGTCTCGCCGTTCGCTGCCGGAGCCAGCCGCTGGACAATCGGCGGCGAGGGCTGCACGAGTTGCATCACGAGGGCTCCGGCAAAGAGGCAGGCGAGCCCGATCGCCAACGCGGCCAGCCTGTGCGCTCGACTACTAGCCTGCATGACCATCCGCAGCTCCTGATTGTGTTCAATGAGTTCCGTCATACCGTTCCTCCTTTCGATCTGTGGTCATTCACATATTATACCGATCAGAGTGGCCGCGCCAATCCCCATCAGCCATGCGGGTACTGGTAAAGTTTGAATCATTTGTTCCATGCGGGTTTCATTGGCGTCGGTATTGTCTTAATTGCTGACTACTGAGTAATTCACCTTTGCACGAAGAATTCTGTTTCCAGGCAAATCGATTCGTGTACTCAGTTTGAAATCCAGTGATCCAGGAGCCACATTCTCGGGATTCGCTCACCACCGGGCCGCCCATGCCTTCCTTTACACACCTGTTCACGCGGCTCCCGCCAAGAGTCCGCACCACGCCACGTACAGGTTCGCCAAGCCGCAGCTGATCTGGAGCCAGTGGGTGTTCTTCGCCAGCCTCCGGTACCGGACTTTGGCCCGCACTTTCGACTTCGTACGATTGCTCTTCTGAAGGCTCCCCACAAAAATGGCTATACATTGATGGGGTTACACGAAAAATACTCGGCACGCGAGCGCGATACTGGTATGTACTCTTCCTCCTTAGGCACCACAATCTAGGGAGGGACAACGCGATGCAAGCAGTCACGATGATCCGGCGCTATCTGAAGACCCCCTGTGTGTCGATTCATGCCACACGGCTGACGGTCACTGGCTTAGGGCGTGCCGTGTGGAGCATGACGACGGTCAAGCATGCGATTAAACGGATGGACCGGCTGCTGAGCAATGGCCAGATACAGGGCGAACGCGAGCAGATTCAGGCAGCGTTGATCCACTGGATTCTAGGCAGGCAGACGCAACCAGTGATCGTGGCCGACTGGTCGGACCTGACGGCGGATCGACGGTGGCAACTGTTGCGCGCCGCGTTGCCGGTTGGCGGTCGCGCCCTGATCCTGTATGAAGAAGTGCACCCGCTGAAGCGGCTCACGAATCCGCAGGTCCATCGTGCCTTCTTGCGCACGCTCCACCGACTGGTGCCACCTGGCATCACGCCGATTGTGGTGACAGACGCAGGCTTTCGCGCACCCTGGTTTCGAGAAGTCGACCGGATCGGCTGGATCTTTGTGGGGCGAGTGCGTAATCATGTTCGATTCCCTGAGGCCACAGATTGGGTGCGTAGTAAGTCGCTCTATGACCGTGCGACAGCCACGCCGGCACGCTCGGGGTGCTGTGAATTGGTCGAAGGTAAATAAAAAGAGGTCAGGAACCATTGTTAGAATTTCTGGGAGCGAGGTGAGCCTCACACACATGAAGAGATCGTTGCGTCCCATAGCGACTTGGCCGCGAGGAATGGGCATGGAGGATGAGATTACTTGCCTGAGCGAGAGCAGGGGGGAGGTTAGGCGGGCCCCGGACATTGTCATGCAGAAACTCCGTCGCAAAATCGGCTCCGTTGGGCCACACCAGAGCGGGATCGATGCGAAACTGCTTGAACACGTCGACATTCTTTAATGGCTCAAAGACGGGGCCGTCCAGTTCGTCTCGGAGATCGATTTCACCTTCGACCCCGTCGCTAAACTTGAGCCACAGCACAAAGCCCTGAATTTGCCGCGCCTCAATCAGACGAAAATGCATCGGGCTACTCCAACGGCTGGATCTTTTTCAACGGTTTTCGTTGCATGAAAATGGGGTCTGGCATGAGCATTGACGTACTTGCCGATTCGAACTTGATCTGCGTTTACCGTTTCCAAGTTTCAATCGTCAGTTGTGGAATACGCTGAAAGTGTGCGAGGTTGTTTGTGACGAGGGTGCGTTGCGCATCGAGCGCGGTAGCTGCGATGAGAAGGTCGGCGTCAGGGAGCAGCGTCCCTTGGCGATACAGTTCTCCGTACAGTGTGGCGGCTCGCTCGATGATCCGGTCGGTGAGGGGTAGTATGAGGCTGCCTTGGCATAAGAGGTTAAACGCCGCTTCTTGAGCATGGGCATCTTTCGCCTTCAGTCCACGCAAGAGTTCATACCGCGTGATGATCGAAAAGGCGAGCTGTGGGTGCTCGAGCAAATAGCTTCGGGCTCTCTGGACGACCAACGGATGTTGTTTCAAGAGTTCGGACAGAATATCAGTGTCGAGGAGGACGAGAGGTTGAGGCATCAGGCGGCAGGCTCACGGAAGAACTCTTGCCGGTTTAGCGCGATGGCTTCCACTTGTGTGACTTCGTCAGGAGTAAGGCCTTGATAGACGCGCGCCGCCCGTTGCAGAATGTCGTCGACGTTCACTGTACTCTCCGTTTCAACCGTGAGCTGCACTTCCGCGTCGTCTGCAAGAATCAATGGTTCAAGGGGCTGCAAGACCCCATCATGATACCGTGCTTTGATGGTCTGGCGCATCGTACCCTCCTTCAGAGCTCGGCACGTTCTTGATGATCATCCTCCCGAAAATCAGAAGAAGACGTATCTCTATCGTATGCTCTTTCGCCCAACTTTCTCAACTCAGGTCAAGAACCGTGGGAAGAAAAAGAGAAAAAATGTGTCAGAAACCATTGTTCGAATCCTTGAAGGGTCACGACGCCTTTCAGCGCCGCCACACACACCTTGGTATCGAGATGGTAGGACACAGTTTAGGGGAGCGAGATACGGGTTTCGTGCCGATCGCGATCGATTTGATCGAGGGCTTGATCCAGTTCTGGATCATCGCGCCAGCCGCCAAAGGCCTGTTCCAGGTGGGAGAGCCGATCGACACGAATCTGGATCTCGATCTCCGTTCCGTCTGGAAGAAGAACGGGTTCCTCAAGTTCGATCGTGGTTCCGTGAATTTTTCCTTTTACAGTCTTTGTCATAACATCAGCCTTTTGTCGAACATCATACCGTATCTATCGTGGCTTGGCAAAGAGAGGTGCGGAATGAAAACAGTTGCATGAGCGGAGGGGACAACGGTGTCCTCGCAGTTGGATTTGACTCTGTGAAGTTGAAGAGAACCTGAGACGGATCAGTTCATCGGAATGATCGTCGTGGAGACTTCATTGGGCAGCAGGAGGGTGACCGCCGCGTGATTTTGTTCGTCCGGTTGAATCAACGCGAACAACGGCACCGGTTGCGGCACACCGCCTGGCGGCATGGCCAACATGGCCGGAAAGTCGATCAGCGGCGAGAGCGTGGCCTGGCCGGCAATGCGAAGTCGAAACGCCATCAACACATCCCGCAACCGTTCAGCCTTCTCCTCATCCGACATCGACTCACCAGGGGCGATCCCGACTTCCCAGAGAGGCTTCGTCACCGTGACAGGGAAGGTCAGTCCGAGTTTTTGCGCATCCGTCGACACATCGATCAGGAATCCGGCTTGAATCGCCTGTTGGCGATTCGTGATCAATTGGTTGGCTGGAATGTCGGCCCGTGTTTCGAGTGCTTTAGCCGGATCAGTCGAGCCTTCGAGTTTCGGTTCTTCTGTCGTCGGTAACGTAGGAGCCGTTTCAGTAGGCAATTCATTGCTTGCGGCGTTCTGATCGGGTATGACAACGGGCTCGTCCGGCAGAGCGGGAAGCGCATGGATGAGGCCTTCATACACCCTCTTGGCGGATTCAGACCAGACGGGATTAAACGGTCGACGTGAGAAAGCCGCTTCAGCGGCTTTTCGTTCATCGTGAGTGAGCACTCGTGAGGTACTTGTTGTATCCATGGCCACAAGATAAGCCTGGACAACCACAAGTCAAGGGCTAGTCCGGTAAGCGACGGCCCTTCGTTTCTGGAGCGAACAAAAGCACAATAAGTCCGAGTAGATAGACCAGCGCGACGGTGCTCGCAGCCCGGCTGAAGGAGCCAAGAGTCGTGACGAGCCAGCCAGTTAAGAATGGGGAGGTCGAGGCCAGCACGCGACCCGCGTTGAAGCAAAAGCCTGCTCCGGTCGCCCGTAACTGTGTGGGGTACAGCTCTGGAAGGTAGATCGGAAATCCGCTGAAAATTCCGTTATTAAAAAACCCAAGGATCGGCAGGAGCATTAGAACGCCCATATAACTCGAAGGCATCAAGTAGGTGACTGGCAACATGATGAGGCTTCCGAGGCACATGAAGGCAAATACCGGTCGTCTGCCGAACCGGTCGGCGAGGGGGCCGAAGCCGAGATAGCCGAAGGTCGCCCCAGCGTTCAACGCCATGATGGCGTAGCTGACATACTTGGTCAGCATCGCCGGATCTTGCCCCTTCAAGTCCGGCAACTCTCGGATCAGGGTCGGCGCCCAATTCGTCGCTCCCCAGAGACCGAACACCGCGACAAACGCCAAGGCAGAACCGACCAACGTCGCTCGTCTCAAATCACCATGAAAGATGGCTGTCAGAGGAACAGCTTGCCGTTCGTGTGCGTGGGTCCAGCGTTCCGGCTCCTTGACCCACCAGCGAACGAGAAGCGCAACAAACGCGGGAAGAATACCGATGACGAACAATCCTCGCCAACCATAGACATCTCTCAACGTTAAATTCATTGTGGCGGCCAAAAAGAACCCGACGGCCCAAGCCGATTGGAGAATCCCCGCCGCTTTGGCTCGCTTCTCTTCCGGCCATGTCTCAGCCACAATTGCAGCGCCTGCCGCCCATTCCCCGCCGATGCCGAGCGCGGTGAGAAATCTGGCTATTGCAAGGTGCCACCAGGTTTCCGCCAAGGCAGCGGCGCCGGTGAAGACGGCGTAGATGATGATTGTGGCGATCAGGACTTTCGTGCGTCCAAATCGATCGGCCATGACCCCAAACGTAATTCCGCCGATGGCCCAGCCGATGAGGAAGATGGAAAAGATGATCCCGCCATACCAACCGATCTGCTCTGTAGTGGGTGGGCCGCCGGTCGCGCCATGCAACAGATCGTGGAGCGCCGGATGGAGAACGATCGCATAAATCGTCGCGTCCATCGCATCGAAGACCCAGCCCAGCCAGGCCACGAAAAGGACGAGCCACTGATAAGGCGTGACGCCGGATCGCCAGGATCGATTCGTCATCGGCAACGGATTACAAGACCTGATGCAGTGAACCAAAAAAGCGCCATGCACTCCGAACGTAGCTGCGAACAGGCAGCGCCCGCCGTACGATTATGCAGCAGTACGCCAAAAAATTGACGATCCTCATTCTCGCTCCGGCGCCACTGAGGATCTTGTTTCTCTCTGACCGCTCAAAGTGAGATTGCCCGATGAGTATTCGCTCCTCAGGAAGAGACGTATGCTCAAGAGTCGATAGAAGGGTTGATATATCAAAGGCCAACGGCGGATGAAAAGGGGCGCGGATGGAGAATGTTCCTCCAGGGTTCACACTTCGTTTGATGGTGACCACACCATAATGGACAAGCGTAGCGGACTCGATTTCCTTATTGCGATAGGCGATGGTATTGGAGCAAAGAATGATGTTGCAGGAGTCGGTAAGCGGACCAAGTAAAGCCCGAATTTTATCTTCTGGGCGTTCATCGCCGAACTGAACGATCATGTGAATCATCTGGCAGAGCCCCCCCGGGCGCAGATGCTTGTCGAGACCTTGGAGAATCCGTGACCACAACACGTCGCCGTGTTGGCCACCACAGGACCGGTTATCGCCTGGGGAGGAGTCGGTATCAGGTATGTACGGTGGATTTGAAAGAATAAGGTCGAAGGCGGAGTCTTCTACGGCGCGGAAGAGATCGCCCTGCTGGAACTCGATGTTCGTAATGCCGTTTAACCAAGCGTTGAACTCCGCGAAGTGTAGCGCGCGAGGGTTGATGTCCGTCGCGACGACGTGTTTCGAATGGCGCGCGGCGACAAGGGCATGTACACCTGAGCCAGTGCAAAGGTCCAAGGTCGACTCCACCGGCTTTCGTGACACCGAACCGACGAGATCGAAGGAATCCGGATGCAAGGGCATGACGTCGTTCACTCCGGACGGACGTTTTACCCGCGCGTCGGTCGCAAAAAAGAGGCCCGCACATTCGAAAATCGCGAGGTCACATACGGCCACGTCCCTGTCCAAACGAATCAAGTTCATCGCCGCAAGGGCATTGAGATCGCCGTCCGAGAAAAGGCACTTGAGGGTCGTCGTTTGTACGGGCTCATTCAACAAAAATAACCAAATCAGCAGGTCCAATCGATCTTTCGGGCCTCTTCTTATGAAAGAGTTTGAGATGGCGCCGAGCACCCCTAAACGGTTGGCAGACAACATTCGAGCTCCGATATCAGCCCCCATGCCCGCAGACTGAACCAAGGCTCGAAATCTCCCGGCTATACCGCTCCCTTCAGGCATATACATGCGGTATTCCGTACCGAGCCGTGCTTTGACGGCATCAAAAGTAAAACCGGCTTTTCGCAGAATCTCCAAGAGCCCGCGTGGGCATGTCTTCGCGAGTGAAATTGGATGAGGTACGGTCATGAGGCGAATAGACACATCTTCATGATCAGCAACAGTACAGCTTCCACACGAATATTTGGTAGCAATAGGCTATTACGTGGCAGTAATTAAGTCAACCAACGAGCAGCGTGTCGGTGAGATGAAACCGGTAAGACCTCATGCTATAGTCCTTCGCATGGCACGGATGAATTATTACGAGATACTCGGCGTCTCGCGAGAGGCGTCCGACGAAGAGATTAAGAAAGCCTATCGCAAGCTGGTCTTTGAGCACCATCCCGACCGGAATCCTCATAAGAAGGATGCAGACGAGCGGATCAGAGAGATCAATGTCGCGTATGAGATCGTCGGTGATCCTGAAAAACGCAAAACCTACGACCGGTTGTTCTGGGGAGCTGAGCCGCGCGCTGAAACAGTCGATCCCGGCGTTATTCTCGATGAAATGGAGCGGAAGCTCTTCGATGAAGGCAGAAAAGAATTATTCGCGATCTTGATGAAAGATGTGCAACGGGTGAAGGCGGAGCTGGCTCTCGTCCGAGAACAGGTGGTGGCTGAGCAGGGCTACGATTCATTTCTGGAGCACGTGGTTGCCGCGCGCGCGTCGGCCATTGTGGGTGACTTCGTGACAGATGAAATGGACGAACGAAAACAACGTCTGGTTGAAGTGGCGGTGGAGATGATGGTGTCGCAGGGCGTAACGAAGCGCGGCGATGAGGGAGGGATTCGCGCGCTGCGGAATCGTCTCGAAACGGCTTTTCGTAACGGCCGCGTGCACGGCATCGCGTCGGCGCTGGAGCTGTTCTACGAGAGACGCTAGTGCCGCTCAAGGGTCAAACTTCCCTCTCCTCTCCACTATTCCGATGTGATCTGCTATCGTAGTCAAGTCGGTAGAGGCATGAGCGCTGTGAGGGAGGTGCTGCATGAGGACGTTTACCGCGTACGTGGAATGGGATCCGGAAACGAACTTATATGTGGGCTTTGTGCCATGACTTGACGATTGAAGGATAATTTTACTTTGCCAGCGGTCCTGACACAAACTTGCCGGCTTTCATCACGCCTACAATCTTGTCCCGGTCGCGTAGCATCTCGATCCCTCTGAGTGGGTTTCCTTTCAGGATCACGAGATCCGCTTCCATTCCTTTGGTCAGAGTTCCGACTGAATCCTGAATCCCGATGAGTTGGGCTGCCGTGGCGGTTGAGGCAACAATGGCCTCCATTGGCGTCATGCCGAAAGCGACCATACGCTCGAGTTCCTGCGCATTTTCTCCGTGATAGTTGAAGGGGGTTCCAGCATCGGTGCCCATTGCGATGAAAACGCCGCTCTGATGGGCGGCTTTGAAACTAGCCTGGTGGCGCTTGGTCATGGATTTTGATTTTGCCAATGCACTTTCCGGGATGCCGCAGCCCGGCCGGCAGGCCGCCGTCGTAGCCAAAGCTGACAGGGTAGGGACCATGTAGACGCCATATTGCTTCATGAGGTTTCCTGACTCGTCGTCCAACAAGGTGGCATGTTCGATCGATCGCACTCCGGCATGGATCGCGTTCTTCATTCCGGCGGCGCCGTGGGCATGGGCTGCAACTCTTTTCCCAGCTTGCTGTGCCGCATCGACCGCTGCAGCCAATTCCTCCATCGTCATTTGGGCTTCGTCGGGTGAGGTGCCGGGCGTCAGTACTCCTCCCGTGGCAATGATCTTGATGACCCCCGCACCGGCTGCGATCTGTTCAGCCACAACCCGCCTGACCTGCTCAGTGCCTTCCACTTCATGACCAATGAACCGCGCGTGGCCTCCGATCATGCAGATGGCGCGTCCTGCACCGACGATGCGAGGTCCAGACAGAAGCCCCGAATCGATCGCCTGTTTCAGCGTGAAGATGGAATGATCCCGAGATCCAACGTCGCGCACCGTGGTGAATCCGGCCTCGACCGTCGCCTTCGCATGTGTGGCTGACTTCAACAATGTATAGGAAGGTTGCTCTGATTCGAGCGTGCCGACGACGTCCGGCTCTCCGCCCAAGCACAGATGGACGTGACAGTCGATGAGTCCTGGGATGATCGAGAGGCCGCGGCCGTCGATACGGACTGCTCCTTTGGGGATTCTGACCTCGCTGCTTGGGCCGGCTGCCAGAATCTTGGTGCCGCGCACGAGGACCGTCGCGTTATCGTGCAGGTCACCTGTCCCATCGATGAGGAATGCGTGATGAATAGCAATCGTCACAACGTGCCGCTTTCACTATAGATATGCGCAGCGGCTTGCAGGGCAGCGCCAGGAGTCGAAACCCACCCGCTACGAATACCGATCTCCTCCATGGCGTTCAGCAGAGTCAGAACGTTGGCCTCCGTCGACGATTCTCCCATCAGTCCGATTCTCCAGACCTTTCCCTTGAGAGGGCCAAGGCCTCCGCCGATTTCGATGCCGAACGATTCAAGTAGCCGGGATCGGACGGCTGCCTCATCGATATGCGCTGGAATGGTGACGCAGATCAGCGTGGGCAGCCGCCGATCAGGAGGAGGCAACGGATCGAGACCGAGCGCCATCAGTCCTGCGAGCAGCGCACGGCTATTCAATTGATGACGAGCGAACCGGGCCGGCAGTCCTTCTTCCTCGACCAGACGCAGCGCCTCCCGCAGGGCGTAGAGCATCGAAATCGGCGCCGTATGATGATAGGCACGCTTGTGCTCCGTCCAGTAATCCGCGATGAGGGACAGATCAAAATACCAGCTTTGACAGGGAGATCGGCGATTCTTGACGACTGAAAGGGCGCGCTCACTTAACGTCAGGGGAGCCAAGCCAGGTGGGCAACTGAGACATTTTTGCGTGGCGCTGTAGCACACATCGATGCCCCACCGATCGACCTCCACAGGTATTCCGCCAAGCGAGGTGACGGTGTCAACAATCAGCAGCGCATTGGACTGACGACAAAGGGCGCTGATCGGATCGAGAGGCTGCCAGGCCCCCGTCGAAGTTTCGGCATGCACAAGCGCAACGGCTTTGACCGGACTCGACTGCCGGAGCGCCGCGGCGATCGTATCCGGTTCGATCACCTGCCCCCACGGAACTTCCACTCGAACAGCTTTCCCTCCGCAGCGTTCAACGATTGCCGCGAGTCTGGTTCCGAACACGCCGTTGATGCCCACGACGACGGCATCGCCCGGCTCAACGACGTTGACGATCGCAGCCTCCATGCCGGCTGATCCAGTCCCGGAGACGGCAATCGTAAATTGATGAGTCGTCGAGAATACGCGGCGCAAGAGCGCCTGAATGTCGTTCATCACATTCAAGAATATCGGGTCCAGGTGACCAACAAGCGGAGTTGCGAGGGCTTGGAGTACTCGCGGATGCACGTTGCTGGGGCCGGGCCCCAGAAGCAGCCGTCGTGGGGCGAGAAAATTTTTCATCGCAAATTGCTCCTTAAATCGCGCGGTTAGTATAGCCAAGTATGCCGACTAACGCCATGTGAGAAACACACTGATGGAAGCGACGTAGCTACATTGAGGGGGATTCGGTTGAGTGACGGGCAATGATATAGTCGGCAACTCATGAGCGAACAGGCCCTTTCAATCCAACCATTGCCGGATCCTCCGCAAGGTGACCAGCCTCCTGTTTCCAAGCAATCGGCCACCCCATATAGCTCTCAATCGTCTCTGGTTGTAAGCGGGATATGCGCCGGCATCCTCGTTGCCGCGCTCGGCACCATTCTGTGGTTTTCGGTGACCCTGCCAAAACTCGAACGATTTGAGGAGCCGGACAGGGCGCTTGAATTGATGGTCAGCCGTATGCTGACCCTGCAAGACAGCTTTCGTCGAGCGCCGGAATGGCAGCAATGGCTGGCTGACTGGACGATGGGTCGCGATGATGAAGCCAGAGAAGAGGCTATCCAGTGGTACCGGGAACTGATTGAGACGACCGATGATCCTCTCTCCAAGTTGCGGTTGGCGATCTTACTTGGGGAGGCCGGGCAAGAAACGGAGGCAATCGCTGAAACGAAACGCTGGCAAAACCGTGGTACGTCTGCACTGCTGTTCGGACAACTGATCGAAGCTGCCTATGGAACCCAGACGCTTGATCGGACACACGAAGCAGCATTACAGGCCACGCTGGCGGAGGCGTTGTCGAGCGGATGGTTCTATGATCACCTTGCCGCTCGGTTGGCGCGACGTGCGGGCGATCAGGATCTTCTGAAGGCGATTGAAGCGCAGGCGGTGCTCGGGGAGGATCGGGTTCAGCGATGGATCAGCCCGTTGATCGCGTTCGAATTGATGTGCCTGGTGATTGGGTCGATCATGCTTGTTGTCGGACTGTGGGGACAGCGGAAAGACAGCCTGCGCCTCCATGTACCAGGCGTTCCGCCTCCTTGGCCTGGAGGAACTGCGGCTGCCGTCATCCTCCGAGGTGGTGCTTTGGGGGCCATCATGACTGTAAGTATGCTGTCCACCTCGTCATTTGAACAGGCGTTTCATGTCTTGGCCATTCCCTTGGCCAACTTACCGCTGCTTGCCCTCGCGTATGTTCACTTGCTCAAGCCGGCCGGCCTGACGTTCCGGAACGGCTTCGGTCTAAGGATCAAGCGGGAAAACCTTGGACGCCTGGCGTGCACCATCCTTGCGGTGGTCGCAGCCGGACTCTGGGGTGAATGGGTGATGGGACGCGCCGCCGAGATTCTGAATTTGAATAACCACTGGACGGAATGGTTTGATCAGGATCTTGTGTGGGGGGGGCCGACCGTCATGGCCGTGAGCGTCCTCGAGTACGTCATCTTCGCCCCGATCTTCGAGGAACTGGCGTTTCGTGGATTGTTGTTTGCAATGCTGCGCCGCCGGTTCGCATTTCTTCCTGCCGCCCTGATCAGCGCCAGTGTCTTTGCGCTGGCCCACGGCTATAGCCCGGTTGGATTCCTCAGCGTGTTTTGGAGCGGATTTCTCTGGGCGTGGATCTATGAACGGACAGGAAGTCTGATTCCCGGCATGGTCGCCCATGCGACGAACAACTTGCTCGTGTGCCTCACCGTGACGGCGTTGCTTCGTTGAGCGAACTTCGCTGCATCAACTCAAGCGTCTCGAATAGATCCCTATGGCGCAGACCTATCCCCTGCAATGTCAGCAACTCGCACATCCGTTTGTTTGACACACGTTTCCCTGGTGAGTCGGTATCCCGAGAGTCAGTAGATCGAATATTCCATCGTTGCTCAACCATCGTCCCGATCTCCATCCAGGTTCTCGGATGTCCATCGCTGATGTTGTAGATTCCGCCGGGCTCAGCGTGCATGAGGGCTGCAAGGCAGGATGAAACCAGATCCTCAATGTGAATCAGGTTGACATATTTGTGCGAGCAGTTCACTCGGCCTGTTCTGATCCACTCAACAGGATTGCGACCTGGACCATAGATTCCCGCAACTCGCAATACGATGGCCTCATAGGAAGTTCGCAATAGTTCTTCACCTTGTACACGAGGTTTTGTCAGGTCAACCGGGGCTGTTTCGTCAATCCATGGTGGAGGATACTCGGCTGAGGCGCAGACGTCGTATGCGGAGGTACTGCCGAGTACCACCAGGCGACGCGTGCGTAGAGATGTGGCGTCAGCGAACTGCTGAACCAACTCGATCGGTGTTGCGGGGAAGCACCACAAGACGTCGGATGATGCTGGAATCGCCTGCCATGTCTCGGGCTGTGTCAGGTCGAATCGTATCCGCTGAGCAAGGCTCAGGTATGTGAGGCGCCGATCCGGATCTCGACTGGTGGCGAAGACATGAGTGTAGCGTTGTTGGGCGAGCGGCAGGAGAAACTTGGCAGTATAGCCGGATCCGAGAATGGTGAGTGAATGGTGCAAGATCAGTTGTATCTCGAGCTGACGTGTGAGCAGTGTGCCAGCGAGAGCCGATCAGAGTCCAACGAAAAAAGTCATTTCAGTTGGTGTACGTATTTCCTCGTGCTATACGAGAAATAGCTATCGCACTTAGTGCGCAAATAAGAAGGACACCATATGAAGATAAGATCATGGTTCTCGGCGTCGTTGGTTCTGCCGATATTATTCCTTTTGACCGGCTGTCCGAGCGGCGGTGGCGGAGATGGAGGGTTTGGAGAAGCCGTACCAAGCAATGTAGTTGTCTCACCGAGCGGCAGTTTCCTTTATGTGAGCAA
>JAFEBM010000001.1 GCA_018242685.1 Nitrospira sp. | reverse complement strand
TCCACACCTAAAGATGATACCTCCAGTCAGGTGTTGACGGTTCCTCTCCATCCTGAAATAGACCCCGGAACTTTACGCGCCATTTTTCGCCAAGCCAGTCGCTTCATTGCAGAACAGGAGCTTCGTCCACACTTCTACACGTCATAAGCCCCTAGCCGTGCTGTGGACCATAAAGAGGTGTCAGAAACCGTTCTCATCAAAGTTTCTTTGGACCACTCTGAAGCGGTCATGTAATGGTTCCTGACACTTTTCCGGACACAACTCTCTTGTTTTCGAGACAGTTGCTGACCCAAAAGCGCCCCTCAGATCGCTGCAACCAGACCTGCGTGAAGAACTACGGAAGTGGACTTTCGTACTTGTCGAAGTGAATCACCTGTTCGAATACACCATCACCGTCCTGATCGATTTCTTCCTTCGTCTTCACATCAAGCTTATAAGTTGCCAGTTTTATGAGCCTTCCCGTGGCTAAATCATAGAATTCAACCATATCGATCCGCCCCAATGTATAGTAAGTGATGATGTCCGGTTTGCCTTTTCGTAAGCGGTCGCTGGTTCCTTTGAGCAGATAGCCGTTTCTGTTGTATGTGTATTGCGTTTCAAAATACCCATCAAAGTCGTTGTCATACTTTTCACCCACTAATTTATTATTGTCATAGATAGATATGACATCTGCTTTGCCGTCTCCGTTTCGGTCGTCAGTATAAGAGCGGATTGACTGATAATGTCGTATCGTGCTCACTAGGAGCACAACCACAACACCAAGCATCAAGCCCTTCACAAAATCCGAGAACAGTGGTTCCTGCCCCTCGGTACTCTCGGGCTGAACGGCACCCTGAGAAACTTCCGAACCGACTTCCCGCTCTCTTCCACATTTCCAGCATGCTGAAAATGTGCCAATGTGCCGTTCTCCGCATCCAAGACATCTCCACACGGCGCCGTTTGCATCTTTGACAGTCACCTGCTCTTCCATCAGATCTCTGGCTCGATCTATATCTTCGTCATTGATCACCCACAGCTCTGGAAATACTTCCGCAAAGGGTACTTCTCCTGCAAGGCTAGATGCCCGTTGGTTCTTGATCATGCAAACAATCCCATTGTTCTCTAGAAGCTCCTTGAGTGATTCAACTTCCACCAAGTTTTGAGAAACAAACAACTTCTTCATGAACGCTCACGTTCTAAGGATATGGAATGAGCTTTGCGCAATCAGGACCAAGTCTTGCGACCTTGCATCCGACGTTCAGCCACCACTGCACTTGTTCGGATTCTACGGGATTGTAAGGAGAAGGCAAGGAAAGCAGAACAGTTCGAATCAACGACTGGTCGTGAGGATCATGCCTTGCAGCACCTATTGCCGTATTCCGTCTGCGTAGGTTAGGCTCGACGACGAAGAAATAGTTGTGGCGGGACCCGACTCAAATGTAATGGAATCATCGACCGTTTGACTATTCGAGAGGACGAGTGACGCAGCATCAAGGAGTGACTCAGCATCAGTCCCCTTTTGAGGTCCTACGATTCCCCCGATTCGACAAGACGTCAGCAATTCCTGGCCTTCGATCAACAGTGGAAGTGCTATCGCCTTCTGAATTTTCTCGGAGGTCAAGCGAGCTTCGTCCGGCGATTCGAGGTTATCGGCGATCACGGCGAAAATGTATTTGTCCAAGCGTGCCACCACGTCGTGCGGTCGCAATGTGCTCTTGATACGGGCGGCTTGCACTCGCACGACCAGAGTCATATTTGGTGCGGCTGAGGAGGTGGACAGCGGACGAAACTGTTCCAGGCCACAGACCAAGACAGCAACCCGCCGCTTAGTCGTCTCAGCCCTGCTCAGCGCCTGTTTGAGAAGTACGAGGAAAAGTCGTCGAGTTGGAAGACCGGTCACACCATCGTACGCCGACGGCGCTCCATCCTGCTTGCGTCGTGCAAGGTCCTGACCATACGGCCGACACAAGAGCCCCGCCACGCCGAATCCCGCAGCGATGAAAAGACCCATCCATCCGATGACAAGTCGCATAGGGAGAACGTCGTCCACGCTCGGAGGAGCGACCTGTGTCGCCTCCATCCACACCATGCTTACGCCGCAAACCGTTGCTGAGGCACACCACCATGCTAGAGAACGCGGTCGTGATCCTGAGAACCCAGAGTGTGATACCTTCCAGTGCATCGTCGTGATTGCTGATTGAGGATCTGAGTGGCGCTTATCGAAATCTCGTCCAGTGCCGTATCGGTTTCTCGGACTCAGAACTGAAGGCGGGCAATCGCGGGACATAACGAATGGCATCAGAACGAATACAAATGAGCAGCCGACTCAGCCGGTCGGCCGATTCGATCAATTCGGTTTTTGCAAGTGCGCCTTAAGCCTGATGATGGCTTTGGTATGGATTTGGCAGACCCGTGACTCAGTGACTTTCAGCAGCTCGCCGATTTCCTTCATCGTGAGTTCCTCGTAGTAATACAACGTCAGGACGAGCCGTTCTTTTTCCGGCAACGATTGAATGGCTCCGGCGAGCGATGCACGCTCACGCTCGTTGACCAAAGAGGAAAGAGGATCAGGCGTGTGCGTATCGGTCAACATCTTGACCACTTTGTGCCCGTCCGGTTCATGAAGACTTAAATCGTCCACGCTGATCATCACCGCCCCTCTGGCACGCAGAGTGAAATCATCCAGCTCTTCCAGGGACATCTTCAGTTCTTCCGCCACCTCTTCATCCTGCGGCGGTCGCCCCAGTCGGCTCATGAGGGCCGTGTGAGTCTTTTGGAGCAGGCCGATTCGTTCATGAACCGATCGTGGGATCCAATCCATCGAACGAATCTCATCGAGCATAGCTCCACGGATTCTGAACTCCGCATACGTTTTGAACTTCGCTTCTCTGGTCGGGTCATACTTGTCCATGGCATCCATGAGTCCGATGGTGCCGACCGAAATCAGGTCCTCTGCGTCCAAGTATGCCGGGAGGCGGAAGGCCAGCCGGTGGGCCATGGCACGAATGACATGGGCAAACTCCTTGATGAGTTGTTCACGCCTGACTCCCTGGGCCGAAAATGATTTCTGCTCGTGCGGTGAGGCTGTCTTGCTCATGATCTTCCCATGTCCGATCGTGTTTCAGTTGCCCGCCGGCGTCGCCGTTCGTTGCCAGACGAGCTGTACGGAACTTTTGGGGAGACCAGGTCTCGGCCACTGAAGTATCTGCTGCGCTAACCGCTTGAATGCTTGGGCTGCCGGCGCCTCCGGGAACAACTCAGAGAGCGCCTTCTGTTGCATGACCGCCAAATGCATATAGTCGTCATAGGGAATCGCCCCGACCAATTCGACGGCCACATGAAGAAAATGATCCACCGCCACGTCCAACTTACCGAACACTTCGGCAGCTTCCCGTGGACTCTTGGCCTGGTTCACCAGCACTTTGAAACGCCGTTCCCGATACTGGCGAACCAAGACCTTGATCAGTGCATAGGCGTCGGTAAGTGATGTCGGTTCCGGTGAGACGACAATCATCGTCTCATCTGCCGCAGAAGCAAAGAAGGTCACGTTCGGCGAGATACCTGCGCCGGTATCGATCAACAACACGTCCATCTCTGAGGTGAGCTGCGCCAGTTGCTCCTGGATCATCAACTGTTGGGCTTCCGTCAGTGCCGTAAGACGCGGGACACCGGAACTGGCCGGGAGCACATGAATGCCCGCCGGCCCCTTGAGCACGATCTCATCGAGCGTATGCGTGCCTACCAATACGTCTTCGATCGTATGCCGTGGAACCAGTCCCAGCAGGACATCGAGATTCCCTAAACCGAGATCGGCGTCCAAGATCAGCACCCGCTTCCCAGCCCTTGTGAGTGCAACGGCAAGATTCGCGACCACATTGGTCTTCCCGACTCCTCCCTTGCCGCTTGAGACGGCTATGACCAGAGTGGACGAGCCACCATCCCGACTCAGACCCTCCGACGCAAGGACAGACCTTCTTGTTCTAAACGACATATCACGACCTCCAGCCGGGTTATCCATGGTGAGTTCCTGCTCCCAGTAATGCAGAAGTTGCTTCCGATGATTGAATCGACCGATTGACAAACACCTGAGAATGGGTGGAGCGTTCCGCAGTCAGAAACGCCGCCAAACGTTCCGACGAGGCGATCTCGATATCTCCGGGGACTCGCCGTCCGATACCCCAATAGGAAAGAGGCAGGCCGGTTTGGTGGGCCACTTCAAAGATGGTGCCGAACGATTCCGTCTCGTCGAGCTTGGTGAAGAGAAGCCGCGGCTGCGGCAGATCACTGAGACGTCTCGTGATACGACAGAGCTCCTGCTCCCTGGTGGAAGCCGGAAGGACCAGATGTGTCGTGACGGCCTCCTTTGGTAGAAGCCTCCGCAACTCTCGGGCCAATGCGAGGTCCCGCGGCCCGATCCCAGGCATGTCGATCAACACGAGGTCTACCTGCGTATGGCGGCGGAGCCCTTCATGGACCTGTCGAGCCGACAGGGCGCAAGCGAACGGCACTCCGACAACCTTGGCATACCGACGCAGCTGTTCGACCGCTGTTTCCCGGCAGGTATCAAAGGTGATGAGGGCGACGGATCTTCGCTGTTCGAGACGATAATGTGAAGCCAGCTTGGCGACGGAGGCGGTCTTGCCGGCTCCACTGGGCCCGATCAGGAGACCGATTGAAGGATAGCCCTCCCTCTTCAAGAGCGGCCCGCTCGTTCGCACGCGCTTGACGATTTCCTGATGCAACGCGCGCCGCATCGACTCATCGTCGCGTGGACCGGAGACTTGTTCGGTTTTGCCCGCCTCGTTCAAGAGCAAGTCCACGGTGGAGGGATTCATTCCCTGCTCGATGAGCGAGCGGCGCAGCCACCGCGGCATGGGCGAAGTCTCATTTCCGATCGCCCGGCTGTCCTCTCGCGACAGGTCTTCCAATAGGCGGCCCAATTCATTCACCACACTGTGCAGATGCCGAAGACGATTCGGTTTCACATGCATTGCGGCTGTCTTCAACGGGGCAGAGGGTTTACCGATGTTCGGTGTCGTCGTCTCGCAATCAGGCTTCAACACTCCGTGGAGTGTCTGTTGAAAGGTCTGCGCCGGCGGTGCAGAATCCGACTCGGCATCAGACGGTTTCGCAGGAGAAGCTTGTTGCGTTTTTTCTCCACCCTGAGTGAACCGTTGTATGTCTTGATCAGATGCGGCCATGACTTCCAAGACCGGTCGATTGAATGCCTTCAAGGGACGCCCCCCCTCACACACTTCTTTCGCCGACAAGATGATGGCGTCCGGTCCCAATTCTTCCTTAATGTCGCGCAGGGCATCCTGCATCGTGAGCGCGTGAAATGTCTTGACCTTCATGGCTACCCTATGACGGCTGCGCCAACTCCAAGTCGATCCGCACCGTATCCAACGACTGCAGCCGGACAAAGGAATCCACTTCATTGAGTCCCATCACGGGAACGGCATGCAGCATACGATCGCTGTGTCGACGGAGATGGCGGCGAACAACCTGTGAGCACAGCACAATCGGCTGCTGCCCGCGAGCTGCAACCCGTTCGGCGGCTTGTTTGAGCCCGGTTAACAGCTTGTGCGAGAGGGTGGGATCAAGATTCAACATGGCCCCAGGCGGCAATGCCGCCGCTTGTTCCGCCAGCGACCGATCCAGCCGAGGATCCAAGGTGATAACCTGCAGACTGCCGTCAGGCGCTTGATACTGCTTGGTGATAGTCCGGGCCAACGCCTGCCTCGCATACTCCGTGAGGACTTCCGCATCCTTGGTGCTGGCGGCCTGATCAGAAACGGCCTCGAGGATCGACCGGAGGTCTCGAATAGGAATACCCTCCTTGAGCAAGTTTCCGAGAACTCTAACGACCGTTCCGAGCGGCAATAGTGTAGGAATGAGCTCCTCCACCAGCTTCGGATGCGCTTTTCCAACTTCGTCCAATAGTGCTTGAACCTCCTGCCGTCCCAACAATTCATGACCATGACGCTTGATCAATTCAGAAAGATGTGTGGCGATCGCCGAACTCGCATCAACCACGGTGTATCCGGCCATTTGAGCCTGTTCCCTGGCACCATCAGGGACCCAGAGCGCCGGCAACCCGAAGGCAGGCTCCTTGGTCGCGATCCCCTGCACTAAACCCCGCTGGCCGGTGCCTGGATCGATCGCCAATAGATGCCCCGGCAAGACATCCGCCTTGGCCACTTCCACGCCCTTCAGAATGATGGCGTATTCGTTCGGGCGCAGCTGAAGATTGTCCCGTATATGAATGGGAGGCACGACAAAGCCCATCGACTCCGCAAATTGTCGCCGGAGCGATTTAATCCGATCGAGCAGCGCGGTACCTTGCGTTCCCTCGACAAGTCCTATCAAGCCGTACCCCACCTGAACTTCCATGAGATCGAGCGGAATGACTCGGGTCAGGCCTTCTTCAGCCTTCGGAGCGACGGGAGTGGGAATCGGAGCTGCTTGGGCCTGTTCCTGCTGGTGGAGGTGGTAGGCGATCCATGCGATGGCGCTCCCTAATGCTAAGAACGCCACATGCGGAAGTCCAGGCACCAATCCAAGCGCGAGAAGAATGCCCGCGGCAATGCCCACCGGTTTGGGCGACATCAACAGCTGTCGAGTCATCTCGCCGCCCAAATCCGTTTCCGAGGCGGCGCGAGTCACGACGATACCGGCGGCAGTCGAAACGATCAGGGCGGGAATCTGCGCCACCAACCCCTCACCGACCGTCAGAATCGTATAGGTTTGAGCCGCGAGCGCCGGACTCATGCCCTGTTGAAGGATACCGATCGCCAATCCACCGACGATATTGACGAGTATGATAATGACGGCTGCGATGGCATCGCCTCGAACAAACTTGCTGGCACCGTCCATCGCGCCATAAAAGTCCGCCTCTTCCGCGATTTCTCGCCTCCGGCGGCGCGCGTCCGCCTCATTGATCAGGCCGGCATTCAGATCCGCATCAATGCTCATCTGCTTACCGGGCATGGCATCCAATGTGAATCGGGCTGCGACCTCCGCCACACGTCCGGCGCCCTTCGTCACCACGACGAAGTTAATGATGACGAGAATGGAGAACACCACCAAGCCGACCGTGTAATTGCCCCCCACGATAAAGTTCCCGAAGGCCCGAATGACTTCTCCGGCCGCCCCTGCCCCTTCATTGCCATGCAGCAGAATGAGACGCGTGGATGCAATATTGAGGGACAATCTGAACAATGTGATCATTAACAGGACCGACGGAAACACCGAGAACTCGATCGGACGCCGCACTTGAAGTCCGACAAGCAAGATCACGACCGACAGGGTGATATCGAAGCTCAACAACAAATCGAGCACAAATCGAGGCAACGGCAACAGCATCACCATGAGAATGGCCACCACCCCGACGGAGATAACCACGTCCGGGTGCTTGATCAGCTGGTTCCGTTCCACGGGCTCTATTGCAGTAGCCATCGTTGTCTAACCCTACGAATTCCTTAAGGCGCCACGCCTCTGGCGCGATAGATAAACGCCAGGATCTCCGCCACCGCGCGATACAGCTCGTTTGGAATCTCTTTGCCGATATCAACCAGTTTGAACAGTGTTCTGGCCACGAATTTATGTTCGACGACCGGCACTCCATGATGTCGAGCCAGCTCACGAATACGTTCAGCGACCAAGCCGGCTCCTTTGGCCACCACAACAGGAGCTCCCATCGTGGCAGTGTCATATTTCAGAGCAACGGCCAGGTGTGTCGGGTTGGTAATCACCACGTCCGCCGTCTTCACGGCAGCCATCATGCGTTTTTTCGTCATCTCCCGCTGAATGGTCCGCACACGACTCTTGATCAACGGATCGCCTTCCGTGGCCTTGTGTTCCTCCTTGACCTCATCCTTCGACATCCGCAGGCTTCGTTCCCACTCATAGCGTTGGTAGAAGTAGTCAAGCCCGGCCAGCACCGCAATCGCCCCGGCGACGGCCAAACTCACTTTCAAGGAGAGACCTCCAGTAACTTGGAGGACGGTGCCGAGATCGAACTCGATCAACCCTGGAATCTGGAGCACATCATTCCGTGCCACCCACAGGGCGACCCCTGTCACGACCGCGATCTTGAGCAGCCCCTTCACGAGCTCCATCACAGAACGCAGCGAGAATAAGCGGGAAAGCCCCTTGATCGGGCTGATGCGCTCAACGTCCGGTTGAACGGCATTGGCGCGCCACAACAACCCGGTTTGCAGCAGCGACGCAGCGCTCCCCATCACCAGAATGCCCACCACGACCGGGAGACTCAGTGTCACCACTGTGATGCCGGCATGGATGACGACCGAGTACACCTGCTCGATCGACATCCCTTTGTGGAAGTCCAGAGGGAACGAGAGCGCGAGCCCTTGGCGGGTCATCTCCGTCATTTTCTGAAGGCCGACCGGCAACATGGCCGCCAGCAGCCCAACGCCGCTCAAGAGGATCACAGCGGTAGACAGATCTCGACTGACGGCGATCTGCCCTTTCTTGCGCGCCTCCTCCTTGCGTTTCGGCGTCGCGGGCTCTGTCTTATTACTCCGGTCCTCAGCCATGTCCCAGCGCTTTCATGATTCCATCGATCGTGAATTGCAGCCGCTCGATTTCCCGAACAAGCAACTCCACCACAAACGGTATGGACAATCCCATCACCGCCAAGCCTCCGGCGATGGTGACGGGAAAACTCAGCACAAATACGTTGATCTGACTGACCGCGCGTCCAAGAAGCGCAAGAAGAATATTGATCAGGAGAATGACGACGAGCACGGGCGCCGCCAATTTCAACCCCACCATGAACATGTGCTGAAAGAGTCGAAGGATATCGTCTCCCATTCCTCTGGGGAGGGACGCGCCGAACGCCGGAATGGACTCATAGCTGGAGAGAATCGTAGCCACCAAAAGCAGATGGCCGTTCAGCGAGAGAAAGATGAGGGTCGCCAGGAGAGTGAAGTATTGGCCGATAATGGGTGTGTGATCGGCCGTCGTCGGATCGAATAGTTGCACCACGCCGAACCCCATCTGCACGCCGATCATCTCTCCGGCAACTTCCAAGGCGCTGAAAAATAATCGAACGGCCAGGCCGATCGCCAAACCGATGGCCATTTCATTGACGAGCCCGGCTGCCAAGACGACAGGATCATAGGAGACGACAGGGAGCGGGACCAAGGGAGCCAATAGGACTCCCAACGCCAGGACGAGAGCCGTTTTGACCTTCACGGGAACGGCTCGGCCGCTCAAGACGGGCAACGCAGCCAACAGCCCGCCGATACGTGAAATGAGGACCAAGAATCCTTGGAATTCCGGGAGAGCAATCTGGATGGTCTGTGTCAACCTCATGATCTCGTACTAGTGCACGTAGTTGGGAATGTTCATCAGTAGATTGGCCATGTAGGTGGTCATGACGTTCAGCATCCAGGGAAGAAAGAGCAACAACGTCACAAAAAGAGTCACCACTTTCGGGACAAATGAGAGCGTCGCTTCGTTCAATTGGGTCATCGCCTGAAACGCACTAACCGCCAGGCCAATGAACAAACTCAGTCCCAGAATCGGCGACGACACCAACAGCGTCGTTTCCAGCGCTTGCCTGCCCAGTTCTGTCACAAGTTCCGGCGTCATGTGCATGTTCCTCGTTGCTTGTATCTCAAATTTTGTGAAGCTTCACTGGTTGAGTCTTGCGAGATACGCTTCACGTTCATGCTTCTATTCCACCCTCCCACCCCGTGCGCGCCGAGACGCGCACTCCCCCGTCACTGAAAACTCCGCACCATCGAGCCCACGACCAGGTACCAGCCATCCGCCAAGACGAACAAGATCAACTTGAACGGCAGAGAGATCACAACGGGCGGAAGGAGCATCATCCCCATCGACATGAGAATACTGGCGACGACCATATCGACGATGAGAAAAGGAATGTAGATTAAGAACCCGATTTGGAAGGCAATCCGTAGTTCGCTCAGGATGAAGGCCGGGATGATCGCCTGGGTCGGCACGTCCTCAACGCGGTCCGGTTTCGGCATGCGGCTCAACGTGATAAAGAGTTCGAGGTCCTTCTCCCTCACTTGGCGCAGCATAAAGCCTCGCACCGGCTCGATGCCCTTCTTCCATGCGTCTTCATACGAGATCTGCTCGGCCATGAGCGGTTGCAGCGCGTTGTTGTAGACCGCCTGGCCCACCGGAGCCATGATGAACATCGTCAGGAACAGCGCCAACGACAACAGCACTTGGTTCGGAGGAACCGTCTGCGTTCCCAGCGCTTGCCGGAGGAACGCCAACACGATCACGATTCTGGTAAAGGACGTCACCATGATGAACAGGGCCGGCGCCAAGGAGAGCACCGTGAGGAGGATCAAGATCTGGATCACCACGGCGGTTTGCTTCGGGCCACCCGCGCCGAAATCGATACTCACCGACGGGCCGCTCGCCACCGCTTCCGAAAGCGGCATGACGAGCAGCGCCATCGCTCCGACGATGATCACCGACGATAGGAGAGAGCGCGACTCGTGCTTATCAGTCATGAAGTCCCTTGCCGTGATGGAAGACACCGAGCGGGAGGCGTCGAAGCCAGGAAGCAAGGCTGTCCCGCGAGATCGGCGCCGTTTCGGTCGGTGGCTTCTCGCTGGTGAGGGCGAGTAATTCCTGCAATTCGGTGGAGTCGTTGATGCGTCCTAACGGGACAAGATCGGTCGCGGTCGTCCCCACGATCAGATATTCTCCCGCAACCGACACGAGCGCAATCGTCTTGCGCGGGGCGATGTAGCTGCTGGCCAAGACTCGAACGAGAGGGCGCCCGCCGGCGATCCCCAAACGCTGTCCCATCACTCGCCGGACCGTCACCGCAACGATCCCCATCAAGACCAGCACGATGGCCAAGGCCGAGACGGTGCGGAACAGGCTTTCCCACAGATCAATCACGGCCTCTCCCTCGGATCATTCAGCGAAGTTGCTGCACGCGTTCCGCCGCGCTGACCACATCCGTCAAGCGAATACCGAATTTTTCATTCACGACCACTACCTCGCCGCGCGCGACCAGTTTGTTGTTCACCATCACTTCCATCGGCTCGCCCGCCAGTTTATCCAGCTCGATGACGGAACCTTGGGCCAGTTGCAACAAATCACGAACGGCCATTTTCGTGGATCCGACATACACGGTGACGCTCATTGGAATATCCAGGATAAAATCGATGTTCTTCGGCGTTCCTCCCGTCTCTACCTGTTGGACGGGCGGAAACGAGGCTGGTTGCGGGGATTGGCTCCCGGTCATTTGCGATTCGGCACGAGTTGCGGAATCTGGCTCAGCCATGGTCGTTCTCTCTGTGGTGTCGCGACTAGCAGGCTGCTGTGAAACGGTTTCTCAACAGCCTGCTAGTTCAATACTTTGGTCACGCGGCATGCGTGATTGCCTTTATAAATTCCGGGACTGCCCTGGAATTTATGATATCCCTCGATATAGCAATCGAGAGGATCTCCCGGGTGCTGGTCGAGCAGGATCACGTCACCGGGGGAAAAATTCATGACGTCCTTCACCGTGACTGTGGCGGTTCCCAGCCGGACCGCAATCGGAAGCGGACAGTCCTGTAATCGCTCTCGGAATCGATGATTCCATTCGCCGTTTTGTTCGACCTGATCGGAGACGAGGCCGGAATAGAGTTTCTCTTTGATCGGCTCGAGCGTGCTGTAGGGATACACGATGTAGAGCTCTCTGGCCGTTTCTCCCAAGATGACCTGCAACGTGACGACGACCACGATTTCGGATGCGGTCACCACCATCGCGAACTGAGGGTTGCTCTCCGAACGCACATACTCCACTTTGACCGGCACGACGGCATGCCATGCTTTTTCCAGGTCGACAAGCGACAGCAGCAACAGCTTCTTGATGATCCTCAGTTGGACGGGTGTAAAATCTCGCCCCTCCGGTTTCACGTGGGTCTGGCCTTTTCCTCCGAAAAAATAGTCCACGACCAGGTACACAAGAAACGCGTCCATCACGAAGAGCGCGCTGCCCCGTAACGGGGACATATGAAACACGTTCAACGATGAGGGCATCGGAACTTTCTTCAGAAACTCGCCGAACTTGATGATCTGCGTTCCGACGACGGCGAAATCAACGGCCTCTCGAAACATACCGGTCCAGACGACGGATTGGCGGCGGATGAATCGATCGTTGATCATCTCCATGGTCGGCATCCGCCCGCGGATGATCCGTTCCTGATTGAACAGGTCATAGCGCGTAACACCTTTTGCGTCCTGAGCGGCTTCCTTCGGAGCCGTGTCCACTTCACCTGAGACGACGCCCTTTAAGAGCGCATCGATTTCGTCCTGCGAGAGAATCTTTTCCATGTTGCCGCTGTTACTGAACGACGAATTCCGTGAAATAGGCCGACCGGACTCCCGGTTTCTTCAGGAGACCGTTGATACGTTGGGTAATTTCATCACGCAGCTGAAATTTTCCCTGCGTCGTTCTCACCGCATTCACGTCCTTGCTGCTGAGCAGGACGAGGATGGCATCCCGTATCTGAGGGATGCGGGCGGACAGTTCGGCTGTGACGGCTTCACTGTCCGCCTCGAGCTTGAGGGTCAACTTCAAATACCGAACGTCCGGGGTGTCCGCGAGATTGACGATGAAGGGATCCAAATCGAACATGGCGCCCGGCGAGGCGACCTGACCATGCTTCCCACCGCCCTCGCTCTTGGATTCGGCCTTTACCTCGGCGGACGCCTTGTTTTCTTCGGAACTTTCAACGCCTTTACTTGCACCTCCCAGAAACTTGACCACCACAAATGCTCCGCCGACTCCGAACGCCAAAGCCACAACCGATACAATAATGAGCAATTTGATGGGGAATGCCGGAGCGGGGGCCGTGACTGGAGTTTTTTCATCGACTGCGGCTGCATCTGCCATAACTCCTCCTCGATTGACTCATTGGCCCGGTGCGGAGGCTGCAATGCATATGCCACTACGTCGTGTTGTTCTCCTGAAGAAATAATCGCAAATCACCATATCTGGCGCGCAATTCAATACGAAACGCACCGCGGAAAGCACAGCGTATGAACACCCTGTCAAGCAAACCCTCCTTATAGCGTCAATAAGCTGACAGATGCGGGATGACAGGACCCGGAGTCGCACGGCCAAAGTAGGGGGCGAAGGAGAGCGGGCTGGGAGCGCGCCGGTGCTCCCAGCCCAGCCGCGAGAGAAAGGATCTACCGTTTCATATTGACTAGGGTTTGAAGAATTTCGTCGGATGTGGTGATCATGCGCGAGTTTGCCTCAAACCCGCGCTGCGCAGTGATCATATCGATAAAGCTCTGGCCGAGATCCACGTTCGACAATTCCAGCGAGTTGGATTTGACCTGCCCGAGCCCGGCACTGTCCGGCGTGCCTGTGACCGGCTGGCCGGAATCGCCGGACTGCGCGAAGGTATTCTTTCCGGTCCTCGTCAGCCCGATGGGATCGGGGAAGCGTGCGAGCACGACCTGTGCCAATGCGCGCACTTGACCGTTCGAGAAACGGCCGTTAATGGTGCCGTTCGCATCCACTGAAAAGGCCTGGAGCGAGCCGGCGGCAAACCCATCCTGTGTCTGCTGAACGAGAGCCGACGTCGACCCGAACTGCGTCGTGCCGTCGAGCCCGCTTCCTCCGTCCGTCGTCACGCTGGAGCCGAAATTCAAGGCGATCGGCTGATCCTGCGTCGCGCCGACAAAATCGATCTGCAACGCTCCCGGCGCCGTCCCCGACGTGCCGGCCGCTGTGGCGGTGTCGTACCGGATCACTGTACTCTCCCGATCCAGCGTCCCATCCGTCCCGAAGGTCAAGGTGCCGGAGCCGACTCGGACGATGCCCAGGCTAGCGTCGATATTGCTAGAGTCATAGTTGGCCGTCACCACATCGGCCGCCGCTGCGACCGTGTTGTAGTTCCAGCTGTTTTCGCCGATCTTGGTGAAATAGGTCGTCAGGAGATGGCTGTTCCCCAGAGAATCATAAACCGTCATCGACGTGGAAAAATTCGAGGTAGTAGGCGGGTCCGATAGTAAAAAGTCCGTGCCGGTCGTCGAGGTCGGCGCCAGCATGTTGAGGTTGGCCGCCAGGGTATCGCCGCCGTTCGCCGCGACCACGACTGTTCCGGTGCCGGTCGTGGAATTGTTCGTCGTCCCGGTCATCCCCGACGCGAAGGTGAAGGTGTTGGAGGCGTTGACCGACGCGGTGAATCCTGCATAGGCGGCACCCTTGAAGGGATCGTTGGGAACCAGCGCTCGCACGGCGTTTTGAATCGCCGTCGCCAGCGCCGAGCCGGTCAAGCCGTTCGCCACGGTGATCGTCCGGGCTCCATCACCGTTCAAGTTGATCGTGAACGAATTGTTACCCGCCGCAGTAGTGGTCACCGAGGCCGAGGAAGCCACGACATTGCCGCGAACACCCGTCGGGTCAGTTGCCGAATTCAAATTGGCGGCAACGAGAGCGGTGGTCGTGGCCCTCGGCGATGCGGTGGTCGTAGGCAGTGAGATATCGCCGATCGTCCCGGTGATGGTCCCGGCGGTGTCGGCGAGGAATCCCTGCACTTTGAATCCTGTCGGATCGACCACGTTGTTGTCCTTGTCGAGACGGAACTGGCCGGCGCGTGAATAGAAGGTGCCGCCCTGCGCGTCTTTCTCGATGAAAAATCCGTTGCCGTCGATGGCAAGGTCCAGCACATTGGATGAGGTCGTCAGCGATCCTTGAGAGAAGTCCCCCTGCACGGACGTGAGCGCCACGCCGATGCCGGTCTGAATCGCGCCGGACCCGCCTGAAATCGACGAACTGATCAAGTCCGCAAACGTCGCCTTGCTCCCCTTGAAGCCGACCGTGCTGAGGTTGGCGATGTTATTGCCGATGACGGAGAGCGCCGTGCCGTTGGCGTTGAGCCCGCTGACTCCGGCAAATAATGACGATAGAAGTCCCATGGGTGCATGCCTCCTTCTTCAGCCCGTTCAGATTCACCGCTGCTATTGCACTTCCACAACCTCCGACGGATCCACAGTGATTGTCCCAACAGCCAACTTTGGTTGTCCGTCTTCCATCCGGATGCCCGTGACGGTGAGTTGCGCGTGGCCTGTCGCAACAACCGACGCACCCTGCTGATCGACGGCAGAGATGGCATATTCATACACACCGGGCGGCATGGCGACGCCCTTACTGTCCTTCCCGTCCCATTGCGCTTGATTGAGCCCGGCCTGGAGGCCGGTGTAGTCCAACGTTCGCACGACGTGACGACTCTGATCGAGCATCGTAATCTGCACACGCGCCGCGTTCTTTTCGAGTGCATAGGTCAGCGAGGCCTGACCATTTTCCAATTGCGTCAGGGGACGATCGATGCTGACCTGGCGGCCGACCATGGGCAGCAGCGTGTACTGCAGCGAGGCGGTCTGTGCATCGAGGCTCTTCTGTAGCAGGTCCGCCTGTTTCGCGGTCTGCTCCAACTGGCTGAATTGTGCGAGCTGCGAGACGAATTCGGTATTGTCGGTGGGTTTCAACGGATCCTGGTTCTTTAATTGCGCGATGAGCAAGTTGAGAAAATCATCCTGTCCCAACTGTTGAGGCCCGGTTTTTTCCGGTGTCGATGGGGTTCCCGTCGAGTTGACTTGCGATACATCGATCATGTCCGGCATCCCCCTTTCGATCTACGCCACCAAATTCAATAGACCATGGAGCGACGTGCGTTGTTCGTCCTGTCGGTCCTGACTCTGCCCCCAGTTCATCCCTTGCGAACCCTGATCCCAGGTTTGTCCTTGTTCCTGCGAAGAGCCATGATGGAAGGAACGACCGCCATTCTGACGATCGATGTCCACGCGGAATTGCCCCATGTCCAGTCCGTTGGCCTGAAGCGCCGCCTGAAGACGGTCCTGCCCGCTGATGAGGAATTGCCCCACTTCTGCCCTGTCGGCCGACAAATGGGTATGCACCACATCGTTCGTTATTGCCACACGAATATTCACATGACCCAGATCAGGCTGCGCCACATCAAACACGACCGATCGCGTCATCACTTGTGCTGATTTATCTCCGGGATCGTAGCTCGGCATGGCAGGTGACACATAACTCACGAAAGGGGTAGTGGGAGGCGGCGGAGGCGAACTGGACCCTATGCCTACTTGAGCTTCAGACATGGTCGACCCTATAGGTTGCCCGCCCGTCACTTGGGGCTCAACAACCGCTGCCTGCGGTAGCTCAGTCTCAGCTTGATCCTGCAGAGAGCCGATTTGACCGGCCTTCAATTCGACGAAGTGTTTCGTCACATCAACGCTCGATTGATGACTACGCAGTAACGCCGCGCTGACCTTCGATTCACCGCTTCCATCGTCGCTGGAGGAGAGTGCAGGATCATCAAACGGCAATACGACTTCCGTCTTCGATTTCGCATCTTCCTTGCCGCCATGGGATGGCGCATGGTCATCCGAATGTGGAGAAGCGGGACGTACAAGAGGAGTTCCCTCCACGATCCGAGCAGCATCATTATTCATCGAACGATTGATCCCTCCGTCGTTCGACACCGGACCGGAATTTAGATTGGACTGGCTTTGAGAAAGACCGTCGGACTGTGGACGAGAGCGACCTGTCTCCTGTCCTGAAGAAGCGGCATGAGTTTCCACGGCAGCAACCGCGGTCTTGATAGCGGCACCACCGATAACGGCTTGCACGTCATCTTTCACGATCGGACCTGTTTGGGCATCGCTCTTCGTAGAATGCGCCGACATGGTCGCCGCCTGTTTTGGTTGATCCTTTGATTGCGTCGCTGCTCCATCTGAAGACGATTCGCCTTTGTGAGTCTCAGGAGCCGTCATTGAAGGCATGGGGGGAGCGGGCAATATCAGCGCAGACATGGAGGACTCTGTTGTCGCCTGGTGCTCGTCTTTGGACGATCGAGGATCCTCTTCTGTGTGGGTCTGTTCTTGATTGATCGTCTGTGTCGTGATTGGAACCGGAGTCGGAGCAGATACGGGCTGAGACTCTGAGCCGTGAGAGTCGGAACGGGCATCGTCCTTTACAGTGGAACGTTCACCATCTTCCCTTACCCCATCCTTTCTTGTCACATCATTCCTTGAAACCTGGGTCGACTTGTTCATATTCTCGTCAGAGCGGTCTCTCTCCGACGTCTTTGAAAACGATGTGTCAGCACGATCCGTACGATCCGTTCGGACTGAGGACTCATCCCGACCTCTGCCCTCGTTCACCTGAGGTTTGCTCTGAGATTTGTTCGATGATCGAATGTCGTCTGTCTCGCGGCGGTCACCCCTCCCCTCCTCTCCACGAACTCTCTGAAGAATCGTCGAAAAATGTTTCCGAATATCACTGGAGCTGGAAGGAGGTGCTGTCCGGACCGGCCGAGGACCCTCGTCCATAGAGGATCTGGATGGAGGAGAGAAGGTGTCGGTCGCAATGAAATCCATGTATATCGATCCTGTTATAAGCCAAGGCGGGAGAATACAAACCCCATGCCAATTGAGCGGTTTATAACACCGCAGAGAATTAGGCCTTGTGGTGGGAACCGTTACGACTCTGTCTGGAAAGAGGAAAACTTTACACCGTGGTAGGCAAAAGTAACCGTTGAACAGCAAGCAGCCCTGTTACAGCGGCGATTCAATCTGTGGAGGGGGATGTTTCTTGGAGCGATCGTCCGGCTGCTTGAATTGAAAACGCCAATCATATTGGCCGGATTCGGGAGATGAGCCGAACCACCCTTCGGCCGTGAAATGCTGATCGGACTTTGACTTGCCCTCCGGAAAGAATTTGAACCGCAGATGTTTCCCCTGATCACCCTTCGTGTCATCTGAGTTGAAATTCCCGGAAATTTCTACGTGGTCCTCCAATCTATCGAGTGCTTGATTCAGCAACGACCGGAGCGCACTGGTAGTCAGCGCCTGATTGAAGGGTTGATCGGGGTCGAACGATTCCGCCTCCGTCGCCCAGACCGGAGCTGCCAGACACATCAGGAAAAACGCGATTGCGCAAGCTCGTACCATAGCAGCAATGTAATCGCTGGGCGTGATCTGGTCAAGCATCCCATAATACCTGCTCGTCTTCGTCATGCACAGTTCAAGATCCGACTCCAGCTTCATTTCTCCGTGATGGACCTCTGTCACAAACGCTTCGACATGGCGGTTCCGTTTCACACCGTCTTGGTTGCGACTGAGATGTCCCTGTCAGACACACAACGCCTTCACACGGCGCTCTCAATAATCCAAGCTAGAAGACCTTGGTGAAGCGAATCTTGTAAAAGTCTCCGCTCGGATCGACATTGAAGTTACCCGGCGTTCCATTCGGATTTATCACGGTCACACGCTCGGCGAAGTCCTTGCCCGCTGCAAACATAAACGACATCCCCATCGGCATCCGGAGTTCGACGTAGCCGCCAAGCCAGGCGACCATCCCCTGCGGCGGCAGAACGGCTGCGTTCTGACCATTTGCGAGGCAACCGATGCAGGGGCTTCCTCCGGGGGCGATCTGATGAATGTCCTCATAATAGCCACCCACGATCAGCTTCGTGCCGCGCTCGGTGTTGATGACCGGGACTCCGGCATAGAGCCAATGATGGGTGAACGAGCTTTGGGTCGGGCCCTGCGCTCTGACATCTTTGATCAGCACAAAGTACGCATCCGCATCCAGCCACTCCCCGGCATAGTGGCCTTGGAATAGGAACAGGAACGCGTCAGCGACGTTGGCGTGGCATGCGCCGGTGCTTCCCAACTGCGCGGCGCCGCAGGAGTTGACCTGACCGTTCGTGAATCCGACCTGGGGACGGATCACGAGTTTGCCGTCCAAGAACGACTTGTGGATGCCGCCATAGACCCAGGTCCAGGGGTTGCTCCAGTCCGGCCGCGCGTTGGACAAGTGTCCATAGAGTGTGGAACCGAAGGCGATGCCGAAATCCTTTCGCAGATAGTAGGTGCCGGCAATGATCGGATAGAACCCGAAGAACTTATCCTGGTTCAGGGACACTGAGACAGAGAAGCGATCGAAGTCCTTTGGCGCTTCTTTTGCTTCCTCACGAACAGTAGACTCATCAAAAGACTCCTTAGACTCCTTTTTAGCCTCCTCCGCGCTCGCCGGCCAGACGGTAAGATGCAGGAGGCCTACTAATATCCACGTCGCTGCGAAGATGACCTTTCGTAGCAAGCTTCGCTCACAACTCATAAGAAGATTCATAAAAGGACTCCTTTCATTAAGGGCCTCATGTCTTCCAGATATGCGTGTGTAGACGAATGCACGGCCAAGGTTTTTCCATGGTTTTGTCTGTTGTCGACTTGAAGCGCAAATAGATGGTTGCGACCTTCTGATGAATCACGCAACATTGCGAGCGTATTCCGAATGAACTGGCAGTCGGGCGCCGTCAAGCCTCAACTAGTCGCCATTTCTAAAATACGGTTCTGCGAGATGAGAAAGACCGGCCTCTCGCGTTTCTTTGCCACACGATGCAGGGGGGATACGTACTATGCTTCACCGTCTTTCGATCCTAGTGAAAGCCCTAGTCAAACTGCATCTTCGGATCAAAGCCTTTTTCGGATACCATGAGATCGATTACCCGAGGCACAAACCGTACTTAAAAATACTGTCCACATTTTCTGAGAAACAGTCGCTCTTGTTTGTGTAGTTATGTGTAATATTGACATACTACTGATAGGTCGCGACAAACTGGCACATCCGAACGGATAACGCGTTGCTTAGGATGATGTGAGATTGAATGAAGAAAAGAAGAAGTGGGAGAGACTCGACCCAGAGGCTCTGGGGGAAATGGATAAAGAAGTCCTCTTCGCTGGTCCTGTCTTCGACCAATAGAGAGATATCGTTTCAGGAATCGGCTATATTCGGCGGGTAAGGGCTGTAGAAGTTGTGAAACCTAGAACGCGCAGAGGCCCGGCCGTCACTGTTCCAGGGGAGATATTCTGGGCGCCCGCGCGCGCGACTTTTTCTCACCCTGTTCCTGAAGTTGCCTCACCTCCGCCTTGACCGACCCCAGTTCACTGGCTTGGGCCGCGCTCCTGGCTTGTAACTCTTTCAGGGCTGCAGCGAGGTCCTCGACTTGCCGTTGCAATGTCTTGTAGCTGCTTTCAAGGGCCGTCTCGCTGTTTGCCTGGGCAGGAGAACCTTCTGTGCGCTCGACTCGATTGGATGTCTCAATGGCTTCGGCTGACTGCGAGACACTGAGTTCAGGTGGAATCTCTTCCGGAATTCTCAGCGAAATGTGTATCGTCTCATGCTTGGACCACAGCCGGTCGCCCGAACCTCCGATCAAGACCTCCTGTACCGGTTCAGCGGCCCTGATAGTCATCGAACGGCCGACGATTTTCGCTGTTGCTTCTTCGACCGGGAGAACGAATGGCTTGATGGCCACGTGCAGATAGTGATTCCGCACAAATAGGGTTCCTGTGGTCCTGCCTCCGGTGGAGGAAAACGGAGTGGAGGCGAGGGAAAAGAACACCCGATCTGTCCTGCTTGCGCGGCTGAACGCGGAAGTCACCCATGGCACGAGCCTGTTCAGCTCATCTGCCCTGTAGAGCGGAACATCGAGTTGCCTGCTTCCCTGCGCATCGTCGTCGAGCGCGACGACGAAAAGCGATCCAAGCAGTTGTCGCAATTCGGTTTGAGCAAAAGCGTACGGGTGATCATTGCGAGGAGATGCCGTTCCGGGTCCCATATCGCTGAGTCCGATGGCATCCGTGGTGGGGTCATGTTGCAGGCCGACCTGGATATCGCCTCGGCCATAGAGGATCTGCCGATCCAGGCTGCAGGCAGTCTGGAGAATGGTAGCCATCAGCAAGACCGAACCGAATCCAGCCCACGAGGCCCCGCTTCGAAAGGGCTTCACCATCATGGTCTCCCCCTATCTGATTCACTAGCGCTCTATCAGGTCCGCCATATTCAGTCAATAGCAGTCCGTTTAGCTATTGAGCTGGTTATATGGGCTTCCTCCAATACACGATCATGAGCCCGCAATGCGGTCTGAACGCATTGATGGCTATTGGGGTCGGCAACTGTCTGTGCTGTCACGCGCCAGAGCGGAGATGCTCTTGTTTCCTAATAAAAATTCTTCGCGCACAATTGACGTAAGAGCGACGATCGTCATGAAGTCCGAATCTTCTCCTATGCTTCTGCAGAAGACAGGTTCATCTTGGGATGCCACGTCATCCAGCTTTTCACTATGGCATTCAAGACGAAGATTTCCGGCACTGGTAAAGCGTGAGTGTTTTCCGCATCAATGTTCGCGAAGAGTAAGGCGATTTTTACCAGTATCGGATTTCTTCATACTTTCTTCATCGACTGTTCATTTTCGAAGAGTACTCTTTCCATAGATTAAAGAACCTCTGCACTTCTCCAGAAAGACAGGCATTGATTGTATGGTCAATTTCACAGACGGCCGAATCGTCTAAGAATGCAAGGGAGGTAGCTATGAGGCGCGCAAGTCTTTTATTGAGCATTGCTCTGTTATGCTTTATCGCAAGCGCATGTCACCGTACGACCGATGTAATTCCCGATCGTTTGGAGGGACATGTCGATCAGCAACTCCGTTACACCGACATCAAGGATCATCCTGAGACCTATCGAGGAAAGCTTATGCTGGCGGGCGGCGAGGTCTTGTCGGCAAAGCGGACGCAACAGGGGACAGAGCTCGAGGTGTTGCAGATTCCGCTGTCCGAAGAGTTGATTCCCACCGGACGTGACGCAGAGACGAAAGGTCGGTTCGTCATCATCGATCGCAACAACGAAAAGGTACCGGATCCGGCGGTATTTAGCGACGAGAAGAAACGCGTAACCGTCGTGGGAGAAGTCGTGGGTATGACTACTATCAAAATCGATGATGTCCAGCAGCAGGTTCCTGAGTTGGCCGTCAAGAATATCACGGTGTGGGACTGGGATCAGAGGAACAGCGGGCATGGTCCGTATTATAGCTATGCGTATCGCTACGGATATCCCTATTTTTGGTAAGGCGAGTTCACAGCTTAAATCGATGAACCGGCAGCGGACGGATCGCCCATGCTGAGCCAGAACCACTCTTGGTGCTTTCCGCCGCCTGCTTGGGACAACAAGTTACTTTTTTTCCTGTCTTTCTCTACCCTGAAAACGGTAGAGCCGCTGTCCTTGTGAAAGACGGCGGCTCCACCGTTGTTACGCTTCAACCCGTGATAGACGTGGTCAGCACTGGAACCGCCCCCTTTCCTTGATCTGCTCGGCGCGGCTAAAGCCTATCCTGCCAAGATTATTGAGTCTGGCTGATGCCCAATCATTTCCATCTGGTCGTGCAGCTCTACGACGTAATGAAGAAGAGTGGCTAGCAAACATGGCGTTTGCTGGAGTATTAAATGGCAAGATCGCACCTGATGTCCTGCGTCATGCACGATTCAAGATCCGACCCCATCTTCCTCACTCACCGATTCCTCTCCCCATTTCAGTGCCGACAGAAGAATCGCTTTAAAATGACCAGCCGCTCTCGCGACCTGATCTGCTGCGGAATCGGGGATAAACCGAGACTGATTCTGACATGGCCTAGAAAACGTGTTGCAAAAAGTAGTAAATAGTAGCGTCTTGTCTTACTCTTGATATCGTGATCGCAGTCAATACTAGCGGAGGCTCATGTGTTGACTCTCACGTTGGAATATTGGGAAGGTGACGATGGGTGGTACGTCGGGCAGTTACGTGAAGTCCCTGGTGTGATGAGCCAAGGCCGTTCTCTCGACGAACTGCAAGAGAACATTCGAGAGGCTTACGAACTTGTCATCGAGGAGAGTCGTTCCCGCCAACACCATACGCCGTCCTTCTCCATTCCCATTTCTCTTCCGGCCTAATGCAGGATCAGGCCTATCTTGAAGCGTAAAGAGTTCATCCGGGAGCTTGAGCAGGCAGGATGTGAACTCACCAGAAACAAGGGTGGACATGACATGTATTTCAATCCTGGCACAGGTCGGTCCGCGCCGGTTCCACGTCATATGGAACTTGACAACTCTCTCTCTGCAGGATCATTCGCAAACAACTTGACCTGAATCGAGACTAGGCCGGGTCCGAACGGTTCTTCGTCTTCATCAATAATCTTGTTGCCGTCGCACTGCCGAGGAGGACCGCTGATTCTTCCATGACCAAGACCAAAGCTTTCAGCAGCGTGTGGGATGCAATTGCCGACACCCCTGAGCAGGCCGCCAATCTCCAGGCGCGGGCCGAACTGATGCGGCAGATCGCGGCTATCATCAAGGCCAAGGACTGGAAGCAGGCCGACGCCGCAACCCATTGCGGCGTCACCCAGCCTCGCATGAATGACTTGTTACGCGGGCGCGTGTCGCGGTTTTCGCTGGATGCCCTGGTGAATATCGCCACGGCGCTTGGCCGGCGCGCGCATGTGGAGTTGGAAGTCGCATAACCAGCCACCAACATGCCGGTGACCAGAGTGGAGTCATGGCCGCCGGCGAGGCCGGCCCCGCAAATCCCTCAAAAAGTGGCCTGTCCTTTTTCCACGTCCGCACCTCGTCAAGGCTCTGTCTCTATTCCCAACACAGGAGATGAAAGGGCAGCTCGCGCTGAATCGCGCGAAAGTCTTCGTGATTGGTCGTGATCACGCTGGCGCCTATACTCCTTGCAGACATGGCGATCAACACATCGAAGGCCAACTCGCGCAGCTTGGCGGCCTCATAGTGCTCTCGTCGTCTGAGCCGAAGGAGGATCTCGGCTGCCCTCAGCCACTGCTGCTCCGTTGGCGTCAACACTTGGCACCGCTGACTCAATTCCAAAACAAACTTCCGTTCAGTCGCTGTTCGAGCCCCGCGGAGCAATTCGTGGAGCACGACGGAAGAACAACGGATAATATAAGAAGATTGCAGCAGGCGAAACGTGAAACGTCCTGATCGGAAGTTCTCAATGTAGATCGCGGTATCGAGCAGCGCGAACTTAGTGGGCTTCGCCGAAGGCATCGGGCTTGCCCACACCGCTATAGCGCTGGATGATACGGTCGTGCGCGGCCTTTTCCGTGACCAAATCCAAGGCGCGCTGCAGTGTTTCGCTCGTTGTCTTGGCACCGAGCGCTTTTTGGGCTCGCCGAAGCTGTATGGGATTTAATCTGGCGGACACTTGAATGAGCGCCATGCACCACCTCCTGTCCGACAGAGTACCAAAGCCTGTCCGACAACGTCAAGACAGCCACGCGGAGCACAATGAAGGAAACGGCAACGCGGCAGCTTGGCGGCGTTTGCTGGAGTATTGAATGGCAAGATCGCACCTGGTGTCCTGCACCATGCACGACTCAAGATCTGATAAGCATCTAGCCGGCTTCTTCGAGCGGTAGTACGGTTGGCGACGAGCTAACCCAAACACTCAAAGAAGGAGGCGACGATGACCTGGTACGCAGCGATCGATCTCCACTCCAATAATAACGTGCTGGTCGTGATTGATGCGCACGATCACGTGGTGTATCAGCAACGTTTGGCCAACGAGCTGGCCGTGATCCTCCAGGGACTCGCGGTCTACGAGGCCGACCTGCATGGCATCGCAATCGAGTCGACCTCTAGAGCATTTTCTATTTAATG
>JAFEBM010000019.1 GCA_018242685.1 Nitrospira sp. | reverse complement strand
TGATTATCGACTTGGCCATAACTCAATTTTCCATGCACGATTCCACTTCTTGATGTGCTTCTCGCGCTGGACGGCTTGGCGCATATCTTCATGCTGCTCAAAGTACACAAGATTGTGCACCTGGTACGTCCGGGTAAAACCCGCGACGACATTCTGTTTATGTTCCCACACACGCTTGACGAGGTTCGAGGTCACACCGACATACAGCGTCCCGTTTCGCTTGCTCGCGAGAATGTAGACTGCGGGCTGTTTGGTCACGGCACCAACACCCATGGATTCCCGCTCCCCGCTTAAAACATGCGGGTACAAGCTTCGCGGGAATGACGGAGCGTCGAGAACAGTGGGACGCCCTGCTCGATGAGGTCGCGCGTCTCGGCGTCGGATGAGAGGAACGAGCAGCGCCGCGACCCCACCGATTTGCAGTGGGATCGCGTGAGACACTGAATGAGGTTACGGCCTGAAGTCAAAGTGAATCGACAAGCCCGCATGCACAAAAATCGTATTGACCGAGGCTGAATAGGTATTAAGAACGAGATCGTTCCCCGTCGGTATGAATACATTTGATGCGCCGGCACCGGAGTCCCCGAACCGATCCGTCCCCAGCCCGTTGTGATGGGCATGGAGATACTTCGCCTCCACAAACGCCGCCACGTACTTGAAGAGATGCGCCTTGACTCCTCCTATGCCCATAAACCCGACCGTCGTATCCCGGTTGTCGGTCTGGGGGTTCGTATTCAAATCACCCCCAGGAATACAACACGAAGTACCCCCCCGGCTTCCACCGGGCCGAAACGACATCTGATGCATGCCCACGCCGACCCCGACGTACGGAAACCATCGCCCGTTGGGATAGGCCTCGGAAATCGCCATGGGGTAGCGAACCAGGAAATTGGGACCGATGTAGATGCCTTGCATCTCAGTCGTGGTGCCGTTATTGGCGATCCCTTGGTTATTCTTCAACCCCGTGGGGTCATTGTTAAAATTGTCCCGACAGCAGCCCACGTCCGGATACCAAAGAAAGCCGGTGAGTTCCACGCCGAGATCGAATCCCCACAACTTGCTTCTGGTTGGAAACCAGACCCCCGCGTTGCCCCCGAGCGAGTAATTGATCCTAGAGTGGACGTTCGGAACCTCCGTGGGCGTGGTCCCGTCCGTAAACGTGGCGTCCTCATTGCGCGGAAATGCCACGCCCGTCATAAAGGACAAATAGAGCTCGGGCGTCCCTGAAGACATGGTTGGGGGATCAGGCGATATCGCATAGGGATCGGCGACCCGTTGGCTGTACGGATCTTCGGCCTTGGTGAGATCCGAAGAGCCGAGGACACAGAGGAGACACATCATCGCCGACATTCTCGCTTTCATTCAGCGTCCTCCCACAGTACAGAAACCATGTTCTGCGATGAATTTAGGTCGCGCAATCTGAGATCCGTCAGTCTCTCGTCGATGGTCAGTGAGGCGAGACGAGTGCGTCTTGGTGCAACTCGAATCGCCCCCCGGTTCAGCTGGTGTGGTTCTTGGCATGAGCGTCCACCTCTCCGCCTCTCAGAGCGATCAGGAAGAGATGCTCTGCTCGCATCGGAGGGGCGCGACGGCGCCCACAGTAGCAACCCCGCATTCAGTTTTGAAAATAGATAAAACGGATTGGAGCTATCGGTAAATCCAATACTCCATCAAACAGGGCTGTGGCGATGACACCGACGAAGTTGTGACAGAGAATGATGCCAACCGGAAGAGCAACCTAGGAGTGCTACCGTCCCAACGCCTGTTTGACCGCCGCGCCGATCTCAGCTGGATTCTTGACGACTTTAACCCCGGCTGCTTCCAGGGTATTCATCTTTTCGGCTGCGGTTCCCTTGCCGCCGGAGATAATGGCGCCGGCGTGGCCCATGCGGCGTCCAGGAGGCGCCGTGATGCCGGCAATGAAACTGATCACCGGCTTCTTGACGTTCTTTTTGATGAACTCGGCCGCTTTTTCCTCGGCATCGCCGCCGATCTCACCAATCATGACGATCGCCTGCGTCTCAGAATCTTTCTCGAACAACGGCAGGACATCGACGAAGCCCGTTCCATTCACCGGATCACCGCCGATCCCGACACAAGTCGTTTCACCCAACCCCAACGTCGAGAGCTGGTGCACGGCTTCATAGGTCAAGGTGCCGCTGCGAGAGACGACTCCCACAACGCCTTTCTTATGGATAAAACCCGGCATGATGCCGATCTTGGCTTCATCCACCGTGATCACGCCGGGACAGTTCGGGCCGATCAGTCTGACATCGCGGCCGCGCAGCGCGCGTTTCACCTTTACCATGTCGTTGACTGGAATTCCCTCAGTGATACAGATGACCAACTTGATGCCGGCATCTGCCGCTTCGAGGATGGCGTCGGCGCAGAACTGCGGCGGCACGAAAATGAGCGAGGTATCACACTCAGTCTTCTTCACCGCATCAGCCACCGTGTTGAACACAGGAATGCCTTCGACTTCCTGCCCGGCCTTGCCCGGCGTCACCCCTGCGACGACCTTCGTTCCGTATGCTTTGCATTGCGCCGCATGGAACGAGCCTTCCTTGCCCGTGATTCCTTGCACCACCACCCGCGTGTTTTTATTGACGAGAATGCTCACGACGCTCTCCTTATGCTGCGTTGCCGGTCAATTTGACGATTTTCTGCGCCGCTTCCCATAAATCATTGGCCACTTCGAGTTTCAAGCCGGATTCGGCCAAGAGCTTGCGACCCTCATCGGCATTGGTCCCTTGCAGACGCACAACCAACGGCACCGTGATTTTCACTTCTTTGGCCGCCTCGATCACACCGTGCGCGATCCGTTCACAGCGGACGATCCCGCCGAAGATATTGATGAAGATGCCCTTCACGTTCGGGTCTTTCAGGAGAATTCGGAAGCCGGCCGCCACTGTCTCCTTCGTCGCACCGCCGCCCACGTCCAAGAAGTTCGCCGGCTCGCTGCCGGCGAGCTTGATCACATCCATCGTCGCCATGGCGAGGCCCGCGCCGTTGACCATGCAGCCGATGTTCCCGTCGAGTTTGACATAATTCAGATTGTTGGTTGCAGCCTCGATCTCCAACGGTTCTTCTTCATTCAAATCCCTCATCTTCTGTACGTCTTCGTGTTTGAAAAGACCATTGTCGTCGAACGAGACTTTGCCGTCGAGCGCGACGAGGGTCTTTTCCTTCGTGACGATGAGCGGATTGATTTCAACCAATGCGGCATTTTTCTCCATGAAGAGACGGTAGAGATTTTCCAGCATCTTCACGAATGGATTGATGACCGCCGGCTCGATGTTCTGTAGCCCAAGCGCGAAAGCCACGTTGCGGCCGTTGTGTCCCTGAAAACCCACGGCCGGATCAATCGCTTCCTTAATGATCTTCTCGGGTGTGTGAGCGGCGACCTCTTCGATTTCCATTCCCCCTTCGGTGCTGGCGATGAAGGTCGGCCGGCCTGTATCGCGATCCACAAGGATCGAGAGGTACAGTTCCTTGGCGATGTTCGCCCCCTCTTCCATCAACAGACGATGGACTTGGCGTCCCTTCGGACCGGTCTGGTGCGTCACCAGAGTCTTGCCGATCAACTCCTTGGCCAGCCCGGCCACTGCTGCCTTATCTTTGGTGATCTTGACGCCGCCGGCCTTGCCCCGCCCCCCGGCATGAATCTGTGCCTTGACAACGAAAACCGGTGTATTCAGCTCGTCGGCCCAGGCCGTCGCAGCGTCCGGAGACGTGATCTCCTTCCCGCGAGGCACCGGCACGCCGAACTGAGCAAACAACGATTTGGCCTGGAATTCGTGCACATTCATTCTCTACCCCTTCATCTCTGAGGACGGTGGCGGGAGCGTTTCTTACTGCGCGGGCTATTCTCACCCGCCCACCCTAGGCGCGCCGGGACGCGCCTTCACCCCTGCGAACACCGACCGATATGTAACAATCTTATTGATCCTGAGTGTGCGGTGAGCGAGCACGAGAAATGCCCCGCCGACGTCCTCACCCCACTTTTCTTGTATAGGCCGGCAGGATCATCGGTGAAATAACACCGCTGACGTTGCCGTGTTTCTTCGCTTCGGCCCGGAACCGCTGTAAATGTTTCAGCGTGAGCTTGCCCTGCTTCATCTCTTTCGCATGGCCGGCAGCGGTCAGGCCGGATCGCTTGCCGAACACCATGAGATCGAGCAGCGAATTGCCCATCAGGCGGTTGCGTCCATGCAGTCCACCGGAGGCTTCGCCTGCAACGAAGAGGTTCCTCACATTCGTTTCCGAGTTCGTATCGATCTTCACCCCGCCGTTCTGATAATGCAATGTCGGATAGATCAAGACCGGATCCTTGCTGATGTCGATTCCGAACCGCTCGAACTGGAGCATCATCGCCGGGAAATGTTTTTCCAGCGTCCCTGATCCATGCTCGGCATCCAAGAGCGGCGTATCGAGCCAGACGCCGACGCGGCCGGACATCGTTCTGATTCCGCGGCCTTCTTCGCACTCGCGGATGATCGACGAGGACACGACATCGCGCGTGTCGAGTTCGTTCACGAAGCGTTCGCCCTTGGCATTGACCAGCTGCCCGCCCTCAGAACGGATCCCCTCCGTCACCAAGGCACCGATCAACTGTTCGGGATAGACCGCGCCCGATGGGTGGTATTGGAACGTATCGATATGGTCCAGCTTGGCCCCCATGCGATAGGCCAGGCAGAGTCCATCGCCCGTTGCGCCGTAATGGTTGCTCGTCGGGAACCCCTGAATGTGCAGCCGGCCGATGCCGCCGGTCGCCAGAATGACGCATTTGGCGGCCACCACCACATGCCGCTGGTTATCGAGATCTTTGAAGATCGCGCCGGTACAGTTTCCTTCGTCGTCGCTGAGCAATTCAACGGCGGCTGCAAACTCGAGCAATTGAATCTTTTGATTGATGACCTCGTCCTTGAGGACACGCATGATTTCGAGGCCGGTATAATCGGAGCAGGTGAGAAGGCGAGGTTTGGAACTGCCGCCGCCCTTTTTCACATGGAGGTTGCCGTCGGCCTGACGGTCGAACAACACACCCAACTCCAAGAGCCACTTCGCAATCGACGGCCCATCCTCGACCATGACCTTCAGGAGGGCATGGTCGTTCTGCATGTGGCCGCCCTTGAGCGTATCGATGAAATGCGTGACCGGCGAATCTTCCGGCGCGACGGAAATCTGCATCCCGCCCTGCGCCATCACGCTGTTGGAATCTCCCAAACGGAGCTTGGTCGCCAGAATGACTTTAGCCCCAGCCCCATGCGCATGTAGCGCTGCTGCGCAACCGGCTCCGCCGCCGCCGATGATCAGAACGTCGGCCTGGTCATGAGGCGTCAGGTCAAGATCGTCTTGAATCGGGCTATCGCCTTCGAGCAATGTCGCCAACTCGACGACCGTCTTGTCGCCTTCGTTAGGGCCGAACTTGATCGGCCGATAGGCGCTGGCGCGAAAGTCAGGGTGATACTTGTGAATCAGCTGGTCGCGGTCTGCGGGAGAAAATTTCGGGATGGTCTGCTTGCGTCGGGCATCCCGAGTCTTGTGTACGATCTGTTGGAGGGCGTGAATGTCCATCTCGGGCGCCTCGAAGACGTCGTTACTTTACTGTGGCACAGTGCTCGGCCAGTTCCTGGTCGTTCATCTTCAGAATTTTGTTCCACTCGTCGTTAAACCGACCCTCTTGAATCTCCTTAATGCGCGTATCGAGGCCCACCGCCTGTTCGGAAAAATGCGCCCCCTGCGCCCGGCTCACGTACAGCGCCACGAGATTCGGCGCGATGTCCGCGATGCAGACCGGCGTGCACATGCCGCACATGACGCAATCCATGAACATCTCGGAGACACTTTTGAAGTCACCGAAGACGGCTTTCCAGACGCCTTCGCGCACATCGATCCGCTGCGGACAGGCTTCGGTGCAAGCGTTGCAATTCCGGCAGAGCGGCGCTTCCGGGTAGAAATTGAACAGGTCTTGCTTGGGATCTTGGAGTGTCTGGATCTCGTAAGTCGCCTTACGCGCCGGAAACGGCGGCATCATCGTAAACGACATGCCGTCCTGCACCGCTGTCTGGCAAGCCAGACAGGTCCTGACCTTCGGATCGTCTTTCGTCCGGTAGTAGGTCGCGCAGGCGCCGCAGAAACCGCCGAGACATCCGACACCACGAACGACATCGATGCCTGCATACCACATGGCCTTAATGACGGTGATCCCTTCCGGTACGTCCACCTTCTTGCCGGCGATCTCGATCGTCACCATCCGGGGTTTCAACACCTCGGGTTGATCGATCACATTTTCGGTCGACTCTTGAGCCATTCTTCCCCTCACCCCACTGACGGGTTGGTCCATTGAGCCGCAGCAGCGGCTCAATGAACCAATTCATCGTCCTTACGCAATCGCGTCGACGATCCGATTCAACGTCGCGCTTGGGCGCATCGCCTTCGCAGCCTTCGCATCGTCCGGGTGATAGTACCCGCCGACATCCTGCGGCTTCCCCTGCGCCGCCAACAACTCCTGATCGATCGTCTTCTCGTGGTCGGTCAGGTCTTTGGCGATCTTCTGGAACTTCTCGGCGATCCTCTTGTCCGCCGTCTGCGCGGCCAAGGCCTGCGCCCAATAGAGCGCGAGATAGAAATGGCTGCCGCGATTGTCGATCTCGCCGACCTTACGAGCCGGTGACTTGTTGCTTTCGAGAAACTTCGCATTGGCTTGATCCAGCGTATCCGCCAGGATCTTGGCCACCACATTGTCTCCCACCTTCGCCAGGTGCTCCAGCGAAGCAGCCAACGCCAGGAATTCGCCGAGCGAATCCCAACGAAGATATCCCTCCTCCTGGAATTGCTGCACATGCTTGGGGGCCGATCCTCCTGCGCCGGTCTCGAACAAACCACCGCCGTTCAACAGCGGAACGATTGAGAGCATCTTGGCGCTGGTGCCGATTTCGAGAATCGGGAAGAGGTCGGTGAGATAGTCTCGGAGCACGTTGCCGGTGCAGGAGATCGTGTCCTTGCCTTCCTTCATTCGCTCGATCGAAAAGCGGCAGGCATCGGCGGGCGCCATGATCTTGATCTCAAGGCCGGCTGTGGCGTGCTTCGACAGATAGGCATTGACCTTCTTGATCAGCTCAGCGTCATGCGCACGATCCTTGTTCAACCAAAACACGGCGGGAACTCCGGTCGCCCTTGCACGGGTCACGGCCAACTTCACCCAGTCCTGAATCGGAGCATCCTTCACCTGGCACGCGCGCCAGATATCGCCTTCTTCCACCTGGTGCTCATGCAAGGTCTTACCGGCCGCATCCACGATACGGATCGTGCCGTTGCCCGGCGCTTTGAAGGTCTTGTCATGCGAGCCGTATTCTTCCGCCGCCTGAGCCATCAAGCCGACGTTCGGAATCGTCCCCATGGTGCGAGGATCGAAGGCGCCCTTCTGCTTACAGAATTCAACAATTTCGTGATAGACCGGCGCATAGCTTGAGTCCGGGATCACGCACTTCACGTCTTGCAACTGGCCTTGTGGGTTCCACATCTTGCCGGAATCGCGGATGACCGGCGGCATGGAGGCATCAATGATGATGTCACTCGGCACATGGAGATTGGTGATGCCCTTATCGCTATTGACCATCGCCATCGGCGGCCGCTTCTGATAGACGGCCTGGATGTCGGCTTCGATCGTCTTGCGTTGTTCGTCCGGCAGAGACTTGATTTTGGCATAGACGTCGCCAAGACCGTTATCCGGATCGACGCCAAGCTTCTTGAACGTCTCGGCGTGCTTCTCGAATACATCCTTGTAATAGACCGTCACTCCATGACCGAAGATCTTCGGGTCGGAGACCTTCATCATGGTGGCCTTCATATGCAGCGAGAACAGAACGCCCTTGGCCTTCGCGTCCTCAATTTGCTCTTCCAAGAACTTGCGGAGAGCCTTCACGCTCATGAAGGTGGCATCCAGCACTTCGCCGGCCTGCAGAGCGATCCTATCCTTAAGAACGGTGGTCTTCCCGTCTGCACCGACAAACTCGATCTTCGCAGTCGTCGCCGCCGGGATCGTCATCGATTTCTCGTTTGAGCGGAAGTCGCCGCCCTTCATGTACGAGACATGGGTTTTTGAATCCGGCGACCAGGCGCCCATCTTGTGCGGGTGCTTCCTGGCATAGGCCTTCACGGACAACGGCGCTCGCCGATCGGAGTTCCCTTCACGCAAGACCGGATTGACGGCGCTGCCCTTCACTTTGTCGTAGCGGGCCTTGATGTCTTTCTCCTTGTCGTCCTTCGGGTTTTCCGGATAGTCCGGCAGGCTGTAGCCCTGCTTCTGCAATTCTTTGATCGTCGCGACCAATTGCGGGATGGAGGCGCTGATGTTCGGCAGCTTGATGATATTGGCCTCCGCTGTTTTGGCCATCTCGCCCAGCTCGGCTAATGCATCGTGCTGTTTTTGCGCCGGAGTCAGATACTCTGGAAATACGGCGATCACGCGGCCCGCGAGCGAAATGTCGCGCAATTCCACGGTGACGCCCGCCGCCTTCGTAAAGGCGTTGATGATCGGCAGGAATGAATAGGTCGCCAGCATCGGCGCTTCGTCGGTCTTGGTATAGATGATTTTGTCTGCTTTTGCCATGGTGATTCCTCTCAATCTATCGCTTAGTTCAGCGCGTTCAACGCCGAACCGGCCTTAAACCAAGTGATTTGTTGTGTGGTCATGCTGTGGTTCGCTTGGATCTTCACGTCGCCGCCGGACTTATGCACGACTACCGTCACCGGTTTGCCCGGCGCCAGATTCGCCAAGTCCACGACGCTCAACCGATCGTTCATCTCGATCTTGTCGTAATCCTTCGGATCGGCGAACGTCAGCGGGAGGATCCCTTGCTTTTTCAAATTCGTTTCGTGAATGCGTGCGAAGCTCTTTGTAATCACCGTGCGCACATTGAGGAACCTCGGCGACATGGCTGCATGCTCACGGCTGCTGCCTTCGCCATAGTTCTCATCGCCCACGACGATCGAATCGATCCCCTTCGCCTTGTAGGCACGGGCGATCTGCGCGATGGTGAGGTTCGATTCACCGGTCAAGACGTTCGTGCCCTTGCCCGGCTCCGAGGCAAAGGCGCTGTTGGCGCCGAGAAACATGTTATCGCTGATCCTGTCCAAATGGCCGCGGAACTTGAGCCAAGGCCCGGCCGGTGAAATGTGGTCCGTCGTCGTTTTGCCCTTGGTCTTGATCAAGAGCGGGAGCTTATCGAAGTCCTTCCCATCCCACTTGGGGAAGGGCTGTAAGAGCTGCAAGCGCTCACTGGTCTGAGGAATATCGACGGCCAAGTTTGAGCCGTCTTCAGCCGGCGCCACATATCCTTCTTCTCCCTTGGCAAAACCCTTAGCCGGCAGTTCCTCTCCCACCGGAGGCTCAAGCTTAAACTCCTTACCATCGGCGGCCTTGAGATTTTGATTGACGGGATCGAACCGTAAATCGCCCGTCAGCGCATAGGCCGTCACGATTTCCGGACTAGCCAGAAACGACAGTGTTTCGTTGATGCCGTCATTGCGACCCGGAAAATTTCGATTGAAGGAACTGACGATCGAATCCGCCTTCCCTTTGATGCCGTCGGCCCGCTTCCACTGCCCGATGCAGGGCCCGCACGAGTTCGACAGCACGGTACCGCCGAGCTGTTCGAATGTGTCCAGGAATCCGTCACGTTTCATCGTATGATAAATGCGTTCGGAGCCGGGTGAAACGAGGAACGACGTCTTGGCTTTCAACCCAGCCTTCAACCCCTGCCGCGCAATGTGCGCCGATCGGCTGATGTCTTCATACGACGAATTGGTGCAGCTCCCGATCAACGCCGCCTTCAATTCGACCGGATAGCCCTTCTCCTTCGCCTCGGCCGCAACCTTGGAAACAGGCCTGGCCAAATCAGGCGTATGGGGGCCGACCACGTGCGGCTCGAGCTTGGATAGGTCGATTTCGACGATCTGGTCATAATACTTCTCGGGCGACTGATTCACTTCAGGATCGGCTGTCAGCAACGCTTTGTTGGCCTGGGCCAGCTTCGCCAAATCCGTCCGATCCGTGATGTTCAGGTAGTCGACCATCTTCTGATCGAAGGGAAATACCGAGGTGGTCGCTCCCAGTTCCGCGCCCATATTGCAGATGGTGCCCTTTCCGGTCGCGCTGATCGTCTCGGCTCCGGGGCCGAAGTATTCGACGATCTTGTTCGTCCCGCCCTTGACGGTGAGCAGACCGCACAGATAGAGGATCACGTCCTTCGGTGACGCCCACCCGCTCAACTTACCGGTCAGTTTCACGCCGATCAACTTCGGATGGAGCACCTCCCAGGGGAGACCGGCCATCACTTCGCCGGCATCCGCTCCGCCGACACCGATGGCCAACATACCCAGACCTCCGCCATTCGGTGTATGGGAGTCGGTGCCGATGATCAAGCCGCCCGGGAACGCATAATTCTCCAGCACCACCTGATGAATGATGCCGGCGCCGGGCTTCCAGAAGCCGATGCCGTACTTCTTCGCCGCTGAAGCGAGGAAGTTGTAGACTTCCTTGTTTTCATCCATGGCGCGCAGGAGATCTTTCTCAGAGCCCATCTCGGCACGAATCAAGTGGTCGCAGTGGATCGTGCTCGGCACAGCGGCTTTCTTCTTGCCGGCCTGCATAAATTGCAACATGGCCATCTGCGCCGTGGCATCTTGCATCGCCACGCGGTCTGGACGGAGAGACAACATGGCCTTCCCACGCTCCCACTGTTGGGTATCGAAGTTGTCGGCATGTGAAACAAGAATCTTTTCCGCCAACGTCAATGGACGTCCGAATTTCTTTCTGGCCTTCTCGAAGACCTCCGGCATTTTGGCGTAGAGCTTCTTCGCGAGCTCGAGTGACATTGCGCTCTCCTTACAAACGGGCTTGGAACTTGGAGCCAGGAGCCAAGGAGTTGTACTCCCCGGCCACGCCCCTTCACCAGCCTTCGGTTATGGCGGCATGTTCCGTCACTTGCCGAGCGGCGGAACCTCCCGCAATTATTTCAACAGTGGCGCTTCACGAGTCTATTTCAGTGGCGGGACTTCCCGCGTCTATTTCAACGACGGAACCTCACGCGACTATTTTAGCGGGGGGACCTCCCGCCTCTTCGGCGCCGCATAGTTCACCAGGTAATCGAACAGCCGGATCAAGCGGCTATCCTGGCGTTTCTGATCGACCCAGTGGCCGATCAATCCGATCGTGCGAGACAGGATGAAGAAGCCGTTCAAACTGTCGACCGGGAAGCCCAGATCGACCAGCACGGCCGCCATCGTGCCGTCCACGTTCAGAATCAAATTATCCTTCTTCGCCGCCGTCACCTGCTCCACCGCCAAGGCGAAGTCGAGACAGGGCGTTTTGATATGCAAGCTCTTCACGTACCCCACGAGTTCCTTCACACGTTTATCCGGATTGCGCAGGCTCTTCACTCGGTGACCGATACCGGGCACAGGACCCACGTTCTTTTTCATGTAGGCCAGGAACTCGTCTACGCCCATCATGTTGTCAACCGCATACTTAAACCAGCGACCGGCATCCGTCACGGCGCCGCCGAAGCGCGGACCGATCATGATCAAGCCGGCTGCCACTGCTTGGGACAGCCCGATCCCGGCACAGGCCGCAAGAATCGTCGCGTAGGCGCCGCTGACGCAGGGGCCGTGGTCGGCGGAAAGCATCATGATGCGCTTGATGATTTCCGCTTCTTGCTTCGAGATCAACCGCTTGTCCCAGAGAAGACCGATGACATGGGGAATTTCATAACCCTTATTGATGAGCTCGGAGGCCGGATACCCGTCGTAGCATGGTTCGTCTCCTCGATCGTCACTGATGGTGGTACGGATGAGCGGCGCGACCATAACTTCGTCGGCCTTCATCGCTTCTTCAATCGACTTCGGCAGACGCGGCAACACGGCCGGTTCAATCGGCTCCTTCACCTGACCGGACTTGAGCAAATCCTGATAAGTTTCTTTGATCGCCGGTCCGAGCGCGCCGAACGTTGCAGGCACTAATGCCCCGGATTTCTTGAGGGCATCTGATTTGGATCGGGCCGAACCTTCGCCCTTCATCCCTTCCTTGGCGCCGGCATGGCCGAACTTCATCCCCTTCGGCAAACTCTCCTGACAGAATCCGGAAACGACGCCGATGAGCTTCACTCGACGCTTCTTCGCGCCATACCACTCGGCGGCCCGCTCTTCGAGATCGCCGCCCATTTCACCGACGATGACGACCGCCTTCGTCTGCGGATCATGCTCGAACATTTCGAGGTAGCTCACGTAGTCGGTGCCGGGATAGGCATCGCCGCCTATGCCGATGGCCGTCGTGATGCCGTCGGCAAACTGCGAACAAATCCAAATGATTTCGTTGGAAAGACCACCAGACTTGGTGATGACGCCGAACGAACCTTCCCGATAGAGTTTTGAGAGCACAAGGTTGTCGAACGCCCCGCCGATCACGCCCAACCGGCAAGCGCCGGCGGAGATAATGCCGATCGAGGAGGGACCGTTGAACACCTTGCCGAGCTTGCGCGCATGGGCGCCGAGCAGTTTCGCATCCTTCTCCGGCACGCCCTCGGTGATCATCGAGACCACCTTAATGTGTGAATCGTCCAGCGCTTCCATCCCGCCCTTCATCGCACGGTCTGCGCCGATATAGACAAGACTCGTGTTGATGGTCGGATGGTGTTTCGTCGCTTCCGCTATTGTCTTATAGATGGGGATTGCGATCAAACCGCTGCCGTAGGGAATCTCGTTAGTCTTGCCGGCATCAGGCGGATAGACGAACGCCTCAACGTTGAGCGGACGCTTGATCAGGTAACAGAACTCCGCCATGCGACGGGCTGCGTTGACACCGGCAGCACCTCCCTGAATCACCACGCGGGTGTCTTTATTTGCCAGAATACTCATCGGAGTCTCCTCTTTTCCTAGTGCTGAGTGCTCAGTGCTGGGTGCTGAGTGAAGAATAGCTCCACTCCTCAGCACTCAGGACTCAGCACTTGTCTTCTTACTTCTGCAGCGCTTTGTCGACGATGTCCGTCAGCGGGGTGTTGCGGTCGAAGACGTGAATGTCGAAGCCCTCGTCCTTCAGCGCGCGCATCGCATCAAGTCCTTCTTTTTCACGAGGCCCACCACGGCGCACCCAAATCTTGACTCCCTTCAGCTTGCCGTCGCCCTTTGCCTTGCGGAATCCATTGATGATGCCACCGAAGGTCTTCTTCACGTCGGTAAAATTGGCGATCGCCCCGCCGACGATGATATTCTTGATACCGGGTAACGAGCAGACCTTTTCCGTCAGCACTTCAACGGCCCAATCGGGGGGATCACCCGAATACTCGGCATAATTGGCCAACTTGCCGCCTCGCGCCACGACGGCATCGGAGTAGTAGACACTCGCGCCGCCGCCGGCCGGAAGCATCGCCGTATCGCCGCCTGGAATTTCGATGAATTTGACGGACCCCTTGATCTTGCTGTCAACCGCCATAACTGCCACTTCATCTTTACTGTAAGCACGGCCGAATTCCGCGGCAAATTGGAAATTCCAATCCGGGTGGCGGAACTTGGCATCGCCGTCCAGCAGCGTCACGGCATCGAGCGCGACCAACTCTCCGTCGCTCTCGCGTGTGACGACCGGATTCACTTCGAGATACTGCGCATCTTCGTTGTCGAAACAGGCAAACATCTTTCCGGCGAAGTCGGCCATCTTCTTGGCGATCGAGCCGGTAAATCCTGCATCTTTGGCGAGTTTTTCAAGCTGCTCCGGGGAAGGACCTTGCCCGACATCCAGACACAACCGCTTCACACGCTCCCAATTGGACTCCACTTCGATACCGCCGCAATTGGCGACGAGGATCTCGGAACCTTCACGAGTGGATTTCACCGCGCAATAGTATTCTTCTTTGTGGGGGACCATCTCAGAGACAATGACCTGCGAGATGGTGATGCTGCCGACCTGGCGGCCGATCATTTCTTTGGTTGCCGCTACGGCACTATTCAGATCGAGGCCGACCTTCACCAGACCGAGCTTAAACCGGGACCCCAGCGCTTCATGCGCTTTGACGACCAGTTTAGTTTGCTTCATCCACTCGTTGACGTGACCAAGCTTGGAGAGTTCGTCCGCAGAAGTGACAACTGCATAATGTGGAACGTGAATTCCCCACTTCTTCATCAGTCCCATCCCGGGACCTTCCAAAACCTTTGCCATGAGCGTTCTCCTTCGTATTCGACTCAGTCGCTAGGGGAGCCGGATTGTAACGGAAATCAACGGGATGACTCAAGACACCAGAGGGACTACGATGAAGCGGATCAAAAGGCCTAGCGTGGAACTTTCAAACCTAACTTTTACTAAGCAGCGAAAATGTAAGTACTTTTTCCATTCTGACCCATTACTTTGCAGACCGAAGAGATTGGCATCGCGGGCAAAAATAGGAGCTCCGTTCGCCCTGATGACGACGAATCGTTCCGCCACAGTGATTGGGACAGGGCTGCCCCCCTTTTCCATAGACCAAATGCCGCCGCTTGTATTGTCCCTCCGTTCCATCGGGAGCAAAAAAATCTCGGACGCTCGATCCGCCACAGGCAATCGCTTCCTCAAGAACCTCCCGCATAATCCCATAGAGTCTTTCCACTTTCCCCACTGACAGCCGCCCGACCTGCATGTTTGGGTGTAAGCCTGCTCTAAAGAGAATCTCATTCGCGTAGATGTTTCCGATGCCGGCAACGACCTGTTGATGCATCAACAGCGACTTCAGCCGACCCCGCCGTTCCCTCAGAACTCGCACAAAATCGGGCTGTGACACGAGAAGTGGGTCAACCCCAAATCGGCGAGCGAGATAGCGTTCTAGTCCTGCCTTATCCAGCAGCGAGAGTCGGCCGAAGCGCCGAGGGTTCCAGTACCGTAGTTCCGATTCACTGGAGCCGTCGAACAGTAGCCGTACATGGATGTGTTGCGGGGATTTCACCTGCGTGGACTGGAACAAGAGGAGTCCGGTCATCCCAAGCTCAGCCACTACATACCGACAGACTTGCTCATTCGTAAATCCCAGGACGATACTCTTGCCGAACCGCTCTATAGATTGCAGACTGGCGCCTCGGTACCAAAGCACGGTGGTGTAGCCTTCTCGAACGATATCTTCACGACCGACCCATATCTCTCTCAGCCGCGTCCCGAGGAAGCGCGTACGGATCTGTCGGGCAACAACTTCAGCTTCTGGAAGCTCCGGCATACTTCATCCAGGTTAAGAGATGAGGAGCAGCCCCATTACGCCATGAGGAGCGAGGAAAGGCAAGGCGGGCTCGGAGGATTGAGAAAAAGGCACTACCGATGGACGGCAGAATTACCAGGGCGCCGGAGTTGGCGGACTCGTTCAATAGCGACTTGAAGATTCGGCAGCGGCATGGCACCAGGTCGCCGAGCCATGACCAACTTCAAGACTTCATCGTAGATCCGGCCTTCAATACAGCATAGATAGGCCATGACGACAGATACGGAGCGGCCCATGCCTGCCCGACAACAGATCAGGGTCCGCCCTTTGGGTGCACGCGGCTCAAGCCATTGAACCGCTTCCATCAGCTTGGCGGGATCGGCCTTGGCAAACTCTCGAAAGGGGATCCGATGATAGTCCACCCAAGCAGCCGGTGTGATTGAAAATTCTTCGGCCACAAACAGAAGCGTACCGATCACCTTGGGAGGCTCTTGGGCGTCATCAATACTGCCCACCAATAGATTATCCGTAATCATATGCATCGCGTTGTCAGCATAGCGCGACTCGAATGGTCGTCAAGCATCTTGCCGGCTCAGCGGCATGGTTGCGATTTCATTTCCCCACCCGCTATACTCCTCTCAGCATGGTCACCATTACTCAACAGGAAGTAGAACGGCGCCTAGATACAGTCCAATGCGCCGTCTGCAAACAGTCCAACTTCGCCATCGACGAACGGTTCATGGGAACAGACGGCGACTGGCGAGGCATCTGCAAGAAGTGTTACTACACCTTTCCGGTTTATACCGACATGGAGTTCTACCTTCGGACACAACCGGATGTGCCGCTCCGGTTAAAGGAGATTTCCTGCACGACATGTAACGGTCAGGGGGTAGATCTCGATTTTCGAGCGACGTTGTCCGTCCGAGATGCCTACTACTTTGTGACCTGCCGGAAGTGCAAGCGGCAGTTCCCGGAGAAATCGTCCCTTGAGGCGTTTGAATAAGCGGCAGGATGTTCAAACAAAGCTGGCGGACTTTTTCAACTTCCTGGGTGTATACTGAATCCTATGACTGACCACCCAAAACAGCCTGACCTCCCCTCGCCGGAAGAGAAACCCAAGGAGAGAAAAGAAATCCCTCTGATCGCCATTCAGGATGATGGTGATGTCATGGCCGAAGAAATGGCCGAGCTGTTCGAAGAAGATAAGGTCTCCCACCAGCATGGCAGCTCGGAGCCGGAAGCAGACTAGCCACCAAGCTTTCATCAAGCTATTCGATTATGACAGTTGAGCAGCGCCGAGCGATCCGCCCTGCTCACACGCTTCGGCTCAACCGCATTAGACCTTAGGTCGCTCGACGTCGCAAACTCGTTCAGGCCCAACGTTCCTCGGTCTGAACTCAAACATGCGCCGCCGTCCTCATGCTTCGGATCGCAACCTTTCAGCAAGCGCGGTAATCCTCGCCTCTGCGATTCGCGATGCAGAACCGCTCAGCGCTGCTCTAAAAATGAGACGGCGACGAGTCGCTTGTAGACCCGTCGCCTTAACGAAGAAATGACCTCCGATACTTTACTCTTTTCTCATGTCTTCCTTACTTCTGCCCAAGGGTTAATAAGAGGCCAATGATTGCCAGGGAGGTACCGATGATCCACTGCCAGTGCGCCAACCAAAATCGACCAAGTGCACCAAAACACTTGGCAAGTAAGGGCTGCTCATAATGGCCAGGTGATATCACCACTATGGGACTGTTGGGATCATTGGGCCGTGGCTGTATATACTTCCCTCGATACCATTCGCGGATCTGTTCTGCTGAATTCATTACTCTCCTACCTGGTTGTCAAGCTGCCGTCAGCGGAGAAATGCGATTGATTCTGCCCTTGGCTTGTTTCGCTGCCTCCCATAGATCAACCGCTCGCTGGGCATTCAACCAGAACTCCGGGCTGTTTCCGAACAGACGAGAGAGCCGTAGCGCCATCTCAGGGCTCACCGCCCGTCTCTCTCTCAGCACTTCATTCACCGTCTGGCGCGAGACCCCGATGGCTTTGGCAAGACCGGACACGGTCAGCCCGTAATCTGGAAGAAAATCTTCCCGCAGCATCTCTCCCGGATGTGTGGGACGCACTTTCCGAACTCCTTTGTTGAGAATAGCCATGCAGCACCTCACCTCAATGATAGTCAGTCATCTCGACATCGAATGCATCACCGTCAACGAACCGAAGCAGATCCGCCACTTCATGTTTACCGAGATCGATTGCTGGGAGGAGATCTCAAATCATCAATGCATGAGGCCGAATCTAGATATTGCAGCTTTCGTAATGCGACGCCACAAATCTCGACAGGAAATCGTTTCGCCTTACCTGCCTCGTACAGTTCGGCGGTGTGCCGACCCGCAAACGATCTGATCACGCACGGAAATGCAACCTATCGCGTGACACTTTTCAATTGAGGCAGGCACATACCTGCTTGCCTGCCTGCATGATGCCGTGCCTAACGGTGCGCGCCGTTCGCCACATGTCATGCTGGCTTGACTCAGACCGGCTTAATGATCTGTACCGCCGCCTCTTGTTTGATCCGTCCCAACGTGGACACCTTTCCCCCTCGTTCTTTGTGAACGATCTTTTCAATCTGCACGATCGCGCCACGGTGCCATTGATCAAACCCTTGGTTTTGAGGAGAAGCGAGCCGATCCTGCCGTCCGACTTCTTGCCGACCTTGTTCATTGCAGAGCCAAGCCCGCTTCTCGCCTTTCAGTTCCCGCAGTTCGCTCACGACTCGATAGACATCAGGCTGTCGCTCGACAATCGTCTTTCCATCTTTGCGCAACAACAAATAGGAAAACTTCAGCGCATCTTTAATGAATCCAACCTCTTCATCGATTTTCTGGATCGAAACCGGCGGCTCCCACGCTCGCTCTTCATGGCACCAATCATCGGGCTTCACTAATGCTGGGCAGTTCCCCTCGTGAAGGCATGGACTATAAATGGTGCAACGCTTCTCCTGGAGCAATCGGTCACGCACTTCATGGAGTGCGCGAGAAGTTTCTCGTAACGCCGGCTCCACGATCATCATGCTGCCGTGTGGTGCGAGTACCGCTAGGGACTCATCCACAAAGGTAGTTTTCGCCATGCTGGGATCGCCTGCGTCTGCAAAGATCTCATTCAAGCAATTGGCAAGGATGATGAGATCAAAGGGGCCTCTCTGCCTCACCTGTTCCAACCAAGCTCTTCGCTCTAAATTTCCCTCATACGTCCGCAAGTCCGCTTCTTGAATATGGACCGAACGACAGTATCGATCCCACAACTGTTTGGCCTGTCTGAGAGCTCCCGGCGAACCATCAACAGCGGTAACTGATAACGCACTGGGCAACTTTCGCTGATGCCACCAGTCAAGGGCTGCTAAAGTTCCAGTCCCTGGCCCCGATCCAATATCGAGAACCGAAAACCTTTCAACCGGTTCCGGAGTCGGCATCTCATCGAGCAACAACTGGATTTTTGCAAGATTGACCGGCAGGAAATACTGAAGGTACGCAGCCCCCAAGAGGTCGTCGTCTAAATATGTTCGGCGTAAATGATTCCGATCTTTGGTAAAGTGCCTGGACAATTCCGCCACAGCCCGCGCCAATCTCTCTTGCGAAAATCGGTCGTTCTCAACTAGTTCATTGATGGCGTCAAGGAGTAACGGGGAAACCGTGGTGTTGAGGCGTCGCATGAGCCTAGTGTATGCTCGACTTATTACGGAGGACAACCATGACGGATGAAATCTTGAAGGCTTATAAAGAAGTTGAATCAGCCGTGGAACGGTATATCAGGCTTCTGCACGACCATGTCGCGATGCTGCAGAACATAGAACCCTCAGGCTCCGACAAGGTCGTTCGACTGACGGCCGGCTCAAAGGCCATGACCGATAGTGCGGCAATCTATCTGTCCTATGCGAAGTATGTAGCTTACGGCATGCCGTCCAGCGAGGAAATGGTGGAGGACGAGATTCAAGGTTGACCGGCGTCATTCGTTAAACGTTACTCGTGAAACGCAGGAGGCCATTCATGACGAATAATGTGTAACGACTCACGTATAACGCGGCACAAGAAAAAGCAAAAGAGCCTGTCCGGAAACCCGGACAGGCTCTTTTGTTTCAATGGCAATGCGCCGCTAGATGCTGCGCATGAAGTGGGCAACCTCGTCGTGACTGACGGTGCCCCCCATAACCTGCGACATTGCAACGTTCGTTGACTTCTTGCCGGTCAGACCGGATTCGACCTCATCCAGGATCAACTCCACCGGCATCGATTGACCGCCATACACGCGTGGGCCGCCGATGATCTTGGCTTTGGAGTACCCATAGATCGCTGTCGCCACTTCCTTGGCCAGCCAGCCGACGTAATTAAATTCCGGCACGACGATCAGCTTCGCGTTCTTGCACAGTTCGCGTAGTTCCTTCGTCGGGAATGGACGGAGCGATCGAACCTTGATCAATCCAACATTGAGACCCTTATCCTTGCAAAGACGCACCGCTTCGCGCGATTGGGCTGCCGCGCTGCCGGAGGCAACGATGATGGCCTCCGCCCCTTCCACGTTTTCCGCCGTCAGCAAGCCACCCATGTACTTGTTGATGTACTTGCGTGAACGTTCAACCGCCGCCCAAACCTCTTGTTGCCACACGGCGTGAATGTTGTATGCCATAAAGTTCGACTTCTGAACCGGCGCATCGCGAGACAGACGAGCAGGAGGATTCTCTGCATCAAGCACAGGGACCGCACCACGCCAGGCTTCACGCGGCGGCAATTTGATGCCGCGATCCTGCATGCGCACATAACCACGGGCATGAGTGACGAAGAACCCATCGCAGCAAACCCCGACCGGCAAAGTTACATCGTTCTTTTCACTGATCGTGAAACCGGCCATCGTGAAATCGAACATGTCCTGCTGGTTCTCAGCATGGAACACGATCATCCCGCAGTTGAGCAGGTAGGACACTTCGATGTTGTCCGGCTGAATGGCGAGCGGCGCGTTGACGACGCGGCAGGTAAACATGGCAACGACCGGAAGCCGATGGCCGGGCCAAGAGGCGATACCCTCCAAACCACGTAACGTACCAGGTCCTGCTGTGGCCGTATAGCAACGGACACCCGCGCGCGATCCACCGGCGATGGCCGCCATGACGCCGACTTCTTCTTCACCACGGTAATACTCTTTCACGTAGCCTTCTCCGTAGAGCACACCGACCAGCTGCATGGTCTCGCTCTGCGGAGTAATTGGATAGGCGATAGCCAAATCCACATTCGAGCGGCGAACCGCTTCCTTCGCTGCTTCGCTCCCGGTGATGAATTCCTTCGTCCGCGGCGCTTCGAGGAACAGGTACTCAGGAGTCACGACCTGCTGTCTTTTGGCTTCCCCATGGGGATCTTTTTTCCCATCCGACTTCGGCACCGCGACACTGGTGATCGGATCGCCTTGCGGATTGGTTTTGACTTCGGTTTCACTCATAGTTGCACCTCTATAAGATGGTGAGCTGCTCGCTCAACCTACCCTTCTCGTTTCATCTGCTCTGCTGAATGACCGAAGATCGCCGCACTTCCTGTCCCTCCTGGGGTTGGTGCAAACGTCATCGGATTGGTGTGGGTCTTCCCATCATGCACCTTGGACTGCGTCCCGGTAAAACGCACGTTCTCGCCGTTCTCCGGCAGTTTGATCCCCATTTCTTCGCGTACCCGCTTGAAGATCTGAGCAACACGTTTCAACTTGGCCGTGTCTGAGTCGCGAATGGTGAGCATGGCGTCTTCATGACCCTGCTCGGCACAAATCGCCATCGTGCAGCAATTCGTTCCCGCCCGGATCATCTTGAGGGTCAGATTCGCATAATGACAATGTACACCGATGAAGATACAGGCTTCGATCTTATTGCCCCAGATTGTGAGATTGGGGTGATTGGGGTTGATGACTTCTTCAGGGTCGATCTTTGGATACTTCGGGCGATAGTCCGGCATCGGAATGATCATGACTTCCGGTATCTGGGCGGCGATTTCCAACGTTGCCTTCGCTTTTTCCACTGCATGATCATTCCAGGCCCAGAGCAATAGCGGTCCTGGGAAGAGAGTCGCGTTCGGGCTCGTCAGCATTTTACGAGCCATCTCTTCAATCACCACTTCCTCGTTCGGTTCGAGCAATCCGTAAAATAATCCCTCCCCTGGATCCGGCAGCGATACCCCCAACTGCGCGGCCGACGGAGGATGGAAGCCCGCGGGGCCCGGTACGATGATGCGCTCTCTTGTATCCTGTGTTGTTGCCACGCCCTTCCCCTTTCCTCAGGTCTTATCCGACGACCGGACTGGCCAAAACAGCCGTCGTGCTCTTTTCGCCGTAGGTGATATTCTCAGTCAGTGCTGCCTTGGGCAGCTGGTCGATCATGATCATTTTGATCGCATAGTTCTTTGCCATGTTGTCGCAAACCCACACGCATTGAGCACATCCTTTGCAGCGGTCCACCGCTACGTAGGCCGACCCGTATTTGAATCCTTTATCCTTGCCCAATTCCTCGCTGTACTGAATAGTATTGGCCTCCGGGCAATATTGCGTGCAGAGCTTGCAGCTCTTCGCCGCACAGATCTCGACGTTAATATCGGCTACAAGGTACATGGTACTCCTTTATGCAGTGGCAACCGCCACCGGCTCTTCAACGCGCTTGACATCGGCCGCGGCCCAACCGTGGTCGACGGCATAGTTCCATCCGGCCCGCATGACGGCGACATTCTTTTCGATCAATTCCTGTTTCTTCTTGAACTTCCGCTCGACAACGCTGTCGAGCGCAGCCGTACCACCGGACACGACAAAGCCTTTTCCTAGAAACCGATCCTTCACGGCCTGATCCAATCCCGCCATACTCGTCAGACCTGTAATCGCGCCGATACAGCCCATCAGCGCCATGTTGGTGGCGAGGTCCATGCCTGCCACTTCCAATGAAATCTTCGTCGCTGGAAAATAATAGAGCTTCGCTCGAAGCTTCTGAAGCTCAGCCGCCTGATCTCTGTGAAGATTCATCGGCCCGTCGTTGTTGATCAACGCAATTCCATCTTCTTTCAAGCCGAAATAGAACGGCATCGTATAGGACTTGCCGTGTGTAATGACCTGTGGATGAAAGATGATGATGATGTGCGGAAACGTGATTTCACCAATTTCGTAGATAGGCTCATCCGAAACACGGACATAGCTTTCAACCGGCGCCATTCGCTTTTCCGACCCGTAGAACGGCACAATGGTGCTTTCACCGCCGGCATTGATCACGGCGGTACTGAGAATATGCGAGCCGGTGACAACACCCTGGCCCCCGACGCCTGCCATCCGAATATTGAATCTCTTTGCCATAATAGACCTCCTCGTGAACGCCTAAGCTTTGCCGGGAATTGCGGCGGCAGGAGCAGCCGGCTTGGCAAGGAATTCTTTGTAGCCGTAACGCTCAGTGAGGTATTGCTTCGCTTCTTCGCTGACGTATTCCGTAAACTGATACCGATCATTCTCGACCGTCTTGGCGTCTTCCATGACCTTGTCGGTTGGAATGGCGTATTCGATGTTGCAGGACGTGTAGGCCTGAATGTAGGTCGATCCGACTTCGCGCGCAATCAACACAGCCTTCTTAATGACGCTTTCTACACGTCGCGGATTATTCGGCACCACGGTCGCCACATAGGCGCAACCTGCGACCTTCGCCATCTGCAACATATCCATCTTCTCAAACTTCTTGCCGAGGGGAGCCATTTTCAGCACGGCGCCGCGGTTGGTCATGCCGCTCTCCTGGCCGCCGGTATTCCCGTAAACTTCGTTGTCCAACATGATCGTCGTGAACCGCTCTTTGCGGAACCAGGAGTGGAGTACTTGCTGAAAGCCGATGTCCGCCGTACCGCCGTCACCCGCCATCACGACCACGTCCTTCGGCTTGTCGCCGAATCGAAGACGAAGGCCACGAGACAATCCGCTCGCCACTCCGTTTTGGTCTCCATAGTTGCCGTAGACAAAGGGTATCGCCGCCTGAGAGATAGCCAGACGACCGCAACCAGCCGTTCCGACAGTAATCGTGTCTTCGGGATTGGGAAACGCAATCATGGCCAGCCGAATGAAGAGCGTCATCGCACAGCCGGCGCACATGGGATGTTCTTCCAACACTTCCTTGAAACTTCCCATTTGTGAAACAGTGACCTTCTTTCCGAAAGGACCATGTTCCACCATGTCCCGATATTCCTTTGGCATAAACTTCTCAAATCCATTGGAAAACTTGACATAATCAAGACTCATCAGGCACCTCCCTTATATCGTTGGCAACGGTCGGCCGTTGCTCATAATTCTTCACACTACTCCACATGCATCGAAGAAAACTTGAGGACTTGAGGATTTGACAATCAGACCACTACTTAATACTCACCGAGTTCTGGGCATCCTAGCAAAGCTGAAAAAAGACTGTCAATCTTTGCTCAACCTTTTCTCGTCCCTGTCGTTACACTCCCCGTCCATGAATTTTGTCATGAATTCTCGACGATACCCTTTGGATAGTATAACGCCATGAAAATCAAAGCAACTTCTAAGAGGGCCCAAGGTATCCAAAAGAAGGCCTAGTTTCAGCTGACGAGATAGGCCATTCGCCCCAAACTGCCGGAACGAGAAAACCGTAAAGAGTAACTGTCTCCAAACTTTTTAACACTTCACGTTTAGACATTGCCGATCTCCCGCATTCCGTTTACACTGCACATCATGCCGTTACGCGTTCTCATCCCGGGTGAAGATGATGCCGGTGTCCATGTCGGCGGAGTTCATAAACGCCCGCCGATTCCTGACGATTCAGCCAAGGCCGAGTGTCCGAAATTCATGGCACACGGTCCTTGCGGAGGAGTTCGCAAAGGCGGGCTCTGCGAAGTCTACCCCGAAATGAAATGTCCATGGGTCTCGCTTTATATAGAACTGGAGAAAATCGGCCAGACTGAATGGATGAAACAAGTATGAGTAGGCCAGCGGAGCGAGGGGAAATGAGGGATAAGCGAAAGACCACGAAATTGGGGTACAACGAGCGGCATGCGAAGAGCGGAATCAGCGCCCCGCTACCCGATATCGAGACCTTCCCGAATCAATATAAGGGATATGAAATTACGATTGAGATCCCCGAGTACACAGCGATTTGTCCCAAAACCAACTTGCCGGACTTTGGAACCATTACACTGCACTACATGCCTGACAAAGAATGTCTTGAGCTGAAAGCGCTTAAAATGTACATCCATGCCTACCGTAATCTCGGCATCTTCTATGAAAATGCCGTCAACAGAATCCTCCACGATATCGTCAAAACCTGCCGTCCCGTATGGGCGAAGGTCACCGGCACCTTTACCGCGCGCGGCGGGCTTTCAAGCAAGATTGAGGCTCGGTATCCTTAATCCCGTCATTGGTCACTGGTCATCCATCATTGCAGAGAAACATCAGCCTATTCTCTTTTTTTGAGTGACGAATGACCAGTGATCGTTGACATTTCTTTTTATGGCGACATATGCGATCGGCGATGTGCAGGGGTGCCACGATGCCTTGCAACGTCTTCTCGATCATATCCAATTTGATCCGAGCTGCGACCGGCTTTGGTTCGTTGGCGATCTCGTCAACCGCGGGCCCGATTCCCTCGCGGTGCTTCGCTACATCCGTTCGCTCGGACGATCCGCACGTGTCGTGCTTGGCAACCACGACCTCTTTCTTCTTGCAGTCTCGGAAGGGGTGGTGGCGCTTCGGCCTAAAGATACGATCGGCGACGTATTGAAAGCCGACGATCGGCCGGACTTGATCGACTGGCTCCGCCACCAACCCCTGCACCAGCGCGAGGGGTTATTCTTCATGATCCATGCGGGGCTACTCCCTCAATGGACCACGCAAGATGCCGCTCAATTGGCCGGCGAGGTCGAGACCGCCCTGCGCGGTAACGGCTTCCAATCGTTCATGCGATCACTCTTCCATGAACCGGCGGTTACATGGAGCCCCAACCTGACCGGCATCTTACGGTTGGTCACGGTTGCGCGTGTACTAACTCGACTTCGCACCTGTACACCGACCGGCGACACCTCGAGCTTTTCCGGTCCGCCGGAAGCGACACCGCCAGGCTATTTCCCTTGGTTCCGTCTCCCCGCTCGCCGCAGTGCGGATACGACCATCATTACCGGCCATTGGGCAGCACTCGGCCTACACATGGAGCCCAATCTGCTTGCCATCGATAGCGGCTGTGTGTGGGGACGGCAACTGACGGCGGTGCGATTGGAAGATCGGATGGTATTTCAAGTGGACGGGTTGGCGCGGCCTTAACGCAGACTCAGCTCAAACCCCTGCGACCAGACGCGCCAAGGGAACCTGCTCACCGATCCCGAATGTCATTGGTGTCTTGAGTCCATCCGGATCGACATAGGTCCCGAACAGTCGGTCCCAAATCGAGAACGTCACCCCGAAATTCGCATTGGCATGCGCCGAGTTCTCACTGTGATGAATATGGTGATACCGCGGCGTCACAACGATCCATTCCAGCCAATTCGATCGCCAGGCGACGTTCATGTGCATCCAGTCATTCAAGAGCATGTGCGAAGTCAACACCGCCCAATACATCCACCATGGAGCACGGCCAAAAACAGAAAACGCTATCATCCAGGGCAGGTTGAACAATACCTGTTGTAGAAGCGAAGCCCGGTATCCGGCCAGCCAATACATGTGCGTCGGAGAATGGTGCCACTTATGGATGCGCCAAAACAGTCTCAGATGCAGAAACCGATGCACCCAGTAGGCGCCGAAGTCTCCAATCACATAGTACAGGGCAAACGCCGCCGCAGTCGGAAGGGCCAAGATGAATTCGAGCAACCGCGGCCGGATCACGATCCGTTCGCTCACAGACAAGGCGACAGGGAGCAGCAGGTACCCGACCAGCGTGGCCCCAACGATGTCCATGAAGAATATAGATCGATAGGGAACCTTTCTCGCCGGAATCATCCATTCAAGCGCTGTGACGAAGATCACTCTCGCCGTGAACAAAAGAGGAATGAAGAGGTCATGGTCGAAGACGAACTGCCGGGACCCTGGGCTCAGCAACCAGTCAATCCATTCCATCGTGCCTATCCGCTTATCACTGTAAGTCGGGATGCCGGACTCTATCAAACGGACTCAGCCCTGTCTCCCCTCCTTTCGAACAGGAGGTAGATCCTCACTATCGCATGGAAATGTGAAATGCTTGGGTGCGAAAGAACCGGAGGGGCGGTATGAGCGGTCTCACGCTACACTAGTGATAGCTTTCCGAATCCGACGGGAACTTCCCCTGTTCGACTTCTTCTTTATAACGACTCAGCGCTTGGAGACTGTCGGCTTTGAGGTGAGCATACGTCTTCACGAATTTCGGCATGAACGCATCAAAGAGTCCAAGGAGGTCATAGAGCACGAGTACTTGACCGTCACAGTGAGGTCCCGCCCCAATCCCGATCGTGGAGATTGAAAGGGTTTGAGTGATCTTCTTGGCTAAATCAGCAGGTATGGCTTCCAATACCAGCGCGAAGGCTCCGGCAGCTTCAATAGCCTTCGCATCCTGGAGCAACTTGGCGGCTTGATCGTCGGCTTTTCCTTGAACCTTGTATCCGCCCAATGCATAGACCGATTGCGGGGTCATACCTAGGTGACCCATGACAGGAATGCCGACACTCGTCATGGCTTTGATTCGATCTGCCATCACGGCTCCCCCCTCCAGCTTCACCGCAGCGGCGCCTGTTTGCAGCAATCTGCCCGCATTGCGCAGGGCCTCCTCTGTGCTGGTCTGATAGGACATAAACGGCATATCCGCGATGACCAGCGCTCGCTGCACCCCGCCGGCGACCAGCTTGGTGTGATACAGCATGTCGTCCATCGTGACCGTGAGTGTATTGGGTTTCCCCTGTACGACCATGCCCAACGAATCTCCGACCAGAATCACCCGGATTCCCGCTTGCTCAACAATACGTGCGAACAGCGCGTCATAGGCTGTCACGACGGCGAGTTTCTTCCGCTCTCGTTTGAGCTGCTGGAAATCAAGGATCGTCATCAATGCAATTCACCTTTGGTGATGATCTCGGCCAACCGGTGCGTGGCTTTGATCGCCATGATATGAACGCCGTCGCAGTGCGGCCGAACCGCCTTGATCGTCCGTACGGCAATGTCGACGCCGACGTCCTCTGCCTTCTCCCCAGCGGCTTTGAGCTCATCGATCATCTCGCTTGGAACCGAGATGCCCGGAATATTCGCGTTCATGAACTCCGCCATCTTGTGGTTGCGCAACACAAGGATACCGGCAAGCACCTTAACCTTATAGGGCTGGACCGCTTTCATGAAGCTCGCGAACTGCTCCGGATGGTACACCGCTTGCGTCTGGAAAAATTGGGCACCTGCTTTCACCTTTACTTCAAACTTGGCGAGCATAGGTCCGAGTGGGTCGGCCTCCGGCGTGACCGCTGCACCGATCGTAAACGCCGTCGAGCCATCCAGCTTGTGCCCGGCCAGGTCATGCCCGTTGTTCAATCCTTGCACCAGTTGCATGACTTGGACTGAATCGAGATCATACACCGGCTTGGCCTCCTTATGATCACCGACCGTCGGATAATCGCCCGTGAGGCACAGAATATTTCGAATCCCCAGCATATGCGCACCCATCAGATCCGACTGCATGGCGATCCGATTGCGATCACGACAAGTCAATTGCATCACGGGGTCGTGTCCCAACTCATAGAGGAGGCGGCAGACCGGAAGTGAGCCGGCACGAACCACAGCCGCGGTATTGTCGGTGACGTTCACGCCGTGTACGCGCCCGACAAGCTGTTTGGCGCTCTCGAGAACGGACGAGATATTGGTGCCCTTGGGAGGGTTATACTCGACCGTGACTGCAAATATCCCTCGGTTGAGGATATCGATTAGGCGCTGTGGCTCTCGACTCATAGATGACCCCTCATAGCATTCCTGCTGCCCGCTTGGCCGACTCCACGGTATTTTCCAGCAGCATCGCAATGGTCATCGGGCCGACCCCACCGGGGACAGGGCTGATCCAGCCGGCCTTTTGACTGACCTGAGCAAAGTCTACGTCGCCGCATAACTTGCCTTCAGAGGTCTTGTTGGTCCCCACGTCGATGACGACCGCACCCTCGCGCACCATGTCAGCCGTCACAAACTTCGCCTTTCCGATAGCAACGAGAAGCACCTCCGCCTCACGGCAAACCCCAGGCAGGTCCTTCGTTTTTGAATGACAGATCGTGACCGTGGCATTCCGTTGAAGCAGCATCAACGCCAACGGCTTCCCGACAATATTGCTCCGTCCCACCACAACCGCCCGCTTGCCTTCTATTGTCACCCCGGTCGATTCGATCATCTTGATGACACCCTTGGGGGTACAGGCTTCGAAGACGGGATGCCCCTCCACCAGTCGGCCGATGTTGTACGGATGAAACCCATCCGCATCTTTGAGTGGAGAGACTGATTCGAGAATGGCCTTGCTGTCGATGTGTTTGGGCAGCGGGAGCTGAACCAGAATTCCATGGATTTTGGAGTCGCTATTTTTTTTATCGATCAGCGCCAATAACTCGGCCTGCGTCGTGCTCGCCGGGAGCTTGTGATCGTCGACATGGATCCCTGCCAATTCGCAGGCCTTTTGCTTGTTTCTGACGTACACATGCGAGGCGGGATCGTCACCCACCAAAATGGTCGCAAGACCAGGTTTGATCGCTTTCTTGGCGAACAGTTCCGCCGATTCTTTTGCCAGACGATCGCGAATCTGTTGCGCGAGCGCTTTTCCATCAATCAATTGTGCGGCCACGATCCCCCCTCCCTATAACTATTCCGTCGGGTTAAATCGTCGCAACTTAGCAGGGGAATTTTATGCAAGTCAACGCTTTGCCATGTCTCTCCGTTCTCCCTTCTTGACTTCAAACCTTCGGGGTCCTTTCTTGACACTTTCTTTGTTCCTCCGATACGATGACCTCCGGTGAAAAATTGAACAACCCGCCTTTGTTCGCGAAGCTCTATTATCGCTCATTCTTGCCTACCGTACTCATCCTGGGCTTGACGGTCGCCGGCGAAGCCGCGCAAATCACCGGCTTGGAGTCACCCAATAGTTTCGTCGGCGACCCATCAGGGAAGGACTATTTCATTTCCAACATCAACGGCGAACCGGACGCACGAGACAACAACGGCTTCATCACAAAATTGAATGCCGAGGGAAAGGTCACCGAACTCAAGTTCATCCAAGGTGGTGTGGCGGACGTGTTGCTGCATGCCCCGAAAGGGATGGCCTTGGTGGGACCGATTCTCTACATCGCAGATCTCGATCAGCTGAAAGCCTTCGATAAGACGTCAGGCAAACTCATCGCCACAGTCTCGTTCCCCACATCATCGCTCACCGACGTGGCGTCCGCGCCAGACGGTATGTTGTACGTTTCGGATCAGGCAGCGAACTCCATTTACCGGATTGCCCCATCAGCCGATCATCGAATTGATCTCTTGATCCATGATGAACGGCTTGCAGGGCCGTCCGGAATCGCGATTCACCCCAGGACGAATCATCTCATCGCTGTGAGCCTGCAAAAAGGGAAGATTCTTGACATCACTCTCGACGGGCAACTGACCGAGCTGGAATCGAATGGGTTTTTTACCGGTCGTTTTCAAAACCTGAGCGGAGTGGATTTTGATCAATGGGGGAACATGTATGTATCAGACATCACAAAAGGCAAGATTTGGCGCATGACCCGGGATCATCGATTCCAAGTCATCGCCGAGTATCTCCCCGCTCCGGCTGACATCGGTATCGACCGCGTGAACAATCTGATCTTGGTTCCCTACCACTATGTGGATGCCGCCGAGATGAATGGACTTGAAACCCCTTCATCCGCAAAGCCAAAAGGCGAGAAACGGACGCTGGCCGACTACGGATTCATCCCGCCGCCTCCCAAGCCCGGGTCGGAAGGAACAAAGAAATGAGTTCGTGCGCATATTGTCACCATCGAAAGGGCAAGCGCGCATGTCCAGCTCTGGGAGGATTGATCTGCAGCCTCTGTTGTGGAGAGCACCGCCTGACACGGATCTCATGTCCCAGTGATTGCATCTATCTCGACAGCGGGAGCGAGTACCAACAAAAAAGACTCGGCGCGCAATTTGCGCCCGTTCGACGAGACTTCTATCAGGAACTGGACCAGTTAGGAGGCCGCAAAGCCGTGGCGCTATTCAACTTGATCGAAGTCATCACGTTCGGTTACTTCGAAGGACGAAGGGATGGACAGGATGCCGAGGTCGTAGCAGCTCTACAGGCCCTACGTCGCTCGCTCAGCCCGCTCCACGTCCCCGCCGGCCCCACACCGGTTTTTGCTGAGCAGCTCAAAAAGGAGTACGAGGCGTTTCAGAAACAGAATCCTGAACAAATTGTCGATGCCGCCGACGCGCTGGTCATCCTGGATCGCGCGACGCAATTTGTCTCCGCATTTTCAGAGAATGATTTTCAGTCGAACCGGTTTCTGAGAGGGCTGATCGGTTATGTAAAAATGGAGCATCCGGAGATCGCGGCCCATCTCAAGAAGAAACGGGAGCCGGGACACATTCTGTTACCAGGACAATCTTTCCTGCCGACCCCCTCAACCGAAACTCACACGCATGGTCCCGACTGCAGACACCATCACACTTAGCTCACTGATGGTGCAGCGCACGATCGATCGCTCAAGGAAATGGCGGTCGGTGCACGGCTGATCTTTGTCTAGAAGCAGGCTTAATAAGCGGGAAACAGCGGCTGCGGACGCCGTCCATCAGCTACCCAGGGACTTCCCCAGTGCAAGTCGGAACACCTGTCATGATAGACTGCTTCCCCTGAAGGGTACCGTCGATGTCTCTTCCCGACTCGCTCAACGTCCCTATCTTTCGAAACATCTTTTATCCATCCGATTTCACCCCTGCAAGTGAAGCCGCGTTCGCTCATGCCTTGAGAACCGCCTTGATGGCTCAAGCCAACCTGACCATTCTTCATGTTTCCCCCGATCGAGGTGCGGAATGGAGGGAGTTTCCCGGCGTGCGTGCGGCGCTGGAGCGATGGGGTCTGCTGCCGATGAACAGCCAGCGATCGGATGTCGCCAAATTGGGTATTCACGTCAGGAAGGTCCAAGCGGTCCATCCGGATCCTGTTGAATCAGTCACATCTTATTTAGCCGAACACGTGACGGACTTGATCGTGCTCGCTATTGATCAGAGCAAAGGCTGTCTTCCATGGCTCAGCAAGTCGGTGGCGGTGCCTGTTGCGCTGGAGTCACGGCAGATGACCCTCTTCATCCCGAAAGGTGCAGCCGGATTCGTTTCCTCGTACGATGGTTCCGTCTCGTTGACGAACATCTTGATTCCCGTCACCTCCACGCCGCCAGGCCAGGCGGCGCTCCAGGCCGCCGTGCGGATGGCATACCGTCTCCATCGCCCGATCGGCGTCTTTACGGTTCTCTATGTCGGCGAGGAAGGGGGCATGCCCGACCTCCACTACCCCGATATGCCAGGCTGGCAGTGGGAGAAAGTCATCAAGCATGGAGATGTGGTGGATGTGATCTGCGGGACGGCTGAGGAGATCAAGGCGGATCTCATCGTCATGACGACCGAAGGACGCCATGGTTTTCTCGATGCGTTACGGGGAAGCCATAGCGAACGAGTGCTTCACAAGACGCCCTGCCCGCTGTTGGCGATACCAGTAGGCGGATTTATTGCCTCGGTGCTGGAAGCCGAATCAGAGAGTCGACCGGCATTTTGAGGACGCGCCGCACATGAGCATCCAGCACAAATATCAAGGGAACCTACTCCACAATCGTGACCGTCATTTCCACCCGCTCTTTCGGATTATCCCGCTCATCGCGTGGTAGGTTGACGATCTTGTCGGCCACACCGATTCCCTTCGTCACTTCGCCGAACACGGAGTACTTGCGGTCCAGAAATCGTGAGTCCTCTACGACGATAAAAAACTGGGAGCCGGCCGAATCCGGATCAGCCGCCCTGGCCATAGAAACAACACCTCGTTTGTGTGGAATATCGCTGAATTCCGCCTTGATGGTATGGTCGGGGCCACCTTGCCCATAGATGTCCTTTTTAAGCGTGTCCTTCGTATTCGGGTCTCCGCCTTGAATCATGAAACCGGGAATGACACGGTGAAAAATTGTGCCATTGTAAAATCCGGACTTCGCTAACTTGATAAAATTCTCCACGTGTTTTGGCGCGACATCCGAATAGAACTTGATTTCGATATCGCCGAATTTCGTTTTGATGATCGCCCTCGGCCCCTTCGGTGTTTCAGCCTTTGGAGTCTCAGCAGCACTCATCGACACGACGCTTGAGACTGATAGACCGACCGCGAGTAATACACCCATCAGCATTCGCCATCCCGCTTGCTTCAGCATGAGCCCCTCCCATGTCTTTCATGTGACCGCGTCGGTCATTTTAGCATGGACTCGGCATTACTGTTCGGACTGCTCCAGCGCTTGTTGCGCCGCCTCCTGTTCCGCTTCCTTCTTGCTGTATCCTCGGCCGATCCCCAAAGCCGTATCCTTCACATGCACTTCTACTTCAAATACCTTTTGGTGATCCGGACCGGTTTCGCGTACGATGATATACCGAGGCAACACGTCATACCGTTTTTGGCACCACTCCTGGAAGCGCGTCTTATAATCATCTCCCCCGGGTTTTTCTTGCAGGACATCAATTCGGCGTAATTCATCGGTCAGCGCCTCAATGGTGAAGTTTCGACTTGCCTCCAATCCTCCATCAAGATAGACAGCTGCAATGATGGCCTCAAACGCATCAGCCAACAGTGAGGCTTTGTCCCGCCCGTTCGAGAGTTCCTCGCCTCGACCAAGTTTCAACCTGGCGCCGAGATCCAGCCGCCTGGCGGCATTCGCTAACGGCGCTTCGCTCACGAGTTTGGCTTTGAGTTTTGAAAGGGCTCCTTCGCTCAACTCAGGATACCGGCTCGCAAGATAATCGCTTACGATGAGCGACAATACGGCATCCCCCAAGAATTCAAGCCGCTCATTATGTTTTCGACCGGAGTCTCGGCGCTCATTCACGTACGACTTGTGGGTCAATGCTTCCGTCAAAAAGCTCGGATGCGTGAATCGATAGTTCGATATGGCAGGAGAAGAATCGGCTGAAGAAGCCGGTGTCATCATGACACGCGCACTACGCATCCAGTCTTTTGAAGATCAAACAGGCATTGACTCCGCCGAATCCAAAGGAGTTCGACAACGCCGTTGTAATGGCGGCAGGTCGTGCCTCATTGGGAACATAGTCCAAATCACAGGCCGGATCCGGATGATCCAGATTGATCGTGGGGGGGAGAATACCGTGAAACAGCGCCAGAAGACTGAAGACGGCTTCGATCCCACCCGCAGCTCCGAGTAGATGCCCGGTCATGGACTTGGTTGAGCTGACCGGAATACGAAACGCCTGTTCCCCGAACACCCGTTTGATCGCTCTGGTCTCAATGGCATCGGCCATCGTTGATGTACCGTGCGCGTTGATATACCCGATCTGATCGCGATTGATTCCGGCATCCTTAAGGGCTAATTCCATGCAGCGAACGGCCCCCTCGCCTTCTTCCGGCGGCGCCGTAATATGATACGCATCGCTGTTCATCCCGTACCCGATGATCTCGCCGTACATTCTGACCCCACGCCGACGGGCATGTTCCAGTTCCTCAATCACCACGACCCCCGCGCCCTCGCCCAGCACAAATCCATCCCGGTCCTTGTTGAACGGGCGGCTCGCCTTCGTCGGTTCGTCGTTCCGGAACGACAAGGCCTTGGCCGCTGCGAATCCCGCCACACCCAACGGAGTGACCGCCGCTTCGGCGCCGCCGGCCACCATGACATCGGCCTCACCTCGTTGAATCAGACGGTACGCATCCCCAATGCAATGATTGCCCGTGGCGCAGGCCGTCACCGCACAAGAGTTGGGCCCCTTGGCTCCAATCCGAATCGCCACCTGCCCGGACGCCAAATTGATGATGGTCATGGGAATGAAAAACGGTGAGACACGGCCCGGCCCCTTGCCCTTGAGCACATCATGATAGTGCTCGATCGACCCGAGCCCGCCGATCCCTGAGCCGATGTATACGCCGACTTTCGTGGCTTCTTCCGGCTTTATTTTTAGCCCGGCATCATCCACCGCCAAGTGGGCGGCGCCCACGGCATAGTGGATGAACGCATCCATCTTCTTGATCTCTTTCTTTTCAATGAACCGGGCAGGATCAAAATCTTTCACCTCACCCGCGATTTGGGCATCATATCCGGTCGGATCAAATTTGGTGATTCGGCCGATCCCGGACTCACCGGCGCAGATCGCCTTCCAGGTCTTCTCGACACCCGTGCCCAGCGGTGTCACCAGCCCGAGACCGGTGACCACAACGCGCCGCACTGCGTGATCAGGCATTCCTGCAGACATACCTAGGATTTTTCCTTGATGTAGTCCAACGCCTTCCCAACGGTCAGAATTTTCTCCGCATCCTCATCGGGAATTTCGATCGAAAACTCTTCCTCCAACGCCATGACAAGCTCGACAGTATCGAGCGAATCAGCCCCAAGATCCTCGACGAAGGAGGCTTCCGGCGTCACCTCATCCTCTTCCACACCGAGTTGCTCAGCAATAATCTTCTTGACCCGCTCTTCAACAGTTGCCATCGCTATGACTACCTCCCTCCCCGATATGACTCCCTCTGCACCGCCACACGGGGATCTGTGACGGTCGTACCTCCACACAATCGACGCCTTTAGACCATCAACATCCCGCCGTTCACGTGCAAGACATGGCCGGTGATGTAGGCCGCATCCTCGGACACCAGAAACCGCACCGCCGCTGCGACATCCGCCGGCGTGCCCAACCGCGCCAACGGGATTTGTTTCAGCAACGTGTCTTTCACATCAGCCGGTAGCCCATGGGTCATGGCCGTGTCGATGAAACCGGGCGCCACCGCATTCACCGTGACATTACGGCTGGCATATTCCCGCCCAACGGTTTTTGTAAACCCGATGACGGCGGCCTTCGAAGCCGAGTAATTTGCCTGCCCTGCGTTTCCGATCACCCCGACGATCGACGCGATGTTGACGATGCGACCATACCGTTGCTTGGTCATCGGCTGCAAGACCGCTTTCGTGCAGTTAAACGTACCGTTTAAGTTGATCTGAAGCACCAGATTCCAATCTTCCTCCTTCATCCGTAGCAACAAGCCATCACGAGTAATGCCGGCATTATTGACAAGGATGTCCACCTTCCCCCAAGCCTTCAGGACTTGCTCGACCATCGCCTTGGTTTCATTGGCATCGGCCACGTTGACTTTTATGTTCAGCGCCTTCCGCCCCAGCTTTTCGACGGAGGCGACCGTTTCCACGGAGCGGCCGGGGTCGAGATCGGCCACGGCAACGTCGGCCCCCGCTTGGGCCAGGCATTCGGCAATGGCCCGACCGATGCCTTGCGCAGCACCGGTAACAATAGCTGTTTTTCCTTGTAGTGACATGTCAGCCCTTTCGAACGATACGTTACCAGGCTGACGGGGAATTCGTCACCTGGTTTTCCACGCGGACGGTCCGGCCTTAGCTGACCGCCTTGAGTGTCGCGTCCAATGACTTCGGATCGTTCACATTCAACAGTTTGGCCTCGGGTAGAATTCGTTTGATCAAGCCGGTCAGTACCGTACCAGGGCCGATTTCTACAAACGTCGTGACGCCCATCCTTCCCATTGTCTGCACGGTATCTTCCCACAGTACTGAGGAAGGAAGCTGACGGACCAACGATGCCGGGATCTCGTGCGCCCGGCTGATCGCTTTCGCCTCTGCATTATTCACAAGCGGGGCACGGAGGTCCGACCACCGAACCATGGCTAAGTCCTTCGCCAATCGATCAGCGGCTTGCTGCATCAAAGGGGTATGAACCGGCACGCTGACCGGTAGTGGAATGGCCTTCTTACAGCCTTGTGCTTTGGCCAATTCAATCGCCCGCTCCACCGCCGCCTTCTCACCGGCAATGACCACTTGCCCAGGCGAGTTGAAGTTTGCCGCCGCGACTACTCCGACAGGCGACGCCGTGCGACACACATCCTTGACTGCGTCGGCCGTTAACCCCAATAGGGCGGCGACGAGTCCGGCTCCCGGAGCCACGGCTTCGGACATGTAGCGTCCCCGTTTCTGCACCAGGCCGACGGCATCGCGAAAGGATACGCCGCCTGCCGCAACCAGCGCCGAATACTCACCTAAACTATGGCCCGCCACCGCAACCGGCTTAATCCCGACCGGCTCAAACAGTTTCAACGCCGCCACACTGCTCACGAGCAAGGCCGGCTGAGTGAACTCTGTTCGATTAAGTCGGTCGGCAGGTCCGGTGAAGCACAACCCGGCGATATCATAACCCAAGACCGTAGAGGCCTCATCATAGACGGGTTTCAATGAAGGATGCGCGTCATAGAGCGCCTTCCCCATCCCGACCGACTGAGAACCCTGTCCAGGGAAAACGAGCCCGATTTCTAGAGTCATGGGGCGTTAGATATCTTCGAAATCCCGCGCAAAGTCAACGAGAAAAGTTTTCACAAGCCGCCGGCTTTCCATAATCTGCAGAGGGCCACATCGGGATGGTTCCAGATCATGAACTGGTCGTTCTCTACCATCGGATGACCGCAGAGGCCCAGGTCAATCCAGCCCCAAACGCCCCCAGCATCACCAACGAGCCATCCTTGATACGCCCTTCGCGAACCGCTTCATCCAGAGCAATCGGAATAGATGCGGCAGACGTGTTCCCGTAACGATCGAGGTTCAGGAGCACCTTTTCGATCGGAAGGCCCAGCCGCTCCATCACCGCCTTCAGAATTCGCAGATTGGCTTGGTGCGGCACATAGAGGTCAAGGTCCTCCACCCGAAGACCATTGGCCGAAAGGGTCGCCCGAGCGATCTCTTCCAAAGTGCGTACTGCCACCTTGAACGTCTCATTCCCCTTCATTTTGATGTACTGCAAACGTTCGGCGATCACTTTTTCGGATGGCGGGTTGCGTGAGCCTCCTCCAGGCACCATGATCAGCTCGCAGAGCGCTCCGTCGGAGCGAAGGTGAGTCGAGAGGATCCCTCGTTCTCCATCGCTTGCACTGACGACGACCGCACCGGCTCCATCCCCAAACAGCACGCAGGTGTTCCGGTCGGTCCAATCGGTAATGGCAGACATCACCTCAGATCCGATCACCAGGACATGGCGCATCCCATTTTTAACATAGGCATCCGCCACCGAGAGCGCGTAGACAAATCCACAGCAGGCGGCCGAAAGGTCGCACGCCGCGGCTTTGGTCGCGCCGAGCTGATGCTGGACAAGACAGGCCGTTGCAGGGAGAGGATAATCACCCGTACAGGTGGCGACTAAAATCATGTCGAGATCTGTTGCCGCCAGCCCGGCCGCAGTCAACGCCCGTTTCCCGGCCAGAACCGCAAGATCCGAGCAGGCTTCTCCGGTAGCTGCGATACGCCGTTCGCGGATGCCGGTCCGTTCTCGAATCCATTCATCGGAGGTGGCTACCATCCGTTCCAGCTCCGCATTCGTCAGGACCCTGGCAGGCGTATAGGAGCCGGTTCCGGCAATCCACGCTTTCATGTCGGCTCCACCTGAGGACAGGATCGGCTCTCTTCAATATCTCGCTGAATCAGCTCTCGCACGCCACCCTCAGCCATGCCCTTCGCTCGCCGAATCGCATTCTTGATAGCCTTGGCCGACGATCGGCCATGGCAGATCATCGTAATCCCATTGACCCCCAGCAATGGGGCCCCACCGAATTCAGCATAATCGATTTTTCGCTTCAGATTCATGAGAGGCCCGGCAATCAAGGGATAGGCCAGTCGCCCAAGGAAGTGGCCGGAGATTTCCTTCAGCAACAGTCTCTTGATCATCTCGGCAACACCTTCGGATATCTTCAAGGCCACGTTGCCGATAAACCCGTCGCAGACGACGATGTCGGCGATTCCGCTGTACACATCACGTCCCTCGATATTCCCCACGAAATTCATCGAACTGCCTTTGAGCAACTTAAACGCCTCTTTGGTGACTTCGTTGCCCTTGCCGTCTTCCTCCCCGATGCTCAGAAGACCGACACGGGGGTTAGGCTTACGGAGCAGATGCTTCCCATACTCATTGCCCATCAAGGCGAATTGCTCGAGATGCGTGGCGGTGCAGTCGACGTTGGCCCCCACATCGAGCATGATGGCTTCTCCGCTCAACGTCGGCAGGCTGGTGGCAATCGCAGGACGCTCGACTCCCTTCGTCAGTCCTAACACGAAAAACGATGCCACCATGCTCGCGCCCGTGTTACCAGGGCTCACGACCGCGCCCGCATGGCCGTTCTTGACCAACTCGGTCGCAACCCAAATCGACGAATCCCGCTTCTTCCGGGCGACAGCGGCAGGCGACTCATGCATTTCGACAACCTGGGAAGCATGCTGAATGGTGAGGCGGGAATCGCGACAGGACTGACGCTCACATTCCTGTTTCAGGGTGGTTTCGTCGCCGACGAGAATGACCTCGACATCCAATTCTTTTACGGCCTGAAGAGCGCCCTCGACACAGGGTGCAGGGCCATGGTCGCCCCCCACCGCATCAAGCGCGATCTTCATGCGAGATGGTGTACTCACGGATGGCGTTGGAATGAACGGCTGAACACGCGTCGCCCCCTGAGCTCACGTCAGACGTGCTGGGAAACTCGCGCAATGGACCGACTTGGACAACCTACTCACGCCTCTTCGACTTGAATGACCGCTTTGCCCTTATAGGTCCCGCAATTCAAACAGGTATAATGCGGCAGCTTGAGTTCATGACACTGTGGGCACACAGCCATTCCCGGCGGGGTCATGCGCAGCTTTTGAGTACGGCGCTTATCGCGTCTAGCTCGTGAATGTTTATGTTTGGGATTGGGCATGATGACTCCTTCTTCCGCTCAATTCTGACCCCGCTCAACGCTCACCGAGGTCCTTCAGTTTGTCTTTCATAGTGCGCAACACCTGAAACGGGCTTCCCGTCGGCTCTTCACCACAATGACAGAGGCCTTCATTCAAATCTTTCCCACAACGAGTACACAACCCGCGGCATCCCTCGGAACAGAGCGGGTGCATGGGAGAAGCAAGAATCAATTGCTCCCGCAGCATCGGCGCCAGCTCCAGATGGTCACCCGCAAAGTAATAGAGATCGTCGTTCTGCTCTTCCACTTCTCCTTCCGGAGGCGCTGCCGACTTCCTCTTCCTCGGATCGTCTCGCTTTGTGACGGCACCCATCGCTTTGACTTCCCGCTCATAGGCCACACGTAATGAAAACGCCAGTGGGTCGTCAAAATCTTTGAGGCACCGCACGCATTGGCGAACCGCCGCCCCTTCCACGACCCCGGTCACATAGACGGTGCGTTCAATCGCTCGAAGATCCAGCCCGACCGCCAGCGTTCCGCGAATAGACACATCCGTATCCGTCAGTCCCAACTCCTCTCCCGTCAAGTCTCCCGACAAAGAAAGACCTTCTGCCGTGATATCTGCGATTTTCGGAGTCAATACATCCATGGTCATTCTCGGCAACGTGCCGCTGCTCCACTTCGGTACATCGAAATCGCCGATCACGTTCGCTATCGCTCCTCGGCAAAGCTGATGATGGCGATATGCCGAGCCCGCTTGACGGCCACCGTCAATTCACGCTGATGACGCATGCAATTCCCGGAAATACGGCGCGGAACGATCCGTCCCCGCTCCGTCAAAAAATTCCGAAGAAGCCCGGCGTCTTTAAAGTCGATCGGCGCCTTTTCCAGGCAGAATCTGCAGGGACGTCTTCGCTGGAATAACCGCCCCCCGCCACGTTCGTTGTCGCTTCGGTCCATAACTGCCTCCTCATAATACTCGCGCTGTTAACCTTCTTCGCCTGTTTCATAGCCGGGCTCATCGTGCATCGGAGGTTCCGCACTCGTCCCACCGTCTTGACGCTTGGGCATGAACGTCACGGTCTGCGCGACCACTTCATGCTTGCTGCGTTTTTGGCCGTCTTCCGTTTCCCATCGGCGCTGCTGCAACCGGCCTTCGATGATCGCCCCGTTGCCTTTACTGAGATACTGCCCGCAATGCTCCGCCTGTCTGCCGAATACCACGATATCGACAAAGCAGACTTCTTCCTTCAAATCGTCACCCTGCTTAAACCGACGGCTCACCGCCAAGCCAAAACTCGCCACCGGTGTCCCGCTCGGCGTATACCGGAGCTCAGGATTACGGGTGAGGTTCCCCAGAAGGATGACTTTGTTAAATCCGGCCACCGTTTGACTCCTGTGTCGAGGCTTCCACCGGACGCCGTTCCACCAAGGGTTTTTCGTGATGGACCGTCAAAAACTTGATGATGTTGTCTTCCAATCGATACGCCCGTTCGAGCTCACCGACCGTATTGTTCGGCGCCTTAAAGTAGAAATAGGCGTAGGTACCCTTCCGCTCGCGACGTACTTCGTAAGCGAGCTTTTTCTTCCCTAAATTCTCGGCTTTGATGAATTGGGCGCCGGTCTTATCGGCGACGTTTTTCATCTTGTCGATGAGCGTCTTGGTCTCCTCATCGGAGACGGACGGACGAATGATAAACAGAGACTCGTAGAGCTCCATGCAGCGATCCTCCTGGACAAAGGCCCCCGAACCAGCCGGGAGCGAGGTGTAGGTGCCTATTTGGCGTAAAGAAGGGTGGACGGTAGCACAGGGTGGAAATGGCTGTCAACAAAAGCGAGGCTGACAAGGAAGGACGGCTCTTCAACCCAGGCTTCAGCAAATCCAACACCTGTGAGAGCTATCGTTTCTTCCGGTGGAGCGTTTCCTACCTCACCGCCCTCCACTTATCTGCCTTGCACCGTATGCCTGGATTTTCTACGTACTTGACTGGGATCAAGGTTGCAACACCATATCTCGTCCTTTACACCGGTTTGAGAATCGATCAGGCCCGGCTCGTTCTTCCTGGACCTCACCGGCACAACCAGACTCTTCGGCCCTCCCATCGATACAGCGACCCGCATCAGTCGAGAGTTGACCCATCCGGAGGGATGGCCGAGTACGATCGGATTGGCGGGAAACAAACTGGTCTCGCAACTGGCCGCGACATCACTCATGAAACCACCCCAAGTGTTGTCGATCCACTCCGATTGTGAGCAATCGTTCCTCGCTCCGTTGCCGACCATGTTGCTTCCCGGCCTTCACCGTATCCACACCTCACGGTGTCTTACAACGGTTAGAGGATTTAAACCTCCTTACGCTCGGCACGATTGCCTCTGTCTCGTTGGCGCATTTACAGGTCGCCCTCGGAACTCCTGCCAACTTGCTGCACGACTGGGCCTTGGGGATCGATCCTTCCCCGGTACACCCACCAATCGCACAGTCGATGATCGAACGCTCCCTTCACCTGCTGCACTACAGGCCTCGTGAAGTTTCTACGCTGACCACGGTACTTCACTTCACACGGGAGTGCGGTGTATGGTACGATTTGCATGTAGCGACAAACGTAGTTACAGTAGATCGTGCGCTATGAATGGGACGAAGCCAAGAATCGCAGCAATCGCGCAAAGCACGGCTTAGACTTTGCCGATGCCGAACGGGTCTTCGCCGGACGCTGTGTGACCTTCGTCGATGACCGTTTCGATTATGGAGAGAACCGGCTGGTGAGTCTCGGGACGCTCGCCGGGCGGGTCGTGGTGATGGCCCACTCCCCGCGCGGGCACGAGACCACGCGCATCATCTCTATGAGAAAGGCGAACCGCCGTGAGCAGAAAATCTATCAAAAGCGACTTGGCGAGACTTGATCGGCTCAGGGATCGGGACATCGACTATTCGGAGATCCCTCCGCTGGATCACTCGTTTCTCAAGAAGGCGACCGAGGCCTGGCCACCGGCGAAGCAACAAGTGACGGTGCGCCTCGACATCGATGTCCTCGACTGGCTCAAAATGCATGGGAAGGGGTATCAGACACGGCTGAACCGCATCCTGCGCGCAGCCATGGAACATCAGGCTCCGCGCCGACCACGTGCGCCGAAGAGTCGTGAACGGTCGCGCCGACGTCCGCGTGCGGCGTAACGACGTGGCGGCCACGATCAAGGCTGGGCTGATGATTGAGATCCAGAACCCGCCTCGGCCACCAAGGGCTAACTCAACACACAGCTGCCCCACGTATCGGGGTTACACACACTAACGTCTGCGGTATGATCCGTGGTGACTGTTCTCATCTGTCCGAGCGTAAACAGATGGAGAGCCTCACTCGGCTTCTCGATATCAGAATCAACATTTCCGGTCTCCGACCTCCATGAAAGTTGGGTGGCCTGGTTCAATGACCATCTGCTTTCCTTTTAAAAGAGGGGCGGTTTCAAGGTCCAAGTGCAACCGGTGAATGATGGCGCACGTGCGCAGAGACTTCCTGGGGCGTCGCAACGTTGAGACATTTGCGAGGGCGTGTGTTCAGCCGATCGGCGATGGCGTTCGACTCCCGTTGGGTGTAGCCCGACAGATCGGTGCCCTTCGGCAAGTCCTGACGGAGCAGGCCATTCGTGTTTTCATTGGTGCCGCGTTGCCAGGGACAATGCGGATCAGCAAAGAAGACGCGGATCGCGAAGCGCTTGGCCAGCCGTTCGTGTTCGGCCCATCTCTTTTCCTCGATCATGCGTCAGGGTTTTCCGCAGCGTCGCGGGCACATGTCGGAGTTTCTTCGTGAAGCCCTGGCAGGCACTCGTTGCATCAGTGCCGGTCATCTTGACCAGGATGACCAGCCGCGTCGTCCGCTCCACCAGGGTGCCGACGGCCGAGCCATTGCGCGCCCCCTTGAGGAGATCACCTTCCCAGTGACCCGGCACCGTGCGAGGGGCCACGTCGATGGGACGCTCGGCAATCGGCGTCATATTGGGGATGTGGCCCCGGCGATCCGCCCTCGCGATCGAGATCGACGCATCTTGCGCGCCTGACGCAGGGCCGTCAGGAGTTCGCTCCGCAGGGCTCCGCGAGGCAGCACATACAGGCCCACATAGATGGTCTCGGCCGAGAGACGGCGTCCCATGTCGTCAGGATACTCGCGGCGGAGGCGCCCGGCAATCTGCTCCGGCGAGCAGCCCTGCGTCAGCTGGGTTCGGACATACTGCCACAGCCAGGGATCCAGCAGTTTCCGGGGGCGTCGAGGGTGCTGGGAGCTGACAACCGCCTGGGCCTGCGCCGTGCAAGCCCAATACGGTTGGCCTCGGGTCGTGTTGCGGGCATATTCCCGGCTCAGTGTGCTGGCCGCGCGGCCCAACACTCGAGCCATCATCCACAGCGAATGGCCCCGGGCCAATCCCAGGCTCAAGGTTTCACGTTCGTCGGCACTCAGGTGCCTGTACGATCTCGTGTGCATGGCAACACCATAGCCCATCTGGGCTCGCAGTGTTGCACTTGGAGTTAGAACTCAAACCTTTATTTCGTGATTGGAATAGGTTTGGGCTCCAGGTTTTAGTTGTGGGATCGAATCCTGTAGTCAAATCTATCTCTCCTAGCCGGCATGCTTCTTCAACACAGCAATCGTGTTGAGGCTAAAGACCTTTAACCGGCCATGAGAAGGAACAAAATCTGCAAGTTTTGCCAGGTAGCACGGCTTTGTCTGCCTTGAACGAATCAGGCGGGCAATGGCCTCGCAAAGGACAAAAGGTAAATGAGACAATGACTCAACTAATTCTGGTATTGATAATCCTCCTGAACGGTTTTCGCTCTACATCGCGAATAAGTTTGACCCATTCAAAAAACCTTTCATAGTTCTCTGCTACAGATGAGTCATGAGCTGCGATATGGTCGAAAGCTTCCTTGTATGCAGGACAAGGTGTACCGTTCATATCAGGAAGGGTATGCAGTAAGGCGGCCAGTTCTTTGGTGAGTTCGGTTACCATAGGCATTTCAGCATCTACAGAAGCACCCGCTCCCAACAAGAAAATAACCTTTCCCAAAGTTATCCCTTTCTTTGCGCCATGCGAGTCGGGTTGGGAGTGTTTTTACTACTAGAGCATTTTGCATTTAAACAGACACATACCCTGCCGATTGGAAGTAGTTGGCGCATTCCTGCGGCGAGAAGGCGTCGAGGAGTATTCCGATTTCGTTCCAAAGCGCCTCGACGGTGCGGTGGGCGGCTTTTTTGAGCAGGGCTTTGAGCTTGGAGAAGACCATTTCGATGGGGTTGAAGTCCGGGGAGTACGGCGGCAGATAGCGGATGGTGGCGCCGCCCCCTTCGATGGCTTCACGCACGTCGTCGTTCTTATGGCTGCCGAGATTGTCGGCAATGACGAGATCTCCTGCGTGCAGTGCCGGACAGAGGCACTCGCGCCCGTAGACGAGGAATGCGTCTTTGTCCATGGGGCCGTCGAGCACCATCGGCGCGGTCACGGCCCCCACGCGCAGCCCGGCGATGAAGGTGGTGGTGTTCCAGTGTCCGCCCGGTACGCTGGCATGGCAGCGCTCGCCTTTAGGAGAACGTCCACGCAAACGCGTCAGGTTCGTCGACACGCCCGTTTCGTCGATGCACACGAGCTTCGTGGCATCAAGCGCGGGCTGATGGTCTTTCCATTCCGCCCGCTCGTGGGCGACGTCCGCGCGTTCTTGCTCGCTGGCGTGCAGGGTTTTTTTTAAAGCTCAACCCCCATTTATCCAGTTGATGCCACAATGCGGAGGGGGTGAGTGTCACCCCCTGTTCGGTCAGGCGTTCGCAGAGCTCGGCCAGTGTCAGATCCTTGCGCTCCTTGATCCAGCCACGAATGAGCGATTCCTTATCCGCCACCCGCGATACACGATAGCCCCCCACAGGCAAGCGATGGCGCACCCCCTCTTTCTCAAAACGATTCTTGACATCGTAGACCCACTCGCGGCTCACTTCGAAACGCGCTGCAATAGCCGTGGGGCTGTCCCCTCGCGCCAACGCACGAAGAACCCGATCACGCAAATCCTGCGAATAGGACTGCATAGCCCCCCTCCCCCCTCTTTCTCTCGTAAAGGCAGGGAGGCTATACCATTAAACTGTGTCTATTTAAATGAAAAAAGCTCTAGATCGTTGAACGCGGCGAGTCGCGGCTGATTAATGATTGCCTCGTGGCTTAAACTCCAACTGCCATGCGGACGGGATGGACGGTTTCTTGAATCCCGTAAGGCCCTGACAATTCCACCTGCTCAGGATCGACATACGTACCGAACAATCGATCCCATACGGTAAACAGGACCCCGAAGTTCGCCCCTGTCCTCCCGATCTCTCTCAGGTGGTGCACGCGATGGTAGCGTGGTGTGACGAAGAGCCACTCCAGTTTTCGCGATTGCCAAGTCACGTTCATGTGCATCCAGTTATTGGTCAGGATCAACATATAGGAATAGATCGGAAAGAACAGTGATGGCACCGGTTTGAGGAGTGGGAACGCCAACAGATAAGGGACATTGGCAAGGACGATTTGCGGAAAGCTCGCCCGGACACCGGCCAGCCAGTACAATTCTGTCGGCGAATGGTGCCATCGATGGATCGGCCAGCCCCACGGCGTATGCCAAAGTCGATGCATCCAATAGCCGATTCCGTCGAGGACGAACAAGAACACGATCAGCTTGAAACCGAACGGAAGTGCCTGCCAACGCCAATAGGAATAGTGAGGAAACGGAATTCGGTTCGTCACCTCTGCGGCGAAGACGAAGAAGACCTGGTACGTGGCGAGGGCTGCCACATCCGACAGAAACACCTGAAGATACGGGACCGGACGTGTGGGCCAACAATACTCTGCTGCGAAAAAGAGCAAGCCGATTCCCCAATAGATGACGATCCCTTTTAACGCAAACGTGTTAGCAAGCGAGTCGAGCATTGTTACCACTTACGGAACATGGCTTAGAGCAACAACGGCATAATGAGGCAAGAGAATCGCTCATCTTAAGGGCGCAGGTCAAGTCAGTAAGGAACTCCCGGTTCACGCCCCTTGATGAAAGACTGGTATGTCTGTGCGGTAGTTGAGGAAAGCTAAACGTTGAACCTGAAATACACGATATCCGCTTCTTTGATGACGTAGTCTTTGCCTTCTAGCCGGAACAATCCCTTCTCCTTTACCTTCGCTTCCGACCCACAGGCCAGCAGATCGTCGTAGTGGTAGACCTCGGCGCGGATGAACCCTCGTTCCATATCGGAGTGGATCTTGCCTGCCGCCTGAGGCGCCTTGGTGCCTCTCGGAATCGGCCAGGCACGGGATTCTACTTCCCCGGCGGTAAAAAAGGTAATCAGATCCAGCAAGGTATAGGCTTCTCGTGTCAATCGGATGAGCCCCGATTCGGTCAACCCCATTTCGTTCAAAAAGTCCGCCCGTTCGCTCTCAGGCAATGACGACAGTTCAGCTTCCAGCTGTCCGCAGATTGTGACGACCCGGGCCCCGCGCTTAGCCGCAAACTCCCGCACGGTTTGAACCATGGCCTCGTCCGCGTTTTTCCCTTCTGACACGTTCGCGACAAACAGAACCGGTTTGGCTGAGAGCAATTGGCATTCATTGAGGATGGCCCGCTCTTCCGGGGTGTACTCTCGATTGCCCAACCATTCACCTTTGTCGAGCCATCCGATGAGTTTGGCAAGAAACTCCACTTCAAACGCAGCTTTTTTATCACCGGCCCGGACTTTCTTTTCCGTCTTCTGTTTTCGGCGATCAAGGGTCTCCAGATCGGACAACATGAGTTCGGTTTCGATCACGCCGATGTCACGAAGCGGATCGATCCCGCCGCTGACGTGAACCACATCGGTGCTCTGGAAACAGCGAACCACATGAAGGAGGGCATCCACTTCTCGGATGTGGCCAAGAAATTGATTGCCGAGTCCTTCGCCTTTGCTGGCACCCTCGACAAGCCCCGCAATGTCTCGCACTTCCAACGTACTGTAGGTGGTTTTCTTCGAGATGAAGATCTCCGTCAGTTTGATGAGGCGGGGGTCCGGCACAAGGGCGATGCCGGTGTTTGGATCGACGGTCGCGAACGGATAGTTCGCCGCCAAGGCACTACCGCTGGTCAGTGCATTGAAGACCGTCGTCTTGCCGACATTCGGGAGGCCGATCATGCCACAACAAAGACCCATCTAGATTTCATCCTCTCTTTCATCCACGACCTTCTCTCTGACATTAAACTGATTCATCGCCACTTCGGGTCCACGATGAATCAGACATTCCAGTGCATCCACTGCCCGCTCCAGACAGGGCTCAAAGACGGACATCTCATCCTTCATCACCGGTTCTAAAACGTAGTCGGCGGAATCTTGACCCGGAGCAGGGCGCCCGATCCCAATCTTCAACCTCACGAATTGCGGAGTTCCGAGCGCTTCGATGATGGATTTGATCCCGTTGTGTCCTCCATGGCCACCGACAAGCTTGATCCGCAACCGACCCGGCTCCAAATCCAAATCATCGTGCACGACAATGAGTTCGTTAACGGCGAGCCCAAATTCTCGTAGGAGGCCTTTCAACGGAGGGCCTGAAATATTCATCCAGTCGAGCAGGCCGGCCAACTCGACCAACTTCCCTCCCAGGCGTCCGGAACCTCGTTGAGCTGTGCCACGTAGTGAGAGTCGGATCGACCATCGAGCGGCCGCCCGCTCGATGACCCACATGCCGACATTGTGACGGGTCTGGGCGTAGGCTTTTCCGGGATTGCCCAGTCCAACGAGCAGGTGCAACGTTACTTCTTCTTTTCAGCTTCTTTCTTTTCAGCCTTTGGAGCGGCTGCAGCTTCTTTCTTCTCACCGGCCTTCGCTTCACCGGCAGGCGCAGCAGCCCCGGCTTTGGCCGGCTCGGCGCCCGCCCCCTCGGCTCCAACTGCCTCCTTGCCTTTTGCCATGATTTCAGGCTCCCCTGGCGCTCCAGCGGTGCTGGTGAGCAAGGCCTCGAGTTTAGCGTCCGTCATCGGTGCCGCAACGCTGACAACCATCTGATCGGCATCATCCAAGAAACGGACACCTTCGCGCACTCCGATTTCTTTCACATGAATGCCGCTGCCGATGGTCAATGCCGACGCATCGACTTCTATATGATCAGGCAGAGCGGCCGGAAGACATTCGACGTGTACATCGCGCATGTTGTGATGCAGCACGCCGCCTTCCTTGACGCCGGCTGGAATCCCGCCGATGACTTTAATCGGAACCTTCACCCGAATCGGCTTGCTCATGGAAATCTCAAAGAAGTCCGCGTGCAGAACAGCTCCGGTCACCGGGTCGACTTGATAGTCGCGTAAGAGGGCCGTACGGTTCTGCTTGGACTGTGCTCCATTCACCGTGAGCGAAATCAGCGCGGTGCTGCCAGCATGAGACTTGAGGATCTTGACTAGTTCCTCCGGATTGGCGGTCAGCAAGAGACATTCCCCTTGGCCGTAGAGCACAGCCGGGATTTTTCTTGCCCGCCGCATAGACCGCGCAGCTCCTTTCCCCACTTCTTCTCTGACTGCCACTGTTAAATCGAATTTCATGATCTTCCTCCGTCTTCTACGCAGCGCCCAGTCGATAGGCTTAGGCGAATAGTGAACTCACCGACTCGTCTTCATGGATCCGTCTGATGGCTTCGCCCAGCAGAGGCGCTACCGACAATTGGTGCAACTTCGGACAGGCCAACTCTTTCCCTCGCAGCGGAATCGTGTTGGTCACCACCACTTGGGAGAGACACGACGCCTGTAACCGTTCCAGAGCCGGCCCCGACAGCACTGCGTGCGTGCAGGCCGTGATCACGTCGCGAGCGCCTTGATCAAGACAGGCCTGTGCCCCTTGGACAATGGTGCCCGCCGTATCGATCATGTCATCGAGGAGCAACACGCTTTTCCCTTGCACGTCTCCGATGATGTTCATGATGTGGGCTTGGTTCGGCCCCTCGCGGCGCTTGTCGATAATGGCCAGATTGGCCTGAAGGCGCTTTGCAAATGCTCGGGCTCGTTCGACTCCACCTGCATCCGGCGAGACAACGACGAGATCCGAGATTTTTTTCTTCACAATGTAGTCCAGCAAAACCGGGAGCGCATACAAATGATCGACCGGCACGTTGAAAAATCCCTGAATCTGCCCGGCGTGAAGATCCATCGAAAGCACACGATCAGCTCCGGCAGTGGTGATGAGATCGGCGACCAATTTGGCAGTGATGGGGACGCGCGGTTGATCTTTACGATCCTGACGGGCATACCCGAAATAGGGAATGACGGCGGTAATGCGGTTGGCGGACGAACGTTTCAACGCATCGATGATGATCAACAACTCCATCAAGGAATCGTTGACCGGTTGACAACAAGACTGCACAACGAACACGTCGGCGCCGCGCACATTTTCGTCGATCTTGACCCGAATCTCCCCATCGCTGAAAGACGAGACCGTCGCCTCGCCTAATTTTTGCCCCAAGTACGCTGAGATCTCCTGAGCGAGCACAAGATTGGCATTCCCGGAGAAAATTTTCAGTTCTCTGTTCATCGGACTTTCCTGAACCGTTGTCGTTCTATAACGTATTGGATTCTCTGCTAGTTCTTATGCAATGAGCAGCGTTGTCTCTCTTCTAAACCAACTCTCTCGTTCGCTGAACACACCACTAGCACAGTGGTCAAGGGGTGAAACTGTATAGGAAATCGCGTGGCTCTGTCAACAAATGACCATCGCACGCATATGCGTTACTGCCGGAGGGCAGAGAGAGTGGAAACGGTATAGACCTTGAGATGGGGTTCGGTCTGAAAACCGATCTCGGCCCGCCGTGCTGTCGTCTCGTCATGAAACACGCCAAAGACCGTTGCACCACTCCCTGACAATAGCGCCGCCTCGGCCCCTTCAGCCAGGAGTTTTTGCTTGATCCTATGGAGCACCGGGTGAATTCTAAACAGCGGCGTTTCAAAGTCGTTTTCGGTCGCTTGGAGCACCTCTTCCCATGAGAGATCAAGTGCTTTCCCCAGCCCCGCAGCGCCAGCCGAAAGCGGCTGCCCCCCGGTCCGGCTTACAGCAAGCTGCTGATACGCCCACTTCGTTTCAATCGGGAACCCCGGATTAACCAGCACGACCCATCGGCTCCCTTTGATTTGCACCGGTGCCACCTTTTCACCACGCCCTTCCACGATCGCAGAAGGAGCGAAAAAGAAGAACGGGACATCGCTTCCGAGTGTTTGGCTGATGTGGACCATCTTCTCCATTGACCATCCCAAATTCAATAATCGGTTCAGCCCAATAATAGTCGCCGCCGCATCGCTGCTTCCGCCTCCCAACCCGGCTCCCATCGGAATTCGCTTTGCGAGGACCATATCCAATCCAACGGTTCGACCACTGCATTCGAGTACCGCCGCTGCAGCGCGATACACCAGATTGGAAGAGTCCGTCTTCAAGGAAGGTTCATCGCATCGCAAGATGATAGTCGAATGGGTGTCGCTAAGGGAAAGGGCGAGCTCGTCCTCCAATTGCACGGTCTGCATCAGAGACCAGAGGTTGTGATACCCGTCAGGCCGACGGTCGAGAATCCGAAGAACGAGGTTGATCTTGGCTGGTGTGAACACGGTAATGGAAGGAGGTGAGCTTGTCGATCGGAAGGCAGGGTTAGTCACGACCTCCTTTTATAGCATATTTCTCCAAACGATACCGAAACGATCTGGTGTTCAGACGGAGCATCCGCGCGGCTTTCTTTTTGACCCACTTCGATCGTTCAAGCGCCTTCAGCAATAGATCCTTTTCGATTCCGTTGATGAGCCCTTCGAGGTCCAACCCCTCGTCAGTCAGATCCATCGGCATCGCCGGCTGCTGCGACTGCGTCGCGGGTCGATGAAGCCATCCGCGCACTTCGGCGTCGGTCACAGGCCCTTCCATGGAGAATGCAACGACCCGTTCGATCAGATTCTCCAACTCACGGACGTTGCCGCGCCATTCATGGCCCAGCAAGACGTGCATCGCCTCTGAGCTGATCACGGGTTTGGGCTTCCCGCTCTCCTTCGAAAACCGTTCCAGAAAGTGATTGACCAGTAACGGAATATCGCCGGTACGCATCCGCAAGGGCGGGAGACGGATAGGAATCACATCCAAACGATAGTACAGATCCTCTCGAAACGAACCTTCCGCGACCGCTTTTTCAAGATCCTTATTGGTGGCGGCCACCACACGTACGTCGACTTTGACGTCTTGATTGCCGCCCACTCGTCGAAACTCCCGTTCTTGGATGACACGCAGCAGCTTCACTTGAATCGTCGGGGTCGTATCGCCGATCTCGTCGAGAAAAATGGTCCCGCCGTCGGCGATTTCGAACAACCCCGCTTTGTTCGAAATCGCTCCGGTGAACGATCCCTTCATGTGGCCGAACAGCTCGCTCTCCAACAACGTTTCCGGCACCGCACTGCAATTCACGGCCACAAACGGGAGGGCGCTTCTGGCGCTGTTGTAATGAATTGCGCGCGCGACCAACTCTTTCCCCGTTCCGCTTTCACCGCAGATAAGGACATTGCTTTTCGAGTCAGCAATTTTCCGTACGACATCGAACACTTTCTGCATCGCCTCGCTTTGGCCGACCAGCTGCGCGAATGACGACTGGCTCGCCATCTCTCGCTTGAGAAGCATGTTCTCGGCCGTGAGACGCCGCTTTTCCAGCGCATTCCGAATGATCAACTGGACTTCATCGACCTGGAACGGTTTCGTCAGATAGTCGTACGCGCCCTGTTTCATGGCCTCGACGGCAGAATCCGCAGTGGCAAAGGCCGTGATGATCAACACGACTGTTTCGGGCGAGACGGACTTTACGGCCTTCAGGACCTCCATTCCATCGATCTTCGACATCCGCAAATCGGTGATGACCAGATCAAAGATTTCTCTATTCAGAAGCTCGATGGCTTCTTCGCCGTCCTTGGCGCTCGTCACGATATATCCGGCCCGTTTGAGCATGATGCTCAAGACATCGCGCAAACTTTGTTCGTCATCAACGACTAGGATCTTTTCCACGGTTCTCTACCTTCGTGCCAGAGTCGCACCCCTGAATCTGCCGTACGAGGCAAGCAGACTCCAAACCGTGTCCCTTGCCCTTCCTGACTTTCCACCTTGATCCACCCTCCGTGAAGATCGACGATGCGATGGACTGCGGCCAAACCCAATCCAGAGCCTCGCTTTTTGGTGGTAAAAAACGGCAGAAAGATTTTGTCGAGATTCTGCTTCGAGATGCCTTCCCCAGTATCCTGGAATGAAACCTCTACCACCTCGGCCTTTCGCCCGGCGACATCGACCTTTCTGCATCCGGTTGCGATCGTCAGTTGTCCGCCCTTGAGCATGGCATCAAAGGCATTCACCGCGAGATTCCAGAACACTTGCTTCATTTGATCCTGATCCACTTGCGCAGGCAAAACCCCGGTGCACGGAACAGTCGCGATGGTGATGTTCGTTCTGTTTCGTGCTTCATGTTGTACCAGATCAAGAGTCTCAGCAAGGACTTTGTTTAAATCGTACTCAGCCAAATTGAGTGCGGGTGGCCTGGCATATTGAAGGAACTCTGTAATAATGGCATCTAATCGGGTCGCTTCCCGAACTGCAATCTCGATGAGGCGTTGACTGGTCTCATCGGCATCGAAATCTTTCCGAAGCATTTGCATTGCTCCAGCCAGTGCACCCAAGGGATTCCGGATTTCATGGGCCATCCCCGCCGACATTTCCCCAAGACTGGCGAGCCACTCCTTGCGCCGCATTTCTTCTTCGAGGTCGCGGATCTGAGTGAGATCCTTGAACACGCCGACCAGACCCGTTTTCGCTCCTCGCTCGTGCAACGGCGCGAGCGTCATGCCGAGAACCAACCGATTGCCGTCTGACCGCTTGCACTCCACTTCAAACCGCATGTTATCGGAGACATCTTCGTCCTGTTGACGAGGATGCCAAGCGAACACTTCCCGCCAGGGGCGTCCCTGTACCTGTTCAAAACCGTAGCCCGTGGCTTCCTGTGCCGCAGGATTGAATGATGTGATCCGTCCTTCCTCATCGGTCGTAAACACACCGCTGCTGATACTGCGGACGATGTTTTCATGAAACGCCTGAAGGCGGCTGATCCCCTGTTCTTTTTCGCGGATCGACTGGTCGGCAAGCCGGAGCTGATCTGCAAGGGCGCCGCTCAAAAAACCGACGACCAGAAAGGCCAGGCCGTAGACTCCGAATGCATGGAGCGTTTCTGCGGCAGTGAGGCGAGCATGCGGCAGCCACCCCCATATCTCGGCGAGGCTATAGAGTTGGATATTGGTCAGCATCCCAAACAGGATGATGCAGAGACTCGCGGTCAAAAGACCCACGCGGCGACGCGGGACCAAACTCGCGACCGTCACGCTGATGACATAGAGCACGGCAAACGGACTTTCAATTCCGCCCGTCCTTGCGATTAATACCGTCTCAAGCAAGAAATCAACCGCAATCTGAGCCCACGCGAATTGCACGAGAGCTTGAGGAGCGGCGAGCCACCGGAACAGAAACGTGTAGAGAATCGTAACCGCATAGGTGAAGATGATCAGGGCATAGAACGTTTCAACGCGTTCTCCCTTGGTCACCTCGAACGCGAGGGACAATCCCAAAAGAAGCGTAACAAGGACGACCCGCCATCCCATCAACCAGTAAATTCTGGCTTTGATATCTCCCACGAAACGAAACCTCGCCTACAAGATGGCCATCATCATGCCGTCCCGCCTGACTCCACGGAGGGGTTGACCGACACCACTATGTCTTGGAAAGTACGTCGCTCTTTATCGTAATGATGCAGGGGGCTCGACGGAAAGTCAGCGCTTCATCCCTTTCGCTTGAAGGGACGAAGCCGCTTCGCAAAGTCGAATCGTCGACTCACTTACCCGATTGCGGACGCCATCGAAAAGATCGGCAGATACATTGCGACCACGATAAATCCGACGGTGACACCCAAGAACACCATCATCATCGGTTCCAGGAGGGCGGTGAGATTCGTCACGGCTTGATCCACCTCATCCTCGTAGAAATCGGCGATTTTCCCGAGCATGCTATCCAACGCGCCCGTTGACTCTCCGACTGATATCATGTGGGTCACCATTTTGGGGAATGTCCCGCTTTTGGCGAGCGGTTCGGCAATCGTCTTCCCTCCGCTGATACTGACTTTGGCATCAAGGAGCGCCCCCTCCACGACCTTATTCCCGGAGGTTTTTGCGCAAATCGTCAATGCTTCGAGCAGCGGAACCCCGCTCGCCAGCAGGGTCCCCAACGTCCTCGTGAATTTCGCGACTGACGCTTTCCTGATGAGGTCTCCGAATACCGGCAGTTTCAGCAAAAGTTTGTCGATCGCCAACTTGCCTTTTGGAGTCGCATAGTATTTCTTGACCGCCACTCCGGTCGCGACGATCCCCCCTAGGATGATGTACCAATTTCCTTGGACGAAATTACTCATGTCGATAACAAGTTGCGTCGGTCCAGGCAGCGCCATCTTGCCACCGGACATTTCTTTGAACATTTTTTCGAATACAGGGATAACCCAAATCATGAGGACCGTGATCACGATGGCTGCAATCCCGACGATAGCGGCAGGATAGACCAGTGCGCTTTTGATTTGCCCCTTCAACTTCATGGCCTTCTCGATATGCTTAGAAAGACGACCGAGAATGGTATCCAACAACCCTCCGACTTCACCGGCATGGACCATATTGACGTACAGATCATCGAAGATTTTTGGGTGTTTGCGGAGGGCATCTGAAAACGTCGAACCTCCCTCGACCTGGACTTTGATCTCACCGACAGATTTTCTCAACGCCGCATTCTCTGATTGCGTCGATAAGATTTCCAGACACTGGATCAAGGGCAAACCGGCATTGATCATGGTCCCGAATTGCCTGGTAAAAACGACCAAGTCCTTTTCGCTCACTCCGCTCCCGAACTTAAGCCTGAATCCCTCTTTGGCCGCCCTCTCCTCGAGACTCGTCACCACCACGCTTTGTTTGCGTAGTTGGTCCACAGCTTCATCGCGAGATCTTGCGACCAGTTCCCCCTTTTTCACCGCTCCAGATTTGGTCCGCCCCACATATGCAAACGTGGCCATAGATTCTCGTCCTGTTGTGGCTCCCGAGCCGGTATAGAGTAAGGCTAGAACTACGAAGCGAGTCTACTGGCAGGCTGAAAACCTGTCAAAAACTATTGAATTATTTACCGAGCTGCTGAAAAGGTCGCATGCACAACAGTGGTCGCTAGACAAGCGGAGGAGCCGCATTGGTATCTCGATACCCTCTATAAAGGTAATGTAACCCAGAGGCAAGGGTGAACCCCACCGTCAGCACGACGAGTGGAGTGAGTATAGAGCGGTCGAGCCCTCGCCATGTCAAGAGAACAGTTAACAGGACGTAGCTCAACTGAAGGAAGGTCGTTCCTTTTCCCAAGAACGTCGGAGTCACAGTAATGGGTGTGCTGGTCACGTGAGCCACCACAGTTCCCAGGAGGAGAATAATGTCGCGGCTCACGACCAAGATGACAAGCCACGATGGCACCAGATGCAAGATCGCCAGCGAGATGAAGCTCGACGTCAGTAGCAGCTTGTCTGCAAGAGGATCAAGTAAAGTCCCCAATCGTGTCCGCTGATTCAGTTTACGCGCCAGATGACCGTCGACGGCATCCGTCAGTCCTGCGACGAGTAGTGTCAGCAGTGCAAACCCATACGAACTGTAGGTCATGAACCCTATGTAGACAGGAATCAAGAGGATTCGAAGAATCGTGAGGCTATTGGGAATGTTCATGAGATGGAGCCGGACGAACCTCTGACTGGATGAGGGGGAGGCATCATAGTAATCGAAGCCACGCTTGTCAACGAGTTGCAGGTTGCACGAACCACCTCCTATAATTAAGTCAGTGAGGCTTGTCGTCAACTGTTATTTCGGAGGGGTAAGAAAGCATGAGCACGTTGCCGTTGATGTTCAAGAAAGAAGGATTGGTCGAGAAACATCAGCTTGAAGGCGTTGATCCGAGCGATCGATATTTCAACCGCACCATTCTGGTCAATCGGATTCCATCGGGATACTCGGCTAAGATTATGTATGAAGCTTTCGTTGTTGAAAGTCAGCCACACTCTACCATCGCAGCAGCGATAAAGGAATTAGTGGATAAACTTCAAGATTCCGGATTCACTCGCATGAGAACACGGGCTAATTTCAAGGGAACACGCTACCTTGCCGAGAAAGAAACGTGGCTCGACTACCCAGACCGACCTTAAATCGAGCCGATGAATTCCTGAAACACCAAATCATGGATCACGGGACGGAATTCCCGGATCGCTTCATTCTTACTCGAAGGATGCACTCGATTGGAGAGCAACACGACTTCCAATTCTCGCACTGGATCGATCCAGACGGAAGTCCCGGTATAACCGAGATGACCGAACGATCGCGCATCAAAATATCGCCCGGCAGATGACGTCGTTGATGGTGTATCCCACCCAAGCGCCCAACTCGATGCTCCCTCTTGCTTTTGCCGTCTTGTAAATTCACGCACAATTCCTTGATTGAGAATAGCCTTTCGGCCATGGTACGCGTGCAACCATTCGCCTGTAATCGCCAGCACCGAATCGACATTCCCGAATAGCCCAGCATGGCCGGCCTCTCCACCTAACGCGGCTGCGTTCTGATCGTGCACTTCTCCACATAGGAGACGCCCTCGCCATCCATCAACTTCCGTCGGCGCCACACCACCGGTCTCCTCATCTGTACCGTCGGAAAGCACACGAAGACGGTCAGGCAGGATAAAGCCAATTCGTGGTTCTCCCAACCGACGGACGATGTGATCAAAAAAATAGTCGCTTATCGATTGTCGGCTTCTTCGTTCAACAATAAGGCCGAGCAATATGAAACCGAGATCGCTGTAGAGGCTGCGTGTGCCCCGTTCATACACCGGCGCCTCAGATCGAATGAGGCTGAGCATAGACTGTTTGGCCTGTTCTCTCTCTCCCGCCGACGAAGGAATTGTTCCAACCGGACTTAGCCGTTCATAGAATCCACGCCAACCCGGCAATCCAGACGAATGCGTCAGGAGGTGATGGATCGTCGCGGAGCCGATGGGAGCATCGATACATTCCGGAAGATGGTCGGCCACACAGTCATCAAGCCGACAACTGCCTTTCTGCATCAACAGAACGAGCGCCGTGACGGTTGCCAGGGGTTTGGTCAGCGAGGCCAGATCATAGATTGTGGAGGTGCTGACGTCGGGCCTCGGAGGGACGGACGAAAGATGGCCGACATGAAATCGAGAAACCGATCTGTCTCCGCATCGCACTGCCAATACGGCCCCCGGGAACACCCCATCGGTAACAGCTCGATTGAGTGCTGTTTGGATGAGACTGAGATCGGGCATCGGGGTAATGATCGACGGGGGATGATCAGGACAACCGATCGAGCGTTAGCAGCGGCGGCACCATCAACCGAAAACGGTCAACGGGTAGGGCTGGATTCCCCTTCCAGTTTTTCTTCCTGCATGACACCATGATCCTGGTACGCTTCACCTGCTTCCACATCCAGCATCCGTTCGAAGGTATGAAGTGTCGCCCGCATCCGCTCAATCATGAGCAGCCGCTGTTTCTGCAGCATAGATAGGTCTCTCTGTGTGTTTCCCAGCTCGACTCGTGCTTGTCTGAACAGTTCGCCGGCTTTCAACTCCGCTTCTTTGACGATCAACTCGGCATCGCGTTGCGCGCTTCGCTTGACATCCTCGGCCAATGACTGCGCCGAGATCAACGTGGTAGACAAGGTCGCCTCTGTCCGTTTCAATTCCGAGATTTGCTGCTCAAGCGACACAATGCGGTCACGCAACAGGGCATTATCGCGGTTCAGAAACTCGACGGTTTGTGCAATCTCTTCTAAAAAGCGGTTGACCTCTTCACGATCATAGCCACGAAGCTTGACTTGAAAGACCATCTGTTGAATGTCGAGCGGTGTGATCTTCATGGCCTCCCCCATTGGTTGAGTCAATTCATCCGTACCGCGAAGTCCTTAATCGACTGTACGACCGCAATCTGTAAAAACCAGATGGCCACGATGACGACCAACGGCGACAAATCGACGCCCATGCTCCAGCCTAATCGCCGTCTGATCGGAGCCAGGACCGGTTCGGTGGCACGACTGAGGAATTGAACGATCGGATTCCATGGATCCGGATTCACCCAAGAAATCAGCGCTCGGGCGATGACGATCCAGGTATAGAATGTCAACACATAGTCTAGCACCGTGGCGAACCCTAACAATGTATTGCCTACCACAAACATCAGCCTCCGAGCTCCTGAGAACGTTTTGTCGCAGACTCAACGGCGTCGATCAACAGGCCTCGGAGCCCCCCCTGCTCTAGCCGATGCAACCCCGCAATCGTCGTTCCGCCGGGGGACACCACCTGATCTTTGAGAAGCGCCGGATGCTGTCCCGTTTCTAAGACCATCCGTGCCGCACCCAACACGGTCTGCGCTGCGAGAAGACTGGCCGTCTCTCTTGGCAAACCCATCTTGACGCCACCATCGGCCAGCGCTTCAATCATGAGAAAGACGTATGCCGGTCCGCTTCCGCTCAACCCGGTCACGGCATCCATAAAACGCTCATCGACGCGCACAACCCTGCCGACTGATTCAAAGATCTGCCGCGCGCAGGCCACCTCATGTTCCCCTACCCCGGGACCCATCGCCAAAGCAGTCATCCCTTCGCCGACCATCGCCGGCGTATTGGGCATCGCGCGAATGACGCGAACCTGCGGCCCACAAGCCTCCATAATTCGACCGAGTCGTACTCCCGCAACCACCGAGATCACGAGCCGTTTCGTCAGCACATCCCCGATCTCTTTGAGGACTTCAGCCGTCACCTGAGGTTTCACGGCCAGGACGACGACATTTCCCGAGACGACCGCCTCATGATTCGTAAGACCAATCTGAATGCCATACTGTCTCTTAAGATGGTCCAGTCTGGTCGTATCTGGATCAGCGACGTGAATCCGGTCGGCCTTGTAGCCTCTTGAGGAAAGCACCCCACTGATCAATGCCTCCGCCATCCGGCCACCACCCACAAAGGAGAGGCTTTGTGTGAGCATTGAACTAGACATGACGCGCTCCAAAGATGGCGGTGCCGACACGGACCAGTGTCGCCCCTTCCTCAATGGCGACCTCATAATCGTTCGACATTCCCATCGACAGCTCATCCATCTTCACGGTCGGTAAGTCCAATGCCGCGATCTGCCGAGCGAGATCATGAAGCTGGCGAAAATATGGCCTGGCAGAATCCGGATCAGCTGTCTGCGGAGGGATTGTCATGAGGCCTTTGACACAGACATGAGAGAGTTGTGCCATCATTAGTACCGACCGCACAACGTCGTCCGGATGAAACCCTGCCTTTGTCGGTTCCCTCCCGATATTCACTTCCAGCAGGACATTCTGCTGACGACCGGCCTCTCCCGCACGGCGATCGATTTCTTGCGCCAGATCCAGACTATCCACTGAATGAATCAGGTCGAATAGACCGATCACGGACCGTACCTTCTTTCGTTGCAGATGTCCGATAAAATGCCAATGAACCGGTGTCTGGGTGAAGGCGGCTATTTTAGGAAGCGCTTCCTGCACACGATTTTCGCCCAAGATAGACAAGCCGGCACGCACCGCTTCTGCAATGTGTTCGACCGTCACGGTCTTCGTCGCGGCTACCAGTCGCACCGTACCCGCAGGACGTCCCGCTTTCTCTTCCGCCGACCGAATTTTCGTGAGAACCGATTGAACACCTTTCGCTATCGCTTCCGAGATGAGCAGTTCCATCGGCATCTCCCATGAATCGCGGCCGCCCATTCAGCGAACCGTCCTTATTCTAGCGGAAGAGCCTCGGAATTGGCAGCATCTGACTTATCCTCGTCCCATCGGCAACCCAATGGCACTGACCATGGTGTCGTTGACTTTCCTCTCACGTCGATAGGAAAAAAAGAGGTCTTCATGGCAAATCGTACAGAGATTGACGGTCGTGATGGACTTCGGGGCCGTCCCGAGGGCTTGCGCCTGTGCTTTGACGAGCGCCTTCAAATCAAGATGCGCCTTTCCGTCTCCTCTCGGGCTTACCACTTTGTTCCAGTCCGAAAATCCCTGACACAGACGGTCGAGAACCGGCTCGTCCACCTCATAGCAGCAAACCCCAGCGGATGGGCCGATGCTGATTCGTACCTGCTCTGGACGCGAGCCAAAGCGAGACTCCAAGAGTGCCAGTGTTTTGGGGATAATGCCGGCAACAGCCCCCCGCCAGCCGGCATGGACAGCGGCCACGACCCGACGTTTAGGATCATACATCAGGATTGGAACACAATCTGCCGTCCGTACCGCCACCATGATCCCAGGTTGATCAGTGACCAAGGCATCCCAACCTCCCAGAAATCGGTCCGTTGGAGCCAAGGCACGGTCCACCACCAGCGCTTCCGTTCCATGGACTTGCTTCACTGAGAGCGTCCATGAGGACGACGCCGTGCCCGCGATTCCCCTCCGCGGGACCCCCACTTCAAGCCCAAGATCCATGGCATGTCGACGGGTTCCGAAAAAATGGCGAACCTGACTCTCGGCATCCGCAAACGCCGGCACGGTAATGACTGATGCGCTTGTCATATTCAGGCTCACCACCTCATCACGTAAAGAGATCCGCGCGGTCAGTCTGTTTGTTTACGAAGAAATGTCGGCACATCCCATTCATCTTCGGCAGTCAGCACCGCCCGATCCATCGACTCCCGCGCCTCGTTCATTCTCCGCAAAAAGGCGGGACGATCGAGGTCTTTCATCGGGCGATCTACCGCCAGTGACGCGCCCATGCCTGCCAACGCTGATGGAACGGGTTTGGCCGGCCGACTCATTCCCCTATCAGCTCCAATCGTGGCTGCCGCTGAGTCCTCTTCTCGTTCAAACCCGGTCGCGATCACCGTAATGATCAGTTCTTCGCCCATCTCTGGGTTGATGACTTGACCGACAATGATATTGGCTTCGGGATCTGCCGTCTCTTGGATGATGGAGGCGGCTTCCTCGATCTCGTGCAGCGACATGCTGGGGCCGCCCGTAATATTCAGGAGGACGCCGCGAGCCCCTTCGACACTTCCTTCCTCTAGGAGAGGACTGCACATGGCCTTTTGAGCGGCTTCGATCGCCCGATTCGGCCCATAGGAAACGCCCATGCCCATGACCGCTCGTCCGGTGTGTGACATCACGGTACGGACATCGGCAAAATCGACGTTCACATGTCCGGTGGTCGTAATGACGTCGGCGATGCCTTGGATAGCCTGCCGCAACACGTCATCCGCGACTTTGAACGCTTCGAGAAGCGGGGTCGATTTATCGACAATCCCCAGCAGCCGCTGGTTAGGAATGACGAGCAATGTATCGACGTGCCGACGCAAGTCGCGAATTCCTTCTTCCGCATGCTTGTTTCGCCGTTTGCCTTCATACTGAAATGGTCTCGTGACGACACCTACCGTGAGGATACCCATTTCACGGGCGATGCTGGCCACAATAGGGGCGGCCCCGGTGCCGGTCCCTCCTCCCATCCCTGCCGTGACGAAGACCATATCGGCCCCTTCAAGACACTCCCGGATGTGCTCTTTACTCTCAAGCGCGGCATCTCTCCCGATCTCCGGCTTTGCCCCCGCTCCCAATCCGCGGGTTCGTTCCGGCCCGAGTTGGATCTTATAGGGCGCCAGCGATCGATCAAGCGCCTGTAGGTCGGTGTTACTCGCGATAAAATCGACGCGCGCCAGTCCGGAGGTGATCATCGTATTGATCGCATTGCACCCGCCTCCGCCGATTCCGATCACCTTGATGCGGACCGGCGACAGTAGATCTTCCTGAAATGAGAACATTGGGGCACCTCCTCACATCGCCTCGCATGACGACCCATCCGCCGCCCGCAAGGGTTCAAAGGTTAAAAAACCTCCAGCACCCGTTTCGTCCACCCACGCATTTTGGCCCAAGTTCCCCCATTGCGAAGCCCGGCCGTTTCCAGCTCCTCGACATGTCGCCGGCCGTGTAGCAACAGACCGACCCCGGTCGAATGACTGGGATGGCCGACAATATCGCGCAATCCTCCGACACCGGAAGGCATGCCTCGTCGTGCCGGCAAGTTCAAGCCCTTCTCAGCGGCATCGAGCATCCCGTCCAATAAAGACGTACCGCCGGTAATCACGACGCCGGCGCCCAGCATCCCTTCATAGCCGGCGCGCACGATTTCTCTTCGGACGAGCTCAAACATCTCATCAACACGCGGCTCCAAGATCTCGGCAATATCCCGTCTGGAGAATGCACGAGCCGGACGATCTCCGACCGACGGCACTTCGACGATCTGATGTTCGGTTACCAACTCAGTCTGCGCAACACCATACTGAGTTTTGATTTTCTCAGCCTCAGTCTGCGAGGTAAGGAGGCCGATGGCTAAATCCTTCGTCAAGTTTTGGCCGCCGATGGGAAGGACCGCCGAGTGACGGATGCTGCCGTCCAGAAAAATAGCCAGGTCCGTCGTTCCTCCTCCCAAGTCCACCATCGCCACGCCTAAGTCGCGCTCCTCTTGACTCAACACCGCCTCGCTGGACGCCAATGGTTGGAGAATGATGTCGACAACGTCGAGTCCGGCTCGATTCACGCTCTTCACAATGTTCTGAGCGGAGGTCACGGCGCCGGTGATGACATGCACGTTGACTTCCAAACGATTACCCGACAGACCCAACGGCTCGCGCACACCTTCCTGCCCATCCACCATAAACTCTCGCGGTAACACATGAAGAATCCTGCGTTCGTGGGGGATCACGGCGAGTGTCCGCGCGCTTTCGATGGCCCGTTGAATGTCTTCGCGTGTCACCTCCGCCCGTTTCAGTGCTACGACGCCCTTGCAGTTTTCAGCGGAAATGTGACTGCCCGCAATGCCGGTGTAGACCGAGTTGATCTGGACCGCCGCCATCAACTCCGCTTCTTCGACCGCTTTCTTGATGGACTCGACGGTGCTTTCGATATCAACGACGACGCCTTTCCGTAAGCCGCGGGAAGGACACGATCCGACACCGATAATACTGAGCCCTGCGGCATCGGTCATCTCCGCCACGATCGCACAAATCTTCGTGGTTCCGATGTCGAGTCCGACCAGAATTTGATCCCGCTTCGACACCGCAATCACCCTCCTTCCCGTACGACGATTCGATTTTCGTACCGGAGGTCCACTTCGTTTGCTCTGCGTCCATGACCGTCAACGTTCAGAGCTTTGAGAGTCGGTTTGACGCGTCGGAACCGTTCCCACTGCTCTCCGACCGCTTCTGCACCGAACTGGAATCGCATTCCCTGTACGAGTGCGACAAAGTTTGACGGGTTTTCCGCGTTCACTTGCAGCCGGCCTTCGAATGTTTGCCCGACCAATTTCGCAAGCTTGATGCCGGACGCGATGACCTGTCGCACCGATTCGGTTCCATCCAACAAGCCTTGGGAATCGATTCCGGTCACGAGAGGCAAGGCGTCATCATCGGCCTGACCAAGCCTGGTCAGCACATGCCCCTCGGCATCAGTCAGAAAGTTTTGGGAATCTGCACGGATGACGGCGGCAGGTATTCGTTCGACCAGGGATATGCGTAACTCATGAAACGGAACCCGGGTCACTTCGGCCTCTTTGACCCACGGATGAGATTCCACCTGCCCCTTAATCACTCTCGTGACAATATGGTGGAGTCCTGTACCGGGTTTCACCTTTGCAAGCTCCAATACTTTCTGCTTATCGATGTGGTGCTCTCCTTCAACTGTGATCGTCTTGATTTCCAGCAACGTTTGGAGCGTAGGACCGGAATATCGCGTGCCCATCACGACCAGCCATGCCACGAGCCCCGTACCGGCCGCCAGTCCGACTCTTCGAACAAGGGCGTTCCGTCTGGCTATTTTCGCCCGACTGGCTTCCTTCACTGCTCTCTCTCCTTGCGGATCCTTCCACTGATTCTTTCGTGGCCCCGCTGGACGAGGTCGTCGCTTTCTTTCAAAGAATCGCATGACACTCACCCCTTTGGGACTATCCGTGCAAAGCGACTCGCGCGATCGAGCGCCGACTGTAGAATGTGTTCGACCAAGTCGTCATACGCAATTCCCGCTTGAGCTGCGGCCATAGGCAGCAGACTCGTTTCCGTCATGCCAGGAACCGTATTAACTTCCAAGACATACGGCCGACCTCTCGGAGTGATGCGAAAATCCACGCGAGCGGCTCCCTCGCACCCCAACACCTCGTACGTTCGCCTCGCCAGCTCGCTGATGCAGTGAACCACCTTGGGAGGGAGCGGAGCGGGACAGAGATACTGGGTCCTGCCCTTCTGATATTTTGCCGAGAAGTCGTAAAAACCATCGGGCGCCACGATCTCAATGGCCGGAAGTACTTTCGGACCTTTCGCCGCTGTTCGCAGAATGGACACGGTCGCTTCATGTCCGGGAATATAACTCTCCACCATCACCTCGGGATCATAGCGATGGGCCAGGTCGAGAGCCTCCTTCCATTGGCCGGCTCGGCGCACGACGGTGATGCCGATCGTGGATCCCTGTGAAACCGGTTTGACGACAATCGGTAATTTCAATTTTGTCTGTCTTAGGACCTTCGCCAATGACGGCCTGTCGCATTCCTGCACAACGGTTCCGGCAGGGATTGGAATACCATGTGCGGCCAATATCGTTTTTGTAACCGCCTTATGCATTCCTACGGCACTCGCGCGTACACCGGAGCCGGTATAGGGAATTCCCAATGACTCGAGAAATCCCTGGACGGTTCCATCCTCACCACCCGGTCCATGCAGCGAGAGAAAGGCAATGGCGACCTTCTGATCTTCTAAATCTCGATACAGACGATCGGTGACGTCGATGGCCACCGCATCGTATCCTCGACGGATGAGCGCCTGATGAACTGCTTGACCGGTTTTCAGCGAAATATCCCGCTCAGAAGATCGCCCTCCCATGAGTACGCCGATCCGGGCATTTGTTATACGACCCATTGTTACGACTATTCCCTTTCTCTACGCTTCACCCACAACTTTCAATTCCAGCTCCAATTTGATCCCCGTCTGTTGGGCGATTCGAGCGCGCACTTTCTTGATCAGCAAGAGCACGTCGGCGGCACTGGCATGCCCTTGATTCACGATAAAATTGGCATGCTTGGTTGAAACCAGTGCATCACCGACCGATGTTCCTTTGAGTCCTGCCGCCTCGACGACTCTCCCCGCCGAATCATTCAGTGGATTCTTGAACACGCAGCCGGCGCTCGGCAGCGCGAGCGGCTGCGTCTCACGGCGGTAATGGAGATACTCTTTCACGACCTTTTCGATGTCCGACCGCACTCCCTGCCTCAGCTGCAGCCATACTCCGACCATAACACCCGACGGCAACATCGCCCGGCGATACCGAAACTCGATTGCTTCTGCCGGGCAGTCAATCAGTGCGCCTTTCGGCGACACGATCCGGACGGCCTTCACCGAGTCTTTCATTTCACCGAGCCGTGTTCCTGCGTTCATCACGACACAACCTGCGACGGTACCGGGAATACCAGCCGCCCACTCCAATCCGGACAAAGACCGGCGGATAGCATAGCCGATCAGCGTCGGCATACCGACGCCGCCTTCGGCATACAACACGGATCCTGGTTCTTCTTTGATTGCTCGTAATTTTGCCAGACTGACCACCACACCTCGAATTCCTTTGTCTCGAACGAGGAGGTTGGTGCCACCCAATACAAAGATCGGCAGTTTCTGTTCGCGCGTCTGCTTCGCAAGACGGACAATATCCTCGACATCAGCCGGCTCCACCAACACATCGGCCGGACCACCGATGTGAAACGATGTGTACTCTTTAAGCGATGCATTGAAGCGAACCAGCCCGCGAACGCTCGCCACGGCAGATTCCAATCTGTGCTGTACCCGCAATGATCGTACCTTCGTTCCATCCGTTTGCACTCGATGCATCATGACCCATCACGCAGACTCAAGCCGAGCAAGAATTCCGGTTCCAGCCTTCCAGATATCACCCGCGCCCAACGTGAGGACGAGATCGCCAGATCTTAGATGAGGTAGTACCTGATCCGGCAGCAGTTCCTTGCGCTCGATGAAGTTCACCGATGGATGGCCGGACGACTTGATCGTTTCAGCGAGGGCTGCTCCGGAAACTCCCGGTATCGGTGATTCACCTGCCGGATAAATTTCCGTCGTGAACAGCAGGTCGGCATCATCGAAGGCATGCGCGAACTCTCCAATGCAATCCCTCGTCCGGCTGTACCGATGCGGCTGAAACAGAACGACTAATCGACGGTCCCAGCCCTGCTTGGCGGCAGCGAGGGTCGCTTTCACCTCGGTAGGATGGTGACCATAGTCATCGACCACCATGATACCGCCGGCTTCACCTCGCAAATGAAATCGCCGCTCGACTCCCGTGAAGGCCGCCAACCCTTTGCGAATCAGATCGACAGGAATCTCCAACTCGAAGCCGATCGCAATGGCCACCAACGCATTTGAAACGTTGTGGATGCCCGGCACGGCCAATCGGAAGGGGCCAAGATCCCTTCCACGAAAATACGTCCGAAACTCAGCACCCCATTGTCTCAGGCTGATATCGGTTGCCTTGAAATCCGGTGCCGTCCCGTCCCGATCACGAAGCCCGTAGGTGTGATACCGTTTGACCAAGCGAGGGAACAGGGCGGTCAAATGATCGTCATCGCCGCACAGTACCGCCAACCCATAAAAGGGGATTTTGTTGATGAACTCCAAGAAACTTTCATTGATGCGTTCCATCGACCCATAGTGGTCAAGGTGCTCGCGGTCCAGATTGGTCACCGCCACGATGGTCGGAGAGAGCCGAAGAAACGATCCATCGCTTTCGTCTGCCTCCGCCACAAGCAAGTCGCCTCGTCCAAGCCGCGCGTGACTACCCAAGGCGTTGACCTTGCCTCCAATCACCATCGTGGGGTCAAGGCCACCTTCTGCCAACACGTTCGCGACCATCGACGTGGTGGTGGTCTTTCCATGAGCGCCGGCGATGGCTACTCCAAACTTCAGACGCATCAGTTCCGCCAACATCTCCGCCCGAGGAATCACCGGAATCTGCTTCGCCTTTGCGGCCACAACTTCGGGATTGCTCGCCGCCACGGCGGAAGAGATGACCACAACTTGCGCCTCCCCCACATTGGACTCCTGATGACCGACGAACACTTTTCCACCGAGTTCTTCAAGTCGCTTCGTCGTCTCCGAAGCGTGCAAATCGGAACCGGTCACTTTGTATCCCATCGTGAGGAGAACTTCTGCGATGCCGCTCATACCGGCTCCGCCGATTCCGACGAGATGAATCTGCTGTGTCTTGCGAAAGAGCGTCATACGGTTTAGCCTTTGTCGTCCCGCAGAAGTCTGTGATCCAATCTCTCGTTCTCCAACAACCTTAACCTCCGGTCACTCTCGCAGGCTGGTTGATGTCATGTGTCAGTCCCATCAGCGCATAACATTCGTCGACGATCACTTCGCCGGCATCGATTCGCCTCATCTCCAAACTCTTCCGTTGCATCTTCTCCAGTCGCTGCGGGTTCGATAAAACAGCTTCGATCAGTTCGCCCAGCTTCCCTCCGGTCAGATCTGCCTGCGGAAGAACAACGGCACCTCCCGCGACTTCCATCACTCGCGCGTTCTTCATCTGATGATCATAGATAGCCGTCGGCAGCGGAATCAGAATCGCGGCTTTCCCACAGGCCGTCAGTTCGGCAATCGTCATCGCACCGGCACGAGCCACCACCAGATCGGCCGTCCGAAGAACGGCGGGCATCTCGTAGAGAAAAGACACGACCTTGGCTTGGATACCCAGCGATCGGTACCCATCTCTGACTCGCTCAAAATCTCCCTCTCCGGTTTGATGCGTGATGGTCAGGCCGGGAAGACGTTGGTTCAGTAGAGGTAACCCTTCCAGGACCGCGGTATTGATGGCCTTGGCCCCTTGGCTCCCACCGAAAATCAGCAGGTGCCTGCCTGCTTGCTTGGTTGACGCGTTGTCGGCCGGCTGCACCAAGAACTCTTGTCGGATCGGTGTCCCGACGATGCGAATCTTTCGTCGGTCAAAGAAAGTCCCGGCCGACTCAAAGGCCAAAAAAACCCTCTGAGCAAATGAAGCGACGACTTTGTTGGCCAATCCTGGATGGGCATTTGGCTCCAGAATCACGCGGGCAATTCCTTTCAAGGCGGCAGCGACCAACATGGTCGGACTCGTATAGCCACCGACTCCGATGACTAAATCAGCCCGCCGCCGCTTCAGGATGGCTAGCGATTGCCGGATCCCAATAGGCACAGACAGCACTCCCTTGACGACATTCAGCAGTCCCTTACCCATGACCGGATTCGCGGTGATCAACGCTAACTCGAATCCTTCATGAGCGAGCACCCTGGACTCGACCCCGCGCACTGTTCCGACAAAGAGAATGTTCGTGGAAGGATCGCGGCGCAGAAATTCTCGAGCCAGCGCGACGGCCGGATAGAGATGCCCGCCGGTCCCACCCGCTGCAACCACAATCGTCATTGTCGGCTCGCCCACCCACGTCCGCTCGGTCGTCTCGTCTCTTCTCGTCCAGCCTGGCGATCCCGCGAAATGTTCAGTAAAATCCCCACCCCGATCAGGCTGATCACCAAGGAAGATCCGCCATAACTGACAAACGGCAATGTGAGACCTTTTGTCGGCAACAATCCGGTTACAACACAGGCATTGATCAGCGCCTGAATACCGATGAGCGTCGTGATGCCGATCCCCAGGTAGCGGCCGAAGGGAATTCGCGCTCTGGTGGAGATCTGAAAACCACGGATCACGAAGAGCGCGAAGAAAAGCACGATGACCCCCGCTCCAACGAACCCGAGCTCCTCGCCGACGAGTGCCAGTACAAAATCGGTATGGGCTTCCGGAAGAAAGAACAATTTCTGCTTGCCTTCCCCCAACCCGACTCCGAACAGTCCTCCGCTGCCGAATGCGAGAAACGATTGGTTGATCTGGAACCCCGCCCCAGTCGGATCCTTTGTCGGGTCGAAAAATGCGATGAGCCGCTGCCATCGATAGGGCGATAACCAGATCAGCACCGCCACCGCAGCCAATGCGAGTGGGACGAGCCTGAGGAGATGGGCTACACGCGCACCGCCGACGAACAAGAGCCCTCCCGTGACCAGTCCCAGCACCACTACGGTTCCCAAATCGGGCTCCAGAATGAGCAACCCACTGATGACCCCGACAACAAGCAGAACCGGCAGCAACTCGGTCGAAAACTGCCGGAGCCGATCTTCTTGTTTTGCGAGGTACGCAGCGAGATAGATCACCGCGATCAACTTCGCCATCTCGGCCGGCTGAATCGAAATAGGCCCTAGTCGTAACCAACGTCGGGCCCCATTGGCGGAGACACCGATCGATGGAATAAGGACAACCGCCAGCAACACGATGATGAGAGCGAGGAAAGGAAACGCAAGACGCTTCCACCATATGTAATCGACTCGGGACGTCGCATGCAGAAGCACCAAACCAAACGCCAGCCATGTCAGTTGCCGCTTCAGGTAGTACCCGGAGTCGTGAAATCGATTGCCCGCCACGACAGCGCTCGCGCTGAAGACCATCACAAGGCCGACCAGCGCCAGTGTGATGGTTACGAACAGCAAAATATGATCCATCCCTACTTGCTTCGGAGCGCGCGAGCTGACGGTGGACCAGGGCAAGGCCAAGGTTCCTGCAGATCTTTGTGGCATCTTCCTGCGTCAATGCTCCTCTGCCTGGCCGTCCGTTACACCGGTAGCGATTGCACGAGAGCTTTAAATTGCCGCCCCCGGTCTTGATAATCGGTAAACATGTCGAAACTCGCGCAGGCCGGCGACAGAAGCACCACATCACCGGCGACCGCTTCGGATGCGGCAAACTCAACGGCCTCACGCAATGTACCTGCTCGTTCGATTCCCTGATAGCCTTTCATCGCGTCCGCAATCAGCGGTGCTGCCTCGCCGATCAAAACAAGTCGCTTCACTCGCTGACGAATTGCGGGAGCGAGCCGGGAGAAATCCCCCCCTTTGTCGCGCCCGCCGGCAATGAGCCAGATCGGCTGGTCGATACTGTCCAACGCCTTGAGCGTTGCGTCCACATTGGTTCCTTTGGAGTCGTTGATGAACCGTATGCCCCGCCACTCACGAACGACCTCTAACGCATGCTCCAATCCGGGAAACTCGCTGAGGACCTGACGGATGATATCGAGAGAGCACTCGCTCAAGAGCGCATAGGTTGCAGCCACCATGGCGTTTTCGATGTTGTGATTGCCGATGATCTTGACCTCGCTCCGCGCACAGATCTCCTGCGTCCGGCCGCCAATCGTCGTCATGATGCGACCTCGATCAAGATAGGTTCCCCCTGCCAGATCGGAAGGCAATGTGGGGGTCCTCGTAAAACCGAGTGCGTTGGCCCTCGCGCTCTGCCGCAGTGGAGCCACCCTCGAATCATCCAAATTGAAGAGGGCGTAGTCGGACGGAGTTTGGTTCTCAAATATTCTGTTTTTGACCGCGATGTACTCGTCGATCGACTCATAGCGATCCTGATGGTCCACCGTCACGTTGAGAATCGCGGCAATCCGTGGATGGAACTGTTCGATGGTTTCCAGTTGGAAGCTGGACACTTCCACCACCAACACATCATACAGGCATGGACGCCCCATCTTCATGGCTCGCAGCGAGTGTACGGCGGCCTCACTGATCGCCGTACCCAGATTCCCGCCGACAAATATCCGCTTTCCGGTCTCCTGCAGCATCTTTCCGATCAGTGTCACCGTCGTGCTCTTCCCATTGGTGCCGGTCAACGCCAGGATAGGAGCGGAAAGAAACCGCGAGGCAAGATCGAGTTCACTGATGACCTTCGCACCTCGACGACGAACACGTTCAAGCGCCCCCAACCGATAGGGAACTCCCGGGCTAATAACGACGAGTTCAGCCTGGTCGAGAGCCGATTCATAATCGTTGCCCACCACGAGACGAGTTGCCGCCTGATCCAGGGATCCAAGCACTTCGAACAGCTCGCTTCGATCTTTCCGGTCAGCCACCGTCACCAACGCACCGGCTTCCTGCAATAAGTGAACAGCCGCCACGCCGCTCCGTGCCAGCCCGACGACTGTGACTCGAGCTCCGGCCAACTGCATAACGTCCACTCCCACCATGCCCGTTACCTCAACTTGAGCGTGCTCAAACTCAATAGAGCCAGCAAAATGGCGATGATCCACAGGCGCACGACGACTTTGGGCTCTTCCCATCCTTTCATCTCAAAATGATGGTGAATCGGAGCCATGAGAAAGATCCGTTTCCCTCGGGATTTGTATGAAGCGACCTGAAAAATGACCGAGACGGCCTCGATCACAAAGACGCCGCCGACCATCAGCAACAACAACTCATGCTTGCTGATGACCGCAACCGTCCCAAGGGCCGCCCCAAGCGGAAGCGAACCGACATCTCCCATAAAAACGGAGGCCGGATAGGTATTGAACCACAGGAACCCAAGACTTGAACCGAGGATAGCCGCCGTAAAGACCGCCATCTCTCCGGCCCCGTCGATGTGCGGGATCAGGAGGTATTCCGACATCAGTCGGTGACCGGTGACGTAGGCGACTACGGTGTACGCCAATGCCGCAATCATCACCGGACCGATCGCCAGCCCATCAAGACCATCAGTGAGGTTGACGGCATTGGAGCTTCCAACGATCACCAGCACGGCAAAGACAACATAAAACCATCCCAAGTCGGGCATAAAATTCTTGAAAAACGGCACGCTCAGCTTCGTGTTGTAACCGGGCAACGAGTACAAAATCAGCGCTACGATGAGCGCAATGACTATTTGAGCCGTGAACTTTTGCGATGCCGAAAGCCCTTTTGAGCGAGCCTTGATGAATTTGAGATAGTCGTCCATAAACCCGATGGCGCAAAACCCCAGCGTCGCGGCAAGAACCAGCCAGATATGGGGACGCGAGATGTCGGCCCAGAGCAGCGTCGACAGCGTGACTGCGAAGATAATGAGGATACCGCCCATCGTGGGTGTTCCGCTTTTGGCCAGATGCCGCTTGGGGCCGTCGTCACGTATCTGTTGTCCCAACTTGATTTCTTGAAGCTTGCGGATCACCCACGGCGCAAGCACGAATGCGATCAGGAACGCCGTGACTGCGGCGTAAATAATGCGAAAACTCTGATAACGAAAAACATTCAGAAACGAGAACTCTGTATGGAGCGGATAGAGCCAGATATACAGCATAGCTTGGGCGACCGTTACGAAGCCTTTTTCGTCGTACCCGTTGCTCCTCGGAGTGCGTCAGCGACCAGCTCTAATTTCATGCCGCGCGAGGCTTTGATCAGCACGGCATCACCCCGTTTTGCGACCGTTTTCACGGCGGTCGCGGCGGCGCGTGCATCCGGCGCTTCGAGAATACGGGATAGATCCAACCCTGCTTGTTTCGCTCCGTTGGCGAAACCTCGCCCTAATACGCCGCAAGCCACGAGCAGATCGACGCCTTGGCGTGCCAAAAATCTGCCGACTTCCTCGTGCATCTGATCGGCATTCGGGCCGAGTTCCAGCATGTCTCCAAGAACGGCAATTTTCTTTCCTTTCGCCTCCGTCTGCGTCAGCAATTGCACCGCCGCTTTCATGGAAGCAGGATTAGCATTGTAACAGTCGATGATCAACTTCACGCCCTGATTGACCACGACCTGCGACCGCATCGCAACAGACCGGAAGCGGGACAGCCCCTGAGCGATCACCCCACCGGGTAAACCCAAGACCGAACCGACCGCTCCAGCTGCCAAGGCATTCGTGACATTGTGATCACCTTGGGCTCGAATATGGACAAGGGCGGGGCGTACTGTTCCTGGCAGCAGAAGACGAAAGATCGTCCCATTACGGCCGTCGGATTTCACATCCATTGCCCGGACGTCGGCCTTTGACGAAAAACCGAACGATACCACACGACATCGAGCTCGCGCGGTGAGATAGTCGTAATAGGAATCATCTGCGTTCAGGATTGCGGTCCCATCACAAGGAAGCAGATCGAGCAACTCCGCCTTTGCTTGAGCGGAGACCTCCATCGTCCCGAAAAACTCCAAGTGGTCAGGGCCGATGTTTGTAATGATCCCGATCGTGGGCCGGGCTATTTCACACAGCCTGGCGGTCTGGCCGAGATTATCGACTCCCATCTCGATGACGGCCCCCTTGTGGCGATCATTGAGGTGGAGCACGGTCTGCGGAACGCCCACCCGGTTGTTCAGGTTGCCTTCGGTCTTGAGGATCTTCCAGCGTTGGGTCATGACTCTGGCGACCATTTCCTTCGTCGTCGTCTTGCCGTTGCTTCCCGTGACAGCAACGACGGGGATTTGAAATCGGCTTCGGTGGTACGCGGCCAGCTGCTGGTAAGCACAGAGTGGGTCGCTGACGCCGAAGATAAATGGTTGGGTTCTCTTCGAGCCGCGCTTTAAGACGAGCACCGACACATCGTAGGAATCGAGCACGATCGCTCCCATCGCTCCGCGCGACAACGCTGTGGCCACAAAGTCGTGGCCGTCGAATCGATCTCCGCTCAGTGCGAGAAAGAGATCTCCAGGTTGAAGAGACCGAGTATCCGGGCTGATCCGCCGGATACGGCACGTTGCCCAACCGGCCCCTTCACCGGCCAAGACTTTCGCGTTGACCACTTCCCGCACTTCTTCAACGGTAAACAGAGTCATCTGATGCTTCCGTGCACCGACTGGCCCCTGCACCCGTGAGCTAGACGCGGGTTCCGAGTCGTTCGATGGCATTGCGTGCCACCTCGCGATCGTCGAAATGAATCTTTTTTGTACCGATGATCTGGTAGTCTTCGTGCCCTTTACCGGCAATCAAAACCATATCCGCACTCTGGGCCTCCCGCACCGCCTCCTCAATGGCTTCTCGCCGATCAGGCACTTTTTTGTACCGTACATGTGGCCGTTGCCGCAACGTTTCGATCACCCCGACTTCGACTTGTTCCAGAATTGAGAGAGGGTCCTCGGTTCTGGGGTTGTCCGAAGTCAATATCACGACATCGCTATAGCGCACGGCCGCTTCTCCCATCTTCGGCCTCTTTCCCCGGTCACGATCTCCACCGCAGCCAAAGACCGTGATGATGCGTCCGGTTTTCACTGCTTGTGCCGCCATCAGCAATCGGACGAGCGCGTCTTCGGTGTGAGCGTAATCCACGGCCACCGTAAACGGCTGGCCCGCGATCACACGCTCGAACCGTCCCGGCACATTCATGATCCTTGCCACAGCCTCACAAATTTGCGCAGGTGTGGCCCCTTCGTGGAGCGCAACCCCAATGGCAGCCAGCAAGTTGTAGACATTGTGCTCTCCCACGAGATGACTCTCGATGGAGAAGCTTCCGACCGGAGTCGCTGCGGTAAAAGTTGTTCCGTGAAGAGACAACCGCACCGCTTCAGCACGCAGATCCGCCTTGGTCTTTAATGCATAGGTCCAAACCGGGGCAGGGCTTCGCTCGACAATCCGACTTCCATAGGGGTCATCGACATTGATGATCGCTCGCTTATTCGCCTTCTGCCCTCTCTGCAATCCTGTAAAAAGTCTCAGTTTTGCCTGAAAATACTCCTCCATGGTCTTGTGAAAATCAAGATGATCCTGAGTCAGATTTGAAAAGACCGCCACGTCATATTCGCATCCGCTCGTGCGATCCTGCGCCAGGGCGTGAGAGGACACTTCCATTACTGCGGTTGTGCACCTATCGGCGACCATCGTGGCAAGCAGCTGTTGCAGTTCAAGAGAACCAGGTGTCGTGTGCGTTGCCGGTATCGTGCGTTCACCGATCTGATAGACGACTGTTCCAATCAACCCTACTGGGCGACCTAGGGCTTCCAGAAGCGTTTTGCAGACATATGTGGTGGTGGTTTTCCCGTTCGTCCCAGTCACGCCGATCATCCGAATATGCGATGAGGGATGTCCATAGAAGCGGCTCCCCAGCAAACCGAGAGCCTTTCTGGAGTCGTCAACGCGGGCGAATGGAAGAGATACCCCACTCACCGGCTGTTGCGACACCAATGCGACCATGCCTCCTCTCACCGCCGCCGGAATAAATTCATGCCCATCGACCCGCTCGCCTTTGACGGCTACAAAGAGACTGTCGGTCGAAACGGACCGAGAATCATCGGTAATCGAGTTTATAGACACGTTTAAATTTCCACGACGATCAAGAATCTTCACCTGTCCTTCAAGGGCCTGAAGCAGAGTTGCCAAGGTCATCGACATGTCCAAATACGATCACGATTTCCGCGAAGCCATCACCAGGGTGACAGGCTCATTCGACGACACGCCTAAGTAGCTTAACACCTGTTCTCCGACACGACTAAACGCGGGAGCAGCGACAGCTCCACCCCACGCATCACCTTGAGGTTCATCGATCACCACGATCATGGCAAGCTGAGGATTGTCTGCCGGTACGTACCCCGTGAAGGACGCAACAAACCGAGAGGTTGAATAGGTACCTGTTCGTGGGTCGATCTTTTGGGCCGTACCGGTTTTTCCGGCCACCCGGAACCCACGGATAGCCGCCTTGGCCCCGGTGCCGTCCGTAATGACACCTTCAAGAATCTTCGTCACGCTCCGGGCTGTTTCCGGAGAAATGACCTGTCGCTTGGCTTGAGGAGGTACCTGTCTAAGGATGTGGCCGTCAGCATCTCGTACTTCTGAAACCACGTATGGTTTCATCAACACGCCTCCGTTTGCGATAGCCGCGACCGCAGCTACCATTTGAAGCGGCGTGACACCGATCTCTTGCCCCATGGAAATAGACGCAACCGAACGCCGGCCCCAGTCTCTTGGATTTCTCACCAATCCGGCCCCCTCCCCGGGAAGGTCGATCTCCGTTCGCTGTCCGAAACCGAATGCCTGGAGATATCGATAGAGCCGCTGTTCTCCCAGCGCCATACCGATCTTCGCCGCCCCGATGTTGCTGGACTTCTGAATCACCTGAGCAAAAGACACCCATCCTAGTCGCTCATGATCATGAATCACGGTGTTCGCGATCGTCATATGACCATGTTCCCCGAAGACCATCGTATTCGGCCTGACCACTCGTTCCTCAATGGCAGCCGCAGCCATCATCGCCTTCATAGTGGACCCCGGCTCATAGGCATCCGTAAGCGCCTTGTTCCGCCAGCGATCAGGGCCAAGAGCCGACACGGCATTGGGATCAAATCGCGGACTCACCGCCATAGCCAACACTGCTCCCGTCTTTGGATCAAGCACAATCACTGTTCCTGACTTTGCCTGCGCACGGCCAACTGCGTCCTCAAGCTCTCTCTCAGCGATATACTGAATCACCTCATCGATCGTCAGCATGAGGCTTTGACCGGGCGTCGGACTCCGTTCAGTCACGCCCCTGGGGAACACCGTACGTCCTAAGGCATCACGCTGCAGCACCATCATCCTCTTCTCACCACGCAAGTACGATTCGTAGCGATGCTCGACACCTTCCAAACCTTCACCGTCCATTCCCGAAAAACCCAACACATGAGCCAGGAGTGATCCTTTGGGGTAAAATCGCCTCCCTTCCATCACAATCCCAATTCCATCAAACGACAAACGATCGAGTCGCCGCCCCTGCTCAGGATCCAACTTTCGAGCCAACCACACGAAACTCCGATCCTGTCGAAGTTTTCGTTCCAACTCATCGGTCTGCACATGCAGAATCGGCGACAACTGCCGAGCGGTCTTGAGAGGGCTATCTAATGCGTTTGGAACTCCGAATACCGACGGCACTTCTACATTCATAGCCAAAACCTTGCCGTGTCGGTCGACAATCGTGCCGCGCGCCCCTTCCAGCGATACCGTCTTTCGATGCTGCCGATCCGCTTTGACCGAGAGTTCAGCTGCTTGCAACACTTGCAATGTGAACAATCGGAACAGAACCACTCCAAAACCACAAAGCAACAGCAGCAACAGCCCATACCGACGACCGCGAGAAATAGAGCCGGTCACTAGAACCTCCCGCTGGGAAGATAATTTTTGGCGATTTTCAGCTCAACCGGCACAACATCTGGACGATGGACATCGGTTGGTCTGAACTGAACTGGTCTGGACTGAACCACAATAATCTGCCCTTGTTGAGGCAGACTCATGCCGAGTTTTTCGGTCGCCAATCTCGCGATCCGGTCAGAGGCGCTCAGTGTGGAAAACTTGACCCGGAGCTCATCCCGCTGACGTTCCAGCACCGTCTTGTCACGCTTCAACCGCTCGATTTGATAACCGATCCGAACCACGTCTACGCGCTCCCACACAAACACGAACACGAGACAGAGTCCTAGAAAAACGGCGAAGGCCTTCATAAAAGCCCCATTTTCGGTTGACGTTCAGCGACCCGTAATTTAGCGCTTCGCGATCGGGGATTTGCCTCACACTCTGCTTCAGAAGGACAGACCGGTTTCTTGGTAAGTATTGAAAGAGTCGCTTCCGGCCCTTGTGAGAGGGACCGGAATGTATGCTTGACGATACGATCTTCGAGGGAATGAAAAGAAATTGCGCAGATCCGTCCCCCTGAAGCCAGCACTTCGGTTGCATCTCGAAGCGACGATTCCAAGAAATCCAGCTCATGATTTACCGCAATGCGAAGCGCCTGAAATGTCCGCGTTGCGCAATGAATCCGTCCGTGGCGATATGACGCCGGCACGGACTGAACGATGATGGAAACGAGCGCTCCCGTGGTCTCGACTGAGCGACATTGTCTTTCCCGAACGATTGCTCGAGCAATTCGCCTGGCATATCGCTCCTCACCATACTGAAAAATTATGTCTGCGAGCTCGTGCTCAGGACGATGGTTCACCAGATCGGCCGCAGTTTCCCCAATCGTTTGGTCCATACGCATATCAAGTGGACCTTCTCGCTGAAAGCTGAAACCTCGCGACGGATCGTCCAACTGTGGAGATGAAACCCCAAAATCGAAGAGCACACCATCGACTGTCGCGATACCAATTTCAGTAAGATGCGACTTCAAGTCTCGATAGCTTCCTTGTCGCAACACAATCCAGCCTCCAAAGCGATTCAAACGCCTCCGACAAAAATCAATGGCTTGAAAATCTTTATCTAACCCAATGACCGTTGTTCCAGTTGAGCTAGACATAAGAAGCATTTCTGCATGCCCACCATATCCCACCGTACAGTCCAAAATAGTGGCTGGCTGGCCAGAAAGAAGCCAGAAACACGCTTCTTGTCCAAGCACAGGGAGATGAAAATTCTCATAAATAATACTATTACCCACTAGCCTCCACTTTTACCCACGTCAGACGAAGTATACTCTGGCATTCTTGGTTGTCAACTGACTTTTCGGTAACTTACGCAAGCTGCCAATCAGGCGGAAAATGGGCATACATTGCCACGAGAAATAGACGGCGTCAGAACAGTTTGTTCTTTAATTACAATGATCTACGTCACTTGACCCTATGATCAATACCGAGACATTCCTAGCCGATCAAAATTGTAGAGTTTCGTTGACTTCAAGGGGTTTCAATTAGAGAATGTTTTCATGTGTACATACCGTCCGGTTCGCTCACACGCAAGACCTCTCCTATTCCTCATCGTTCCGCTCCTCTGCTTAGAAGAAGCCGGTGCGAAGGACTTTAATCCTGATAATCCGCTCAACCAACCAGCACCGGTCTATTGGTGCTCGAACAAGACACCCGACCAGCAGATTTCAACGAAAAAAAGCTCAGGTTGTGAGCCCCTCTACGACCAACAGACGGCAGAATCGTTCAGGGAAAGTGCACGCCAACAGGGGTTCGAGCTCCCCGACCGCGATCCGATAAAAATCGTGGAATTGCAGAATGCAGCCTCCAAGTTTTCAGATCGCTATCGGACGTTCGTCTCATGCTGCTTGACCGACAACAACGCACCCACAGAAATCCTCGATTTGATCGATGAGGCCAACTACATACTCAAAGCCGTACAACAAAAAGGCATTTTCAATTCCGCTGGATTCGGCGTTGGGTCGGGACCAGGTGGTTTGGGCGGTGGCCCCGCACAAGGTCCGAAGCTCGGCACGTTTGCTCGACAATTTACGCTCAGCGAAATTGTCGGAACCGTCGCAGGTGCACGCGCAGATCTGTTTCGACTCAAGGAACGTCTTGGTAAGTTGAACAATGCACAGCAAGGTCTCAGCGAAGTCGACTATGAAACCAGCGGCCGGGCCAAAGCGCAGATCCAAGAGGATGAAGAGGCGATCAAGAAAGAGTTCAAAGCCAAAAGGCCACCGTCATCAGCACCGACCGGGATGGAGATTCAAGACACGACCTTGCGCTCACGAATCGGCAGCGATATCGAAGACAGTAAACTGAACGCCAACTTTGGTGCGGACATCGGGGCATCAGTATCCCCTTACAGCAACGTGAACGAATCGCTTCGCCCGCGCAGAGGGGATGATATTCACGAGAGCCAACTCCCGCATCGGCCAGGGACAGATATACAGGACACCTCAATGTCCAGCAGCACCGGGTTTGAAATCGACAGCGCGCAAAATCGTGAGGGGACTTCCACGCTTCCGCAACGCGGCGTCGGTGCTTCTATTGGAGATTCTGATCTGAACAGCCGGAGACGCTAGCCTGATCCTTACGGTTTATCTCTGATCGCGGGCATCACCTCCCAAGTCTCCCCCGCATCCTTGCTGCGATACAAACCGCTGCCGTTCGTGCCGACATAGAAGACCATCGGATCCGTTGCGCTTTGTGCGATTGTTCTGATGTTGGTGGTCACAAACCCTCTGTTGACAAGCTTCCATGTCGCACCGGCATTTTCGCTTCGATGCACTCCATCCCGGCCTGTGATGTAGATCACACCTCGACGCGTTCTGTCGAGCACCATAGCAACAATCATCTGATCGGCAAGCGCCGCTCCGATTCGCTTCCAAGCTTTCCCCGCATCCGTTGATTTATACAGCCCCGCGAGCGTGGCCGCATAGACGGTATCGGGCTCGTATGGATCGACCAGTATCGAGGTGACGTTCAGCGCTCGCGACGTTTTCAGCATGTCTGAAGGAACCAGTCCGTTGTTCACTTTTTCCCAATGGCCGGCCTGATCGATCGATTTGTAGACTCCGCCGCTGGTTCCAGCGTACAGAATGGACGGCCTGGCCGGATCCATGCCCAGCGTCACGACCATCAATACCTCTTTCATACCCTCCATCTTCTTCGTCCATTGTTCGCCGCCGTTTTTAGTTTCGAACACGCCCATCGTCGTGGCAAGAAAGATGTGCTGCGCGTCGGCAGGATCAAAGAGAAACTGATTCACCACGGAGGTGATCGTCGCATCATCAAGCCCGGCACGCATCGAGGCCCAGCGCTGCCCACCATCATGGCTCTTGTAGACGGCGTCGCCTTTCGTGCCTGCATAGACCGTCGCTGGATAAACAGGATCGATTGCCATCGCGATCACACGGGAATAACTCATTCCTCTAGACAGATTTCTCCATGTCTGCCCGCCGTCACGGGTCTTATAGATATAGTCGTTCGTCGCCACATACATGATATCCGGTTTGTTCGGATGGAGTTGGATGACGACGATCGGATCGCTGCGATTGCAGCCGAAGAGGGTAGCTGCAAGAACGAAGGCCGCAACGAGGTTTCGCATGAGGGCTTACACGTTGCCTAGCGATAGTTCATAAACTGCAGATCGATCCCAAAATCCTTGCCCTTCAAAAAGGCGATCGCGGACTGCAATTCATCCTTGCTCTTTCCCAACACCCGTACCTGCTCGCCCTGAATCTGTGCTTGCACTTTCAATTTTGAATCCTTGACCGCCTTCGTGATCTCCTTGGCCTTGTCCGATGCCAAACCGCTTTGAATCTTCGCCACCTGCCGCACAGTCCCGCTCAATGCAGGCTCAATCGCGCCCTGTGTGAACGCTTTCAGCGATACGCCGCGTTTCACACATTTGACCTTGATAATTTCCTGCACCGCCTTCAGCTTGTACTCGTCGTCGGAGACAACGACCAACTCTTTTTCCTTTTCCTTCAGCGTGATCTCCGTCCTCGAATCCTTGAAGTCAAACCGCTGCTTGATCTCCTTCGTCACCTGATCCAGTGCATTCTTCAGCTCTTGCATATTCACTTCCGACACCACGTCGAATGAAAACTGATCAGCCACGATCTCCTCCTTCTTTTCCCTAACCTAGGCAGGGCGGCATGGTTGATCTTCCACTGCGCGCATGCACCGAGCGCCGCCCATAATTTTGCAATTCGATAGATCAAGTGTGCGCGGGGCGCGAGCAAGGGAGATTAACCATGCTGCCCTCAGCAACAGCCAGTCCCATGCGGCAACTTAAAGCCCTTCTCAGCATCGCCATGAATTGCCGTCTGCATCCGCCCTGCTGACCCTCCACCCGCCGACACCACTACCTCGCTGCTCGTAAACGGCTTCTTCAAGACCACGTAGCCATACCACTGCCTGATACTGTCGCTCAAGACGATCAAGCCCAGCACGGCTACCAATGCCACCAACACCGCGTCCAGATAGAGCGTAAAGGCCTGTCCTGCCGCCAATGTTCCGGCTTTCTTCAAGAACATCCAAAACATTTCATACGATCCAGTCAATGTAATCATACCCACGAAAAGCATCGGCAGCGCTGTCACCCACAGATAGGGCGACTTCCACATCTTGATCAACACCGTCGTCCCAATGCAGAGCGCCAGCATACCCAACAACTGATTCGCGGCGCCGAACATCGGCCAAATCGTCGAAATGCTCCCTGTCCCGATCAAATAGGCCCAGGCTCCCACGACCAGACCACTGCTCAACATCACGCCCGGCACCCAGCCCATTCGGCGAAAAGGCGCGTAGACCCGCCCGGCCATTTCTTGAATGAGATACCGCGCCACGCGCGTCCCCGTATCGATCGTCGTGAGGATGAACAACGCCTCGAACACCAACGCAAATTGATACCAATAGGCCATCAAGCCCGACATGCCGGGTAGCGCTGAAAAGATGGACGCCATTCCGACTGCCAAGGACACCGCGCCGCCAGGACGCCCCGCTACATTCACTTCGACCATCTGTGACAATTCAGCAATCCGAGACGGCGCGAAACCCATGGCCGCCAGCGCATCCGAACTCAACGTCGTATTAATCGCCAGGTAATCGCCGGGAATCAGCACTGAGGCCGCAATCAACGCCATCACACCGACGAAACTTTCCAGCAGCATCGCCGCGTATCCCACCACCGCCTGCGACTCCTGCTCGATCATCTTCGGCGTCGTGCCTGACGAGACGAGGGAGTGGAAGCCCGAGATCGCTCCGCAGGCAATCGTAATGAAGAGAAAGGGGAAGGGCGTACCGGGAATAATCGGTCCGCCACCATTGACGAAGGTCGTCACACGCGGCATCTCGATCGTTGGGGCCATGAAGATGACGCCGAACCCCAACAAGAACACGACGCCGAGTTTCATAAATGTCGAGAGATAACCGCGCGGCACCAGCAACATCCAGCCCGGCAACACCGAGGCGAGAAAGCCATAGCCGGCCAGCAGCCAGATCAGCGCCGGCTTATCGAACTCGAAGAGCCACGCATGGGCCGACTGTGCGACGACACGACCGAAGAGCACCGCGGCCAGTAATAGAACGACCCCGAGCACCGACACCTCCGCGATCGCGCCTGGGCGAAACCTCTGGAGATAAAAGCCCATGAGGAAGCCGATCGGAATCGTCGTCGCAATCGTAAACGTGCCCCAGGCATTGTGATAGAGAGCATTCACGACGGCAAACCCCAATCCCGCCAGTGCAACCACGACAATAAAGAGGACCGCCACCGCCGTTGCCGTGCCGGTAATGGAGCCCAATTCATCGTGCGCAATCTCAGGGAGCGAGCGCCCGTTGCGCCTCATGGAAGCTACCAGGATGATGAAATCCTGCACCGCCCCGGCCAGCACCGCGCCAATCACCAGCCAGAGAAACCCCGGCATGAATCCAAATTGCGCTGCCAGCACCGGCCCGAGCAAGGGTCCAGCCCCGGCAATCGCCGCAAAGTGGTGCCCGAAGAGCACGACCTTGTTGGTGGGGTGGAAATTGACGCCATCATTCAACCGCACTGCCGGCGTCACATGCTGATTATTCAGTCCGACGACACGCTTGGCAATCCATCGCCCATAGAACCGATAGGCCAGCACATAGATGCAAGCCGCCGCCACGACGAGCCAGAGGCCATTTACCTTCTCGTTCGGATTGACGACGCCGACCACGTGGGCAAGCGCCAGCGCACCGAGGAGTGAGAGGAGTATCCAGAGCAGATTCACCGCCACGTTCATGCGCGGCATCCTAACATAAAAGAAAGAAGCGGGCGTGACCAGGCTGCCCTTTGTGCTCGCGGAACGCGGCACGCGGGATTGATCGTATTGTCAAATCAAGGGCGGTGCTCGTTCGACGCGCGCAGTTAAGGGCAAACCTGGTCACACCCCTCGGGAGACACCATCAGCGAGCTCGGTGAGAATGGTTCATAGTTTGCGTTCAGCTCACGGAGCAATTACTGATGGGAGCAGTTCCAGAGATTCACATGAAAGCAGGAATTGTTTGCATTGGTAGCGCTCAGGTTATCCACCTACCAAAAGCGTTGCTCAAGAAGGCAAAGCTGGGAGACGATATCTAATTCCTGGCGGAACCGGGTCGGATTGTAATTTTAAAAGCAGAGAAACTACGAGCTGGCTGAGCCAAAGCCACTGAGCTCATGCGGCGGCACACTGACGATCTTTCATCCAATTGCAACTAGAGATCCCACATAAGATCAAAAATAATAGAGCTCCCATTAATTAAATTATGAGCTCTTGACATTAATAATATGAGCTCTTTGTAGTACATTCACGAGCTCGCAAAAACTGGTTTGAGCGATGGGCGCTCTATTCCAGACCATAGAGCTCTAATAGGAGGTTCCATCATGAAAGTCACTTTTCCAGCAATGCAGGGAGCGCTTGGTCAGCGAACCTATTACTCCTGTCTTATGAAGCTAAACGTGATACCAAAAATGTTCACGTTCCGAGATTGGGCAGAATTCACTCCCGAGGAACGTGAACAGCGAATTCTCAACAAGAACCGTGTTCCAGACATTGCGAAATACATTCTCGACAATGAGGACGGGTATCTTTTCTCGTCAATCACTGCATCCTACAAGTGTGAAGTTATGTTCCGTCCCGTCGATAGCTCAAGTCTGGGATTCTTGGAGATGGAGTTCGAGGACGCCAACTTCGTTATTAACGATGGCCAGCACAGGTGTGCAGCCATTGCCCATGCAATAAGAGCGAATCCTTCTCTGGGTGAAGAAACAATTTCGGTACTTCTCTTCCCCTATGAAAGTCGTGAGCGCGTTCAACAAATGTTTTCGGATTTGAATCGGTTTGTCGTGAAAACTTCGAAGTCACTCGACATTTTGTTCGACAAACGAGATCCGTTAGCTGCGGTAACTCTCGACGTTTCAGAAAAAGTGGCCGTCTTCAAGGGGATGGTCGACAAGGACGCCGTCTCACTACCAATCCGGTCAAAAAAACTCTTTAGTCTCGCTGCCTTGTACGATGCTAATGAGGAACTGCTGAAGTATACCCGAGAGAATGAAGAGATTTCACATAATGAGATGTTGCACATCGCGGTTGACTATTGGACTGCCCTGGCCAAAGCGATGCCTGATTGGGCAAAAGTTCAGCGAGGCGAGCTCCAGGCTCTGGAATTAAGGCAAGAAACAATTGCATCTCATTCCGTTGTTCTTCGTGCTTTAGGAGCCCTCGGTGCTGAACTCATGAAGGAAGAGCCCCTGGGCTGGAAAGCTCGGCTCTTGGATCTCAACTCCGTTGATTGGAAGAAGAAAAACAAGGAGTGGGACAATGTATGTATAGTGGCGAATTCGGTTGTTTCAAATCGGCAGTCCCGCCTGGCAACGAAGGCCTATTTGAAACGGCACATGAGTCTTACCCTAACAGAAACGGAAGAACGTGTTTTGACCCCCGCCTCGGTCAGTTAAATCATAATTAGGAACGCATGGTCGCACCCGTACGGGTGCGACCATGCTGATGACTTCCCTAAGCACATACATCGAGCACTGTCCTTTCGTCAGACAATTCCAATCAATCACACATGCCACTCGTGAGCACGGAACAAACGTATGGACTTTCCGTTCACTTTTTTTGCCATACTCCTTCCCGCCATGCCATCGGACACAACGGCTTCTTTGGGATGACCACACAGAGCTGGGACCCTTTATGTTCGAGCCGATAAGTAAGATTGCTATGTTTGCTCCAGAGTTGACCAATTTTCTGGACGAACCGTGACGGCAAGCCGACAGAACGTGACCGAACCCGAAGGCAGCATAGCCGCTGTCCTCCTGATCTTGATGTTTCCCTTCGCTTCGGTCATATAAGCTCCATGCTCACCCTCATTCAGTTTCCTTGGTCTCCCTTCTGCATCACGATCAGGCACATCCTGACACGCCATCGTATTCCGTTTCAGCTTCACAATATTGCCTGCCATGACCGAGCCCCGATCATCAAAGCGACAAAGGGGCAAGGTCATACAGTGCCCTGCCTTATCGACGGGAGGCACGCCATCTGTGATCTAACGGACTTCGGACAGGAGGTTGCGCGTTACGTGGATCGGCGTTATCGGCTTAACCTTTTTCCCAAAGAGTTCGATGGACTGCAACTGATTCTTTCACGCTATATCGAAAACGATGTGGAGTCGGTGGGATTCAAGGTGAACGATACGTATGTGATTCCAACCCGCCCCCTTATCGAACGGACGATGCTCATTCGCCACAAGGAGCGGAAGTTCGGAAGAGGATGTGTCCGGGAATGGACCACCCACCGACGGTATCTGTGCACCCAGTTTGCAGAGCTCTTGAAGCCGATCGACGACATGCTGGCGGCTTCGCCGTTTCTTCTGGCCGATCGCCCGTTGTTCGTCGATTACAATCTGTACGGCGTACTCGGCAACTACCAGTTCAACGGCAAGACGAAATTACCCAATCTGTGAGACACCTGCGACGCTGGCATCAGGAAATGGATACAGGGGACTAACATTCCTCATTCTTTTCACAACCCATTCGGCTCGCCGGCAAGCGAAAGCGGGGACGTATGGCTGGTGGCGCCTGCAAAGAACGGATAGCCGATGGCACGAACGAAAGGAGATGGACCTCGGATCCGGAGGAGTTCTAGCTGGCAAGTTTGTGGAAGGAAATGCCGGTCATATCCAGGTCTTTACCGGCGCGAAACAGTTTCTCGACGGCATCGCTGATCTTGAGCGCTGTCATGCTATGCACACTTCTCGTCCCGCAACGACCACAGAGCATTGCGCTCACATTCTCCACGTCGGCATAAAATCCGCCCCGCTCGAAGTGCAAGGTCGTCCTGCCCCGGCGCATGGCCGTCCCGCACTGAGGACAAGACTTCCTGGCTACCGCTTTCGTTTTTTTCGTACTTGACCTTTTATCCATTGGTCCCGCTGGGGAATGTAGGTGGTGACGATGTCTACCGCTCGCCCCGCGCTGAAGTCTACCACAACATGCACAGGAATCGCAGCCGCATTGTGCCCATAGATCAGGCACCTCCGTCTTGCCGGATAACGTTCGATGATTTTCCCTGCCTCGATGACTCGCAGCATGTCAGCCACACTGATTCCATCCTTGAAACCTTCGGTGAGCGCGTGATCTGTGACATAGAAGTTGCCCTTTCGAATACATGCTCGAATGGCCTCGATCTCCATGGCGGCGCAGGATATCGAACCAAGGCACACGGGTCAAATACGGATCGCTCGTGCAGGTAATCATCCCCCATGCGACGGCTGATTCGGATCGACGGCGGATTCAAATGATCCCGCCGATCTCGCTGATATCGTCCTCTTTAAGCACCCGCAGTTGCTGACACGCGCATCGGCGCTTGCGGTTTTTCCTCGCCTGGTTCATAAGAACTCCATGCTCACCCTCATCCAGTTTCCTTGGTCTCCCTTCTGCATCACGATCAGGCACATCCTGACACGCCATCGTATTCCGTTTCGGCTCCACAACATCGCTTACCATGATCGGACTCCGATCATCAAAGCGACGAAGGGCCAGGGTCACACGGTACCCTGCCTTATCGACGGGAAGCACGCCATCTGTGACCTGACAGATTTCGGACAGAAGGTCGCGCATTATGTAGATCGGCATTATCGGCTTAACCTGTTTCCTAAAAACCTCGATGGGCTGCAGCTGATTCTCTCACGCTATATCGAAAACGATTTGGAGTCGGTGGGATTCAAAGTGAACGATACGTATGTGATTCCAACCCGCCCTCTCATCGAACGGACGATGCTCATTCGCCACAAAGAACGGAAATTCGGAAGAGGATGCCTCCGAGAATGGACCGCCCACCGACAGTATCTGTGCACTCAGTTTGTGGAACTCTTGAAGCCGATCGACGATATGTTAGCGGCTTCGCCGTTTCTGCTGACCGATCGCCCGTTGTTCGTCGATTACAATCTCTACGGCGTACTCGGCAACTACCTGTTCAGCGGAAAAACACGATTTCCCAGTCTGAAGCACCTCCGACGCTGGTATCAGGTGATGGATACGAGGAACTATCCTGATTTGTCTTAAGCATCTACGCGCGCCTTTCAATTACGACTCATTCTATTCATCCTGCTTTTTGCTATACTCTTCCGCGCCATGCCATCGGACAAGCCGGCTTCGCAGCCAACTGGGAAAGATCGCCGCGAGTTTTATCGCATCACCGTCACCTTGCCCATCTGTCTTCAGCCTGAGAGCAACCAGGCGGAGGCAACCCTCATCCAGCGGTCCGTCAACATCAGCGGCGGCGGCATCGGCGTCACACTCAACCAGACCTTCGAGGTGAACGAAATTCTCTCCTGCACCCTGCTTCTCCCCGGCAAGGTACTCTTTAAGTCCTACCTCGAAGTGTTGCGTGTTGATCCCATCCCCTACCCACTCAACACGTATCGCCTTCATGGCCGGTTCGTCAGGATGGCCAATCAGGATCGAGAACTGCTGATCCGACATATAATCCAGTTTCAACGCGAACACCTCAATAGGCACTACTCCGCCTAAATGGGCACGACTCTCACTCTGAATGGGATCAGGAACACCTCAAGGATTCCACTTCGTCCCCGCAAAAGGGGGATTCATTCTGCCACGCACGACCGATTACACTCGGCCACCGTGGAACCGACACGTCCTTATTTTCGACACCACTATCGAGTCCCGCTCGCCGTGCAGTACCCTGTGATGTTTTCCGATGCGGAAAGGATCGCGGAAGGGAAGGTAACGAACCTCACGGTGTTCGGCTGTACAATCGAGTGCGCCGGTGCCGCGCCACAGCGAACCACCCTCCGCGTACAGCTGATCCTCCCGGATCAGGCACAGTCACTCCCGGTCGAAGAGGCCGAGGTCCGATGGGTCCAAGGAAATCGAATAGGGCTTCAGTTTCACAAAGTAGAGCGGGCGGCGGATTTTCGGCTCCACGGGTTTGTCTGGGATCGTATGATCGAGCGGCTCCGAACGATCACTCAGGAAGGATTTTCAATCTCTTGATCCTGGGGTATCCTGCCTTTTCCAACTGTCGCCAAACACAACAGCCCGATGCCGATCCATACGAGCTCACGGAACCGTCGCAAGAGCGCGAAGGTGATCCCCGTCACGTCATTGTAGCCGAAGGCTTGGAGCAACAGGAGATTGCCGGCATCTTGGGCGCCCAGGCTGCCGGGGATGAAGAAGGATCCGCCCTTGATGAACACCGCGAGCGCTCCTATAGCTAAAGCGGACAACACACTCACCGAACCGCCAAGTAAATAGATGATCCCAAAGACTTCCATCGATTCGGCCATCCAGCCCAAAAAGTACACTGCCATCGACGCATAAAAGGCCTTTTGATGGTGGCTGTAGAAATTTCGAATCGTCTGGTCGATCGAGCGCAGGTGCTCTTCCTGTGCTTCCAGAGACCGAATCCGCAACCCCAATTTCTTGACCAATGACAGAATCGATGCAAAGAGTCCACGCTGCTGGATAAACACAAACCCCGTGATTGAACACACCAGCAGCCCGACGCTCAACAGTGCCGCCGTGATCGTTTGCCCCGCCGAGCTCCCGGCACCCACAATCCAAAAGGCAAGGGCGATCCCCGTGAGGATATAGAACACTTCGGCAATCGTCATGGTCGTCTTCGCGATCACGACGGAAGCAGCCCCCTCTGCCATGGGAACGTCGTACTTTTTGAGCAGAAAGGCTTTCACCGGTTCGCCCCCCAGGTAGGCCGGAGTGGTCATATTCACCACCTCGCCGGCGGTCCGAATCGTCAGCAGTCGCCAAAACGGAATCCTTTGTGCCGCTCTTCCCAACACCACTTTCCACCCGTAGGCTTCAACGGAATACATGATGACAGAGGGGATCAGGAGGGCGAGCAAGGCTGTCGGACCGAGTCGTGTAGCGGCCTCATAGATATTGGTAGGGCCGATATGCCACACAAGCAGGCTCAGAACGATGAGGCCAACGGCGAGTAGGATATAGCGCAACACGTTAGTCGGCACGTTAGTCGGATGGAGAACGCGGCATTTATGGCCGAGGAGACGAGACCGCAACTGAGCGGATGACCCAGACCATGGCGCCGGCAAACAGCAAGGAGCCGGCTGCAGCAAAGAGTAGAAACCAATAGAGTTGATCGAACAGTGCAAAGCCCACCAACGTTACTGAGAAATCTCGGCTGGCGACATTTTTCAACATGACGTCCGCCCAGGCTGCATGAGCAGGGGTTCTCCAGCCACTCGCGGTTTTAATCTTTTGCGCCTTTTCGACAAGTAACAATGAGAGGCCGTTGCCGAACACCGCGGCGACGCCCAGCGCGAGAGGAACCCAGTCGTTCACTTGTCCCATGTGGGTCATATACAGTCCTACAGCAATGCCCGCAAAAATCGCCATATGCACGATGTTGTCCAAGACAATATCGAGCCAGGCACCAAAGGGCGACTCGGTAAAGGTCAACCGCGCGACTTCGCCGTCGCAGCAATCAACCACGGCTGCCAGTTGAAACAAGAGGGCTGCCACAATACCGGCACCGTACGTGCCCATCCCAAACCCTGCCGCAGCAACCAGACCGATTAATCCGGCAAGAACCGTGATGGAATTGGGCGACAGCCCCATGGCGAGAAACAGGCGCGTGAACCAGCGAGAGACTTTACGATTGAAATAGCGATCGACGAACCCTTCAAATTCCCCCTTGAGCGAATTGAACAACTTCTTCTCGGCTGTTTGGACGTCAGCCAGGGTTCGGACGGGTTGATACCAATGCCCCCGCCTCTCTTCAGCCGAGACGACATGCACTCGACCATCCGCCGCGGCCCGCTCAAGCCACTGCCGGATTGGAGGGCTTCCCTTCTCACTCGCCGACTGATTCACAGCGCTCATCAGGCTTGCCGGCACGACCACCAGCTCGGCGACACGCAAGGCCGGATCATCGAAACGAAGAGGGGGGAAGATCGCCGGGCGACCAGACGGGACCTTCGATCGCACGCCCCGCACCATGAGCTGCTCGATCTGCCTCTGTGGGGTTTGAGAGACCACGATGGCCTGACCGTCCTGGACATCACGCCGCAACCGTTCGATCAGCCCTCGAGAGAATACACTATTGACGCTCGCAACCAACGCAAAGCCATACACTTCGGCCGCCAACGCTTCCCATGTCCGCGGATCGTCGAGAGGAAACTCACGGACCGGCATCCATCGAACGGGAATCGTGACACGCGGCCCTTTGCCGAGCACCTGTTTCAACTGCTCCTCCTCGGAACCGGAAAGGACGATCAATTGACGGATCCCCGCCCGTTGCAAGGTAAGCACGGTCCGTTGAAAGAGCCCGATCCCCACGACGCTCGTCAGAGGCCCCACGTCGCCGACCTGCGATCCGATCGAACCGCCGAATACCCCGACAGACGGCAGCAGAATCGCCGTCGCCAGTCCTTGGATTTCTGCTCTTCTTTGAAGGGTGCTTTTACTCATAGTCCCGTAGACAACCGTGTCTGTTCAGGAGTGCTCTTTGCGCAGGGCCTTTCACATCGGACAGCTTATCATGGTGAAGACTTTCTCATAATCTGGACAAAACTTCCAATTCAGCTTTTTTTACATCTTCAATAAAATCGATCTCGGTCCAGGGCAATCCTCCGATCCGTTCATAACCGACCCGCACATCCTGAAAATACTGCCGCAGCGCGTCTTCGTACTCCATATCCCACGATCCTCTGTCGATGTGGTCACGGAGCGACGAAACGACACGAGGCGTGTCGGCATGCCGAACCCGAAGAAATCCAACCCCTTCACCGGCATAGTCGTACTGTTCCGGCATGTTCTTTGTCAGGGCGACAACTCGACCTCCCGTCGCTACCACCATGCATTCTTCTCCGGTCTGCTTCACCGTCTCATCCATCAATAGCGCATTCTCAGAGGATGACGATACTAGACGCCGTAGAATTTCCCGATGGAACAGCACGTCGGCATCCATCACGATAGTATCGTCGTCGAACGCGGTTCGTGCGATCCACAGCGAAGAAATACTGCCTCTGTGAAACTGTTCGTTGACCAGAAATTTGACGTTGACGCCGCACGCATCCTGCTCGACCGCCGCGCGAATCATCTCCTGCTTGTACCCAACGACGATCTCCGCCCGGCGAATCCCGACGGAAGCTAACGACTCTAGGTAGCGACGCAGGAGTGACCGTCCGCCAAATTCGATGAGGCATTTGGGACGATGCTGGGTGACCTCCCACAGACGTTTTCCCACTCCCGCTGCGAGGATGACCGCCTTCATGCCGATTTGCAGACCTGTTCGAACGCGTCGAGAAACCCGCCAAATTGCGCCTCGGACAATGCCCCCATATTGGCCACACGGAAAATCTTGTTTTCCAGGTTGCCTTGACCGGCATAAATGACATAGCCCTGCTGCTTCAGGCGATCATGCAACGCGTGGTAGGACACACCGTCCGGCAAGTGATAGGCCGTAATGGTATTCGATTGCCGCTCCGCCGGGAGGAATGCCCTCACACCGAGTGTGGCCATTCGTTCACGGATCAGAGTCGCCATCTTCTTGTACCGTTGGATACGATTGGCCACGCCTTCTTCGAGTAGTTCGTTGAGTGCTTCGTCGAAGGCATAGTAGACCTGCACCGCGGGCGTGAAGGGAATCGTGCCTCGCCCCTCGTTGTCGATGTAATGGGTCAGATGGAGATACCATGAGCGCTTCGGGTACGAGCGCATTTTTTCGACGAACCCCTTCCGCACCAGTACGAACGAGACGCCTGGGAACCCCTGAATACACTTGCCCGCCGTCCCCGCCACCATATAGATGTGAGACCGTGCAATGTCGATCGCCTCGCCCGCCAGAGCGCTGACGGCATCGAGCACAAACACCCGATTCTGATTATCGACGATCTCGGCGATCTCGTGGACAGGATTGAGGAGTCCGGTGGTGGTCTCATGGTGCACCATGCCGACGGCATGCACTTCCTGATGCTGTCGCAGGGCAAGAAGCAATCTTTCTGGATCGGGCTGAACCGTCCATTCATATTTCAACTCGCTTACCCCCAGACGATTAAGGCCCACGATTTGAGACATCCGTTCACCATACACGCCGTTGTTGAGGATGAGCATACGGCGGCCATGAGGGAGCGACGACATCAAGGCGGCTTCGACGGCAGCCGTCCCTGATCCAGTCATCACGACGGCGACGTATTCCGACTCAACTCCGGGGACAAAGGCCTTGAGCAGCTTGGCTTGGATGCGGTGAAGCAGTTCGGAAAATTCATCTTCTCGATGGCAGATATCGGGTTTCAGCAATGCCTGCCGTACCCGTTCGGACACGTTCACCGGCCCAGGATTCAGGAGAACCACTCTTTCATCCTTCCTCTTCTCAGGGAGCGTGACGAGCGCCCCCTATCCCTCAATCGCTTTCATGAACCGGCGAGTGATGTCCGGTGGATCGTGCAAGACACGCCCAGCGTCTTCCACAAATTCGTTCACCTTGATGAGCAACATGCTGGGCCCGTTCTTCTTCAGCATGTCTTTGAACTCGTACACGAGATCGTCGCGATCAAGTACCCGTTCCACATTCACGTAGCCGGCCGACTTCGCCACTTTCTCCAGTGGCACCACGTTGGAGATCGTGGGCTGGTTCCCGGTCGTTCCGTACACTTCGTTGTCGAATACGACATGGATAAAGTTTTTCGGTTTCAACGCGCCGACCGTTGCGAGAGTGCCCATTCCCATTAAGACATTCCCATCGCCATCGAAGGTAATCACCTGTTTATTCGGCTTTGCGAGTGCGACACCGAGCGCGATCGCCGGGGCATTCCCCATGGAGCCGATCATATAGAAATGAGTGGGACGATCCGCGATCTTGTGCGCCTCGCGCGAGGGAAATCCGTTGCAGATAATGACGGGCTGATCGGTCAGCAGCTCCAACAAGGCCGCCATGGCCTGCGCTCGGCTGATCAATGTGCCTTGCTCGGGCCTCATCTCACCACCTCGTCACATGCCAACCGTGAATCACTGACGCTGACGGCTACCCATGCCGTTCGATTGACGACCGACCAGATGATGCACGACATGTGTACGTTCACGGATGCAGCCCCTTCACGACGCCCTTGGTGATGAGCAATGCGACAGGAATCTGTTGCCGCATGAACGTCTGGGCCACCCACCTGAAATCTTCGATGGCCGTCTTTTCGGTCAAGGTACGATGTGGAATTGTGACGGTATCGAGCAATTGCGGCATCACTTCCCCCATCACTAAATGCTCAGGAGCATCCTTTCCTCCTTGACCCCGCCATGAAATGATCAGTATACAGGGTTGTTTATAAATCATATTCAGAGAAATGAGCGTATTGAGAGAGGTGCCGAGACCTGAATTCTGCATGAGCACGGCGGGCGTTTTTCCGGCCATATACGCGCCAGCAGCCATAGCGACCGCTTCATCCTCCCGAACGGCAGGGGTGTAGAGCCGGCGGTTCATGAGTTCCGCAATGATCCCACCCAGGATCGAATCCGGTACACCGGTGAAAAAATTGACCCCCATGTCTTGCATGGCTTGTACGAACACGTCGCTTTCAATCATTGAGAGTTTCCATCTGAAACATTGCGACACGCCTGCGAAAGCCGGCGCATTATAAGATACGTCCTGCGGGGTTCTCAAGAACGATCCGCGGTTGGGTAGTGGGTCAGTTTGATTCAAGTAACCCTGCCAATTCTTCTAGGCTCCACACATGATCCGCAACCCCGGCTTCCACAGCAGGAGTCACCCGCAAAGTTTGATGAATCCGACAGAAATTATAGTGCATGAAATAAATCGATAGGGCATACACATGATTCTCAACCTTCTTAGAAAACGCATTGGTTAAACGGGTGAATCGCCGGATGCTCATCCGCATCGTGAGATTCTGCCGCTCCGCGTAACTTGTAGAAATGTGTTCTGAATCAGGGTTCCCCATAATTTTTCGCCTAATAGTTCCGCAGCATTCTCCAGGGCTATAACGAACGGGCCCTTCTTGAGGTGGAGAGCTGTAGAGTTTTTCCAGCATGGCGTAATCTACATCGCTGCCGAATGCTTCTTCGACAGCCTGGAGGTAGGCCTTATATCCATCGGTCGTGAGCTGAATCCGGTGTTTCAGACGTCCTGCTAGATCGTTCACGAATCGGCAGGCTGTCTCGCCACTACGATCTCCCACTAACCAGGAAGCAACGAGCTTCGTGTCGGCATCGATAGCCGTCCAGGTCCAGACATCTCCCGCGATTTCAGGTGCAGCAACGGCACAAGCAACATTCTTGGCCTTGGCATAGACAAAGCTCCAAATCTCATCGAGTTGAAGACGGTTACAGGATAGATCTCGCAGCGTTTCATTCTGATAATCTGAGAATCTTTCTCCAGCGTCAGCCAGCAACTTCACTATGGTGTTCTTGCTCGCGCCTGTCATGCGAGAGATGGCGCGAATGGAAACCCCTTCAACCATCATCCCAAGAATTTGCGCTCTCTTCTCAAGACTTAATCTGTTCATGAATGCATTATATGACCTTTATGCTTGAGTGCCAAGTAGAAAGTTCAACTTAACTATATACGTTCAGTGGTCTATTGACATGGTCAAAGTAACATGGCATACTCCCCTGCGTGAGCTGGAGTGGGCATGAAAATACAGTTTCATGACACGCGTCTTGCCCTTATCAAGACAGACCGGGCATTCGAAACGAAGCTTCCGTTTGGTGTCATCAAATCGTGTCGCGACAAACTTGTAGTTTTAGAAGCAGCGCCAGATGAACGCACTTTGAGGAATTGGAAAAGTCTTCACTATGAAAAGCTCAAGGGAGACAGGGAGGGACAACGATCAATCAGAATTAATGATCAATACAGACTTATTTTTACACTGGATGACTCTCAATCTCCACCAACGTTGACCATTTTAGAGGTTGACGACTATCACCCTTAAGACGGAGGAAACGTCAGATGGTAGATAATATGACTGATATTCCACCGCCTGGTTACTTCATTCGCGAGGAACTAGAGGCACGGGATTGGAGCCAGCGTGATCTGGCCTATGTTCTTGGTGTGCCTGAGCAAGCGGTCAATATGATTGTTTCAGGGAAGCGTGGGATTACAGCGGATATGGCAAAGGCTCTTGCGGGCGCTTTTGACGTACCGGCAGAGTTTTTTGCAAACCTTCAGAAGGCCTACGAGCTTTCTCAAGCGCGTGATCCTGATCCCAATGTCGCTCGGAAGGCGAGATTGCAGGCTAAATATCCTGTTCGCGAAATGATTAAACGAGGATGGCTAACAGATGCCAGTGCTGTGCTACTAGAGGCTCAGATTATTCAATTTTTTGAAGCCAAGAGCCTGGATGAAGTTCCTCATCTTGCACATGCGGCTAAGAAAACCAACAACCATGACGAGGTAAAGCCAGCTCAGTTGGCCTGGTTATTTCGAGCAAGGCAGATCGCCAAAGAAATGGTGCTTCCGGTACCGTATTCGGAAAAATCGCTATGCGAAGCTCTAAACAAACTTCGCTTGCTCATGGTTGATCCTGAAGAGGCACGGCACGTGCCCAAGGTCCTGGCAGAAGCTGGAGTACGGTATGTTGTGGTAGAGACATTGCCCACAGCTAATATTGATGGCGCGTGTTTCTGGTTACAGAAATCTCCAGTTATCGCGATGTCTCTTCGGTATGATCGTATTGATAACTTCTGGTTTGTCCTTCGGCATGAATGCGAGCACGTTCTGAAAGGGCATGGCCGTATAAGGGAAATTATTGATGCTGAATTAGAAGGAAATAACGCAGCTACTGAAGGCAACATTCCGCTTGAGGAACTTATCGCCAATCGAGCTGCCAGCGATTTCTGTGTCCCTATTTCAGAAATGGATTCTTTTATAAAGCGGAAGCACCCCTTCATTTCTGATCGAGACGTTCTAGGCTTAGCAAGGCGGCTTCAAATTCACCCTGGTATTGCGGCGGGTCAGGTACGCAAGCGTTTAGATAAATGGCAGCTCTTTTCTAAAATGCTGGTCAGAGTGCGTACTCATGTCATTTCCAGTGCTGTAGCGGATGGCTGGGGCCATGTCGTTCCAGTCGCTTCATAAAGGAGATTGCGATGTCTAAATATCATGAGGATTTGCAGCACATTTGGCATCAGTATCAAAGGGAAATGAACGATATTCCGGCATCAGCACGTGATGCTGTGGCATGGGGTGTAGCTAAAGGCTTACTTGCTCCACCGGAAGTTGATCCTCTTGATAAGTTAGCCGAGGATATGGCTACAGCATTACGTGAAGAATATCGGAAGGACAAACTAGGGCGACGTTACCGTGTCAACCATGCAGTCCGCGTAACAAAGCATGGAGTTCAGTATACGTTTTGGGGAGTCATGGACAATTCTGACAGGCCTTTTATGGAAAAGGCCTTCGGTCAAAGAAGGAAACAGATCGTTGGGGATTGCTTACAGCTAAAAACTGATGCTGACGTTTACAACAGTAAGCATCCAGATCAAGACCCGATTCAGGTAGTATTGGATTTCACGGCAGATGTAGAGGAAGAGCAAGGATTAAACGGTCAAGCCGCCTAGTTTGATTTTTTCCATCTGGCAGCGGCTGCAATGCGAGCTATTTCTATTCGCTGCTCGGATGTCAATTTCTTAGCTCTCGCCCTGCCGCCTTTTAAGCCACCTTGCCGCATGAATTCAGTTGCCGCAGACGTGGAGGACTCATCTAAGCAATCCTCAACCTGACCCGTTGCAATATCGCCTATCAATTTTGCAAGTTGTATAGGATCGCGAGGTCGCTTCTTGCGCTTTGCCACCATGGTAGGATCATAGCACGGCAGGAAACGGAAATCTTCAGGAGTGCAGTTCAAACTGACCCACTACCCGCGGTTGAGTTGACTTCCCTTGCATGGTAGCGTTAGTGCCAATGCAGCTGTTGTCTGATCCGCCTCCAGAGATGAAAGGTCCCTTCCGAACAGCATCCCCTACTTGGCCGTTGGTCCTGATCGTCCTGATGATTGCGATCGTGATCGGCACCGGCTCGGTATGGGCCGTTCCCATGATAAATGACCCGAAGGGATTTCACGATATTCCTTGGGGAACCTCCTTATCCGAGCGCCAGGATCTGGAACCGATCCACTCAGACCCACATATCGTCGAATATCTCCACAGAACAGAGCCGTTGTCATTCGCAGAAACCGAGATGACCAGCATCCTCTATGTCTCGATGGACGACCAATTCGCGCGTGTCATCATTCGGTATCAAGGAGACCACATCCATCGTCAGGTGCTGGGTTTTTTGGAACACCGCTTCGGTCGACTGGAGCGCGTTCCCGGGCAAATGGCGCGAGGACTCACCCAACAATACAACTGGCGCGGGGCCGACACCGAAATCAATCTGACATATCAGGCCGGTACAGAGCGTGGCTACATTTTCTTCGATAGTCGCACACTCGCACCACGATTCAATGACGACATCACCGGATCCCCATAAATAGCTCGACGAAGGTGTTGCTCTATCCCAGACCGGACAAAAGTTTTTATTGACAACCGTCGCACGCTTTCGCATCATAGTGCCCCTAATGACCAACGCCGCAAAACTTCGAGCTGCATTAAAAAAACCGGAAGTCTTGAAAATAGTCGGAGCCCACGATGCGCTCAGCGCCCGTCTCATCGAACGCGCCGGTTTCGACGGTGTCTGGGCAAGCGGCTTCGCCATTTCAGCCTCTCTGAAATGCATTCCCGATGCCAGTTTTATCACCGCAAGCGAGCAGCTCGACGTCGAACGGAATATCGTTGAGGCCGTGACTATTCCCGTGATTGCCGATTGCGATACAGGATATGGCAACGCGCTGAATGTCATGCGGACCGTCACCGACCGCGAGCGGGCCGGCGTGGCGGCTATTTGCATAGAAGACAACGTCTATCCAAAGCGCTGTAGTTTCTATGCGGGTGTTCGACGGGAATTGATTCCCATTGAAGAGCACTGCGGCAAGATTCGAGCGGCAAAAGCGGCTCAGGTTTTCCCAGAATTCATGGTCATCGCCAGAACCGAAGCCCTCATTGCCGGTTGGGGACAGGAAGAAGCGCTGAAGCGAGCTGAAGCCTATGCAGACGCGGGCGCCGACGCAATCCTCATCCATTCGAAATCGAAAAAATTTGACGAATTGAAGGCCGTGTACAAATTATGGTCCGGGCGCGTCCCGTTGGTCGTGGTTCCCACGATTTTCGACCAGACCACCGCGGCGGAAATGGAAGAAGCAGGGGCAAAGATCATTATCTATGCCAACCAACCGGTACGGGCGGCCATTCGTGCGATGACAGACACGCTTGGCCTCATCAAGCAGGACACGCGCCCTGGAGCGGCGAACGACCGAATCGTCACGCTACCCGAAGTGTATGACATTGTCGGTGTCCCGCAAATGGAGCAAGACGAGAAACAATTCCTTCCGGTGGGTAGTGAACGAATCACCGCGATTATCGCTGCCGCCGGATTCGAAAAACAGCTCCTCCCGTTGATCGAAGATAAGCCGAAGTGTCTGCTCGACATTAAAGGGAAAACGATCCTCGATCGCCAGATCAGCGCACTCAACGAATGCGACATCAAAGAAATTGCGTTGGTTCGCGGGTATAAAAAAGAAGCGATTTCGCTTCCCAATATCCGTTACTACGACAACGATCGTTACGAGGAAACCGGTGAGCTCGTTTCACTCTTCTGTGCCGAAAATGAGTTACGAGGGCGGACCATCGTTTTGTACGGCGATATCATCTTTGATACCGCGATCCTTGAAAAGTTGCTCAAGAGTCCCGCCGACATTGCTCTGGTTGTCGACCTGGCTTGGTTTGATCAGGAACAACGGAATGCTCAGCCGACTCATCTCAATCCGGATCTTGTCTCACTGGCCTCCCCTCCCGGCAAAAGCTATTTGTCTCGATTTGTGATGCCCGAAGGTGAGCACCAGGTGGTGAAGGTCGGGCAACAACTTCCAGGTGAACTGGCGCATGGTGAATTCATCGGCATGGCCATGTTCTCAGAAAAAGGCACCCAAGCCCTTCGCGAGTGCTACCACATGGCCCAGAAACAGCTTCAGTCCTCCCCGTTCCACGAGTCAGCAAGCCTTGCCAAGGCATCTTTCACCGATATGCTGCAAGAACTGATTGACCAGGGCTATCGCATCCAGGCCGTCCCGATTTTTAAGGGATGGATGGAGGTCGATTCCTTCGAAGAGTACCAAAAAGCCTGGGCCAAGATTCGACAGTAATTCCCTGCATCGTACGGTAGCTGGCCTCTCTCACCACCGGAAATATTCTTTAAAGGTAGCGTGTCACCTCGCTTCTGATTAGGGCGTGTCATCAATTAAGCCAAGTGATTGAGGCGGCGAGATAGATCGCGCCGAGAAAGTTGGCGGCGCGCTTATCGTACCGTGTGGCAAGGGCTCGGAACTGCTTGAGTTTGGCGAAGAAGTTCTCGATCAGATGTCGCGCCTTGTACAACTCTTCATCGTATGTGCGTGGGACGGTTCTGTTGGATTTTGGCGGGATGACGATGGTTTTGCCTGCCTTTCGCAGCGGTTCAATCACCCGTTCATCGGCATCACACGCGTTGTCGGCAATGATCGTATTCGTGTCAATGCCGGGCAGCAACGCATCGGCGCCGTCAAGTTCATGGGCTTGTCCCGGCGTGAGATGAAAGCCGGTCGAGTTGCCCAGCGCATCGCAGGTGGCATGTATTTTTGTGGTCAGACCGCCTTTGCTGCGCCCGATGCATTCCGTCGTCCGGTCCCCCCTTTTGCTCCGGCGCTGTGCTGATGAGCGCGGACGATGGTGGAATCGATCATGGCGTATTCGTTGTCGGGATCGTTGGCAAGACGTTCGAATACCCGCTTCCAGATGCCGCGTTTGCTCCAGCGCGTGTGACGCGTGTGGATGACCCGGAAATCCCCGAACCGCTCCGGCAAATCCCGCCACGGGATACCAGCCCGGTACCGGTAGAACACGGCCTCTACGAACAACCGGTTATCCTTCGCCGTCACCCCCACCGTCTCGTCACGGCCCGGCAAGAGGCCCTCAATCTTCTCCCACTGGTCATCGCGCAAACCGTAACGTCTCACCATTCACAAGCCCCTCCTTCGGCCTCTGAACAGTGAACCACATCGTGATGGCGCTGTGAATCCGGAAAATTAATTGATGACACGCCTTAGCAGGCTCCATTGCTGAATTGATTAGGACAATATTCCCAACGAAGCTATGATGGTGAAACCGACGATGAGTGGCCGAAAGTCTTATGTGCCTTTAGATAATCGTTATGCCGAACGTGTAGCCGTCACGTGTCGAGTGCGCTATGTCGGTGAAGTTCCGACACAGCCGCACCAAGGCGAAGGACTCACAAAAAACATATCTGTTTCTGGTTGCCACGTCATCAGTGACCGCCCGGTAACACGTGGAACATTATTGACTCTTACCATTCTGCTCCCCGATGGATTACCCCAACTTTTATTGAAGTCGGCGCATGTTGTGTGGGTGTCGGGTTGTCAATTTTCTGTTCGATTTATGGATCTGAACCGAGACCATCGAAAGCGGCTGCAATCTTTCATTTGGAAAAGTATTTCTCACCACACCGTGAGTGATCAACGAACTCGATTCCGGCTTATGTAGCTCCTGCCCTTCCTCTGTCACCGCGATGCTTTTCATGAATGAGCTTAAATGCTCATCAATTCCAACGAGACCTTGCATACTGCGTCCAAAGCCTCCCTTCATGCAATAGGGTAGCGTACTGATTGATTGTCAATCGCTTCGCCCCCCTTCTAGATTGAGCGGCCCCCCCATCTAGTGGGAAGTCAAGGTTGACGGTCAGCGATAGCCTTCATTCATACGAAGTCTTCAATACAGGAACCGCTTTACAGACTGGCGACGCGAAAGGCAAAAATCATATGGACTGGTGAAGATTCGGGTCCAACATAACAGAAGGGAGCGATGTAAGGAACCCCACATCGGTGACCAGTTCAAAGTTCGATACTCTGGCTACCGATTTGGAGTGGAATTGCGTGTGACAAAACAGGAGGAGCCATTTTAGTTCGAGTGTTGAGCATGGCTGAGAAGGTCAATCGATTCAAAAATAAGTATACAGCCAGGAGGTATAACGATGAAACAAGTGAAGCACTTGAGACAGCCGGAAACACCATACTCATCTCATTCGATTGAACGCCGCAGGATGAGAAGAACTCGTGCCTCCTTTGGTCTTATGTATTCAGGAGTCAATGAGGATGACGTTCTGATTGGAGACGGTAGCGCTGTCGATCTATCCGAAGGCGGATTAGGCATTCATGGAAACTGTCCGGTCAATGTTGGCATGGAGTTGACGTTGTTTTTATATCTTCTGGACGATGAGGAGCCCCTGTTTGTTTCGGAAGCGACAGTCGCCTGGACAGCGGGATCTCTGTTTGGTGTGGAAGTGAAGGAAGTGAGCCTCCATGATGTCGATCGGATGCTGTCGTTTCTCCGTGCTCATTCGGTTGGTCAAGCCTAGTCGGTTCGATGGCCCGACAATCGCCGCTCGGTTGGGAAGGTCAAATAGTAGTTGCTGAGAGCCATGTCACCTAGACACCACAAACTTCAGAAGGCTCCACCTACTTCTAGTGTCGCTATACTCTCAACCGTTCGACTTTAATGATTGATTCCACCTTGTCTCCCATACAAGCATTATGCTAATTCACTAGTGAGTGAATACTTACTCACCATGAATAAAGCAAGGACATCTCCTCGTCATCGGCATCAATCGTCACGAACCTCAGGTCATGAGCGACAGGCCAGCTTGATCAGCGCTGCGACATCGTTGTTTGCCGCAAAGGGCTTTACCGGAACGACCACTAAACAAATCGCCAAGGCTGCCGGTGTCAGTGAAGCCCTGCTCTTCAAACACTTTCCGTCGAAGCATGCGTTGTACACCGCAATTCTTGCAGAAAAGGCTCAATACTCCGAGTTGCGAGAAGCCGTCGAAGAAGCAACCAACAAACGAGATGATGAACGGCTCTTTACATTGCTCGCCAGCTATCGGATCAAAAAGTGTGCAGATCCGACGATGCTTCGCCTACTCCTGTTCAGTGCCTTGGAAGGGCATGAGCTGTCCACCATGTTTTTTCAGCAGCAGTATCGAGTCTTTCACGATCTTCTTGCCGGCTACATTCGGCGGCGCATCGAAGATGGTGCGTTTCGTCCGGTCGATCCAGTGCTTGCAGCCAAAGCCTTCCTCGGCATCATCCTCCACCATCGGCTCCTGCACGATATTTTGGGGTTACCAATGCGCCTGTCCCATGAAGCATTGGTGGTCGAATATGTTTCCCTTTTCCTTAGCGGGCTCATCCGGCAGTCGCCGGACTCTTAGCCGAGAGGCACCACCATGAGCCCACTCGTCCGACATCCATTTCTGACCCTGGGGATCGTTATCGCTTTTGCGATCACGGTTCTCGTAATCTTTCGCTTGAGCACGGGTGCCAAAGCCGACACAAAGAAGTCTCGGCTCATTACGGTAGGCGTTGTGTCCCCGCTACGACAAGATCTCGATATTCGTCTAGCCTACACAGCGGACATATCACCCAATCAAGTCGTGAATATCTTCTCACGGGTCGACGGATACATCGCCAAACTGCATGTCGATAAGGGTGATTTTGTTAGGACGAACCAGTTACTCCTTGAAATCGATCATACCGATTATCAACATGCCGTCAATCAGGCAAAGGCCAACCTTTCATCCGCCAAGGCGAAGGTCTCACAACAGGATGCGGCGGTTCGCAGCGCCAAGCTTGCGTTCGATCGTATGCAGATCCTCATCAAAGACCAATTTGTCTCACAGCAAGATCTGGACAATGCGCAGGTCAACTTGGACGCTGCCCGAGCAGCACACGAAGCCCTACAAGCACAGTTCAACCAAATGGAGGTGGCCCTAGCCCAGGCGGAGACTAGCTTAGCCTACTCTTATATCCGAGCCCCGTTTCCCGGCTATATCGCAGAACGAAATTTAGACACCGGAGCGTACGTAACCAGTGCAACTGCAAACACCTCAACCATGTCACGAGGAATCATGAGCCTGCACGACATCAGTACGGTCCGTGTGCTGATCGAAGTCGTCGAGCGCGATATTCCGCTGGTGAAGATCGGCCAAAAGGCTGAGCTCCGTGCCGAAGCGTATCCGGACCAGGTGTTCGAAGGAACCGTCACGCGTATCGTCCATGCCTTGAATCGCTCGACACGTACGATGACAGTGGAAATCGACTTGCCTAATGGAGACCGCCGATTAAAAGGCGGAATGTTTGTCTGAGTCGAGGTCATGGTGGCAACTCATCACCAAGCCTTACAGATTCCCATTGATGCCGTCAGCCGAGAGGTCATGTCAATAGGTGTGTA
>JAFEBM010000018.1 GCA_018242685.1 Nitrospira sp. | reverse complement strand
AGACATAAACCCAAAATGCTCTAGAGGCAAAGCGGTAATGAAGGGAATTTTTACGGTATCAAAAGGTACCGGGCGTCTTTCATGGTCCTTGACGAAATCGACTCCGGATAGCCTCCATCAGAGAACCAGCCGAAAAACGTCCGCTTGCCGCTCGCTCAACGACGCAGCGGCAGCGGGGTTCTGGATGAACATCCGCACACGCGGGTGTGTTCGTTGATGCTTGGTTCGCTCCACGAGCTCCACATTCGCCAGCCGAGTTCCGGCCTTCGCCGGCAACGGCTCGATGTCCCACAGTGAGATCAACACGGCGCTGAGATGTCGAAGTTTCATCAGATCGACTGTTATGGAGCCCGCCAGCGCCTTCAAGTCCATTCGAATCTGCTCTCGACGACCTTGCCTTCCTCCCCGGAGGTCGGCTCGCGGTATCGAAATGCTCAAGATGACCGGATCACAATAGTCGGCAAGCTGCTTTGCCTTCTGGCTGATGCGCGCCAAGACTCGGTGAGTTAAGATCACACTGCGATCCGTTTCTTCTTCGGCCTCCTCGTCTCTCATGATCCCACACATAGGCAGCCGTCGTCGTTCAGCCGAACCTACCATCGCCGTCACTTCGACAAAGAACTGTTCCGATCCCAGGCGACATTCCAAATCGGCGGTTCTCGCTTGCGACTCAGCTAGAAATGCGACCCGGAGTCCGACGCGGATCAGCTGTGTCGCCAACTCCAGTTCCGCCAACGCAGATTCCTGCACACCGAGAGCATGATGGGTCAAGCGATGAAGAAGCCGTCCGAGCCGGAGGAGGCTTGAGTGATCTGCGCAATGCCGATGCAGGAGACTCCAATTGTCATTGAGTTGACGTGGAAGTTCCTGTGGCAAAGGATACTTCCAAACAACTGCTGGACCGGGGGAGTCGTACCAGCGGGAATGGACTCTCATTGTGCGCCGTGGCCGCCAGCGTGCCATCACTTTTCAATTCCGGTTCATGAAGCGTCGCTTCACGAGCGACTCGAGTCGGCTATGGGACCGGCTCGGTGCCTTCATCGCCATCCGCTGACTCGCCCAAGACTTCCGGTTGTCGAGTGAGACATTCGTCGTACACCTCATCCAACCATCGCCCCGCACATCCCAAGACTTCTCGCACCAACGGCTCCGGCTGTCCTGTTCGTTTGATCGTCCATTGTGAAATATATTCTAGAAGCGCTTCTCGCTCCAACGGTCTGGTCGAATGTGCGGCCAAGGCAGACAGCTCTCCGAGGCCTGTGTGCAGGATGTCCGATACCGTATCCCGTGCGTACGACGTGCTTGCGGTCACATATTGAACAACACGGTGGAGTTCGTGGTCATTCATGTTGCAGTCCGTGAAAACAATCTTTGCACCCGGACGACTGACTGTCAACGCAGCTGCACTTCCCATTGATTCCAATGATTTTCTCCAATCACGGCACAGCCTGATGATAAGATGCAATCTCCTCATCGCTTGGCAGCTACGCAAAGGAGATTGGGCATGATCGCGAGACGTCCGGTTCGACACAAGCCTTCATCCTCGGTCACGTCTGACCGATGGGATCTCACCCATCTCGTCAAGAACCCGCTGAATGACCTGGAGCGGCATTTGAAAGCGCTTGATGCACAGGTTGTACAAGTTGAGTCGGCTCGTCCTCGGCTCCAGGCAACAATGGCGAGTTCTGATTTCCGATCGATCCTGACACTCACCGAGTCGATCGCGGAGAGCTCCGCCAGACTTGGCGCATTCGCCTACCTCTGGTTTTCGGAAGACACCAAAAACACCAAAGCGCGCTCGTTTAAGTCGCAAGTGGAAGAACGGCTCACCGCCATAAACAATCGCCTGCTCTTTCTTGACCTCTGGTGGCAGGGGGTAGATAACGAAAATGCGGCAAGGCTGATGGCCGACGCCGGCGACCTTCGGTACTACCTAGAAACCATCAGACGCTACACACCTCACACACTTTCTGAATCGGAGGAGAAGATCATCAATGTCAAGAATGTGACCGGCCGAAGTGCCGTCAACACCCTCTATGATGTCGTGACCAACGGACTGACATTCACGATGAAGATCGGCGGGAAGGTACGCACCATGAACCGCGAAGAACTCATGAGCCACGTGCGGAGCTTAAAGGCATCCACCCGTCAGGCTGCCTACAAAGAACTCTATCGTGTATTCTCAGGCCAACGTGACCTGCTTGGAGAAATGTATCGGACACTCGTGAACGACTGGAGGGCTGAGAACGTCGAACTTCGGGGATTTGCTTCTCCCATCGCAACCCGCAACCTGGGCAATGACGTGCCCAACCAAGCTGTCGATGTGCTGTTGGCAACCTGTGCCAAGAATGCCGAGATCTTCCAGACCTACTTCAAACTGAAAGCGAAAATCTGCAAGATCTCCCCCATGAATCGGTATCATATTTATGCTCCCCACCGGGCAGACATCAAGAAATATACGTATTCCGATGCCGTCACCATGGTGCTTGGCGCCTATCGGGGATTTTCTCCCCAGCTTGCAAACCTGGCCGAACAGGTATTGAGAGAACGGCACGTCGATGGGCCGACACGTCCAGGCAAACTGGGCGGGGCCTATTGCTATAGCGTGGTGCCGGGTTTGACTCCTTACGTGATGTTGAACTTCACCGGAGAAGCACGAGACATCGCGACCATGGCCCATGAGCTCGGCCATGCCGTCCATGGAATGATGGCAAAGGACCATTCAGCCTTTACCTTCCATTCAACCCTTCCCTTGGCGGAGACAGCGTCCGTCTTCGGCGAACGTATTCTCTCCGACACCCTCATGGTTAACGAACACAGCAAAGTCGTTCGACAGGGCTTGCTGGTGAGTCAATTGGATGACATCTATGCAACCGTGCTACGACAAGCCTATTTCATTCGCTTTGAGCAAACAGCGCATCAAATGGTAGCGGAAGGGGCCACAGGAGACCAACTGGCACGAGCCTATCTCTCAGAGCTGAGACAGCAATTCGGCAAAGCCGTACGAGTACCGGACGAGTTTCAATGGGAGTGGCTGATGATTCCCCATCTCTTCGCCAGTCCGTTCTATTGCTACGCCTACAGCTTTGGCAATTTGCTCGTCTTGGCCTTATACAGCATGTACAAGGAGCAAGGGACGCCATTTGTCCCAAAGTATCTGGACCTGCTCGCCACCGGTGGATCGCAATCACCCCAAGCCATTCTCAGCAAATTGGGCGTGGATATGACATCTCCAGTCTTTTGGCAATCAGGGTTCGATACCATTACAGACATGGTGCAGCAGTTGGAAAGGACCCTCTCCTAGCCTTATCTGGTTGATGAATAACGATTAAACTGACGCCTTACAAGCATGCATGAGAAGACTTGACAGAATCGTTCTGCAATGGCAGAATGAGAATGCTTCTCATAATCGCTCAATGGTGACTGAATGTTCGTTTGCCTGTGTCGAGGAATTACTGAGTCAGATGTTCGTGATGCGGGGCGAGCGGGGTTTGTGATGCCCTGTCAACTCAAATCCAAATTTGGCCTCAAGCAGAGCGGCAGCTGCGGTCGCTGCGCAAAAAATATCCATGAGTTTGTCGATCTCGCCATCCAAGGAGCATCGACCAACACAGTGGACCGCTAAGTAGACTCCGCCGCGATTCAGGCCATTTTTTCAGTATAATTCACTGCGAAGAACCCGCCTTGAGGAGCCTCGTCACATCAGCAACGCGTCGGCCCAGGGCTCTGGCCTCGGCGAGCTCCTTGTCATCGATTCCCGGACTCTCACCCTCGGTTGTGGCCGATGCTCCAAAGGCTCCACCGCCGCTCACCACAATCATTTGATTTCCCAACATCGCGGCGAGAATGGTCAACATCGTAATCTCTTTCCCGCTTGAGATTTGCCCTGCCGTGGTAAAGGCGGCCCCAACCTTGTTTTTCATCTTGAATTCGGGAAAGACGCCGAATTTGAACTGCCAATTATCGAAGAAGGCCTTCACCTCTCCAGACATGTTGGACCAATAGACAGGAGAACCGACCACCACCGCATCGGCAGAAAATAGATCTTCCGAGGTCACTTGTCCGACACGCTTCAAAACAATCTTGGCACCCGAGACCGACCTTGCTCCCGCCACCACTGCTTCTGCCATGCGCTCGGTATTTCCCGAGAGCGAATGATAGGTCACGAGGATCTTGATCGCACGCGGGGATTCGTCCGCCCACGACCAAGACACGCAGCAGGTGCAAAGCGTGATCAATGTCAATACAATGGCTACGAGATGCCGTGATTCACGAGAGATATGAGTCTTGGTGAAGGATAGTGACACAACGTTACGGTCCGGAAGAAATAAACATGGAAGCGGTTAGCGCCGAAACGTCTCATCCTCCATATGCTCTTCAACCGACACTTCCGTCAGCGTTCCACGGTAGGTACAACGATGGCACCGAATCCGCCATTCCTCAATCCATTTTTCTTGGACGTAAGACTGGCGACATCCTGGACAAACAAATACGCCTTTTTTATATAGCACCCGTCGTTTTTCCTGCATGGCCTCCTCTTTCTCGCGAAGCTTGAGGATGGCACATTGCCTGAAAGGATTGCAAGATTGACGGAACACTATCTGATCGCCGCAGCTCCCATGCGTTCCTTGACTGAGGTAGGCTGGATGGTTACGATGCGCACCATGCCTTTTAGGAGATCAACTCTTTTCTCTCTGTGTTCCATGGGTCTCTCTGGATCACTTCTCTTTGGTATCTCGGCATCTTTCGCCTCTGACGGAGGACTCGTACATATTCAGACCCCGTCGGGCGTGACAATCCACGCCGAAGTCGCCGATACACCGCTGAAGCGCTCGGTCGGCTTGATGTATCGAGATCACCTCAAGAAAGATCATGGGATGTTATTTTTCTTCAGTCAACCGCAAGCCTGGTCATTCTGGATGAAAAATACAAAAATCGCACTCGATCTGATTTGGTTGGACGCCAAAAAGCGGGTCACTCATGTTGAACGCAACGTTCCGATTTGCACGAAGACCGACGACTCCTGTCCTCAATACCGCCCAAACAGCGATGATGCGACGTACGTGCTTGAAATTGCCGGTGGTACAGTCGACGGGTATAAGATTGAGAAAGGGACAAAACTGCTCTTCGGCCAGCCTTAGCGTCTTCTCTCGGTACGCTGTCTTTACGATCGTTCCCGCCAGGATCGAACGCGCCGTGCCGTAATAACACCGCCCACCCGCTCAATGGTTTTCAGGACGCGATTCAGGTGAGCGGTGTCGGCGATTTCGACGACAAAATCCAGCTCCGCTTTACGGTCTTCTCGAGTGATAATTTCAGCACGGCTGATATTCGCTTTGCATTCAGCGATCGCTGAAGAAACGTTCGCCAACACTCCCGTCTTATCCTCCGCGATGACGGCTATTTTTACCGCATGCTGACTCGGCGTAGCCGTATCCCACTCCACTTCCACCAAACGTTCTCGATCATAATCCAACGCTTCCAGGTTGGGGCAATCGACCGAATGGATCGTGAGGCCCCTTCCACGCGTGATGTAACCCAAGATCTTGTCGCCGGGAACCGGGTTACAGCATCGCGACAGTTGCATCAACAGATCGCGCCCCCCCTTCACTTGGACGCCCGGCGCCTCTCCTCTCGTGCTGATAGCTTTCGGGGCGCTGGCAGGTTCTGATTGAGTCCGAGCAGCAACCGAGGTTGGCGCCGTCAACCGTCCAATGAGTTGAGCCGTTGCGAGGTGACCGAATCCCACGGCCGCAGCAAGCTCGTCAATCGTTGCATAGCCTTCTTGCTTGGCCATTTCGAGCAGGGCATCCGACTTGAGGACCTGCGACGGAGCCATGCCATGACGACGAATCTCGGTTTCGAGCAAACGCCAACCGATTTCCAAGCTTCGCGTCTGTTCCTCCGCCTTGATCCAGTGTTTAATCTTTGTTTTTGCCCGTGATGTGCGTACGAACTTGAGCCAATCCTTGTGCGGAGTCTGGTTCGGAGAGGTCAGAATTTCGACCGTGTCGCCGCTCGCCACCTCATGTTTGAGCGGAACGATCTTCCCGTTGACCTTGGCCCCGACACAGTGGTCGCCGACTTCCGTGTGAATGGCATAGGCAAAATCTACCGGCGTGGCCCCTTTCGGCAGTTCTTTGACGATTCCCTTGGGGGTAAAGACATAGACGACGTCGTGAAACAGCTCAAGTTTCACGGAATCCATGAATTGCCGATTGTCCGGCAGATCTTGTTGCCATTCGATGAACTGTCTCAACCATCCGAAGGTCTTGCTGTCTTTATCATGCACCTTCCCCTGTTCTTTATACTTCCAATGCGCTGCGATCCCGTACTCGGCCACCCGATGCATTTCTTCCGTACGGATCTGAAACTCTACGTGCTCGCCCTTCGGCCCGACCACGGTTGTGTGGAGGGATTGATAGAGATTCGATTTGGGGATCGCGATGTAATCCTTGAAGCGGCCCGGTAGCGGCCGCCACAACGAATGGATGACGCCCAACAGCGCGTAGCAGTTCATCTTCGTATCGGTAATGATCCGCAAAGCGGTAAGATCGTAGACCTCCTCGAAGGAAATCAACTGCTTCTTCATTTTTTGATAGATACCGTAGAGATGTTTCGGTCTCCCGTACACGGCTCCGACAAGCCCATTCTCTTTCAGCGCACTCTCGACGAGCGCTTGCACCTCCTGGATATACTGCCTGCGATCTTCGTCGCGCTTCGCCACGCACATCCGCAAGGTTTCAGAGACATCCGGCTTGAGATGTTTCAGACACAAATCCTCCAGTTCGTTCTTCACCCAACCGATTCCGATACGATTCGCCAACGGGGCATAGATCTCCAACGTCTCTTGTGCGATTTCTTGCCGTCTTTTCTCACCGAGATGTTCAAGGGTTCGCATGTTGTGGAGCCGATCGGCCAATTTGATGATCACGACACGAATGTCGTCCGCCATCGAAAGCACCATCTTGCGGAAATTTTCAGCCTGTTTTTCCTCTGAACTCTTAAAGGTGATCTTCCCGATCTTTGTCACCCCATCGACGAGATGAACAACTTCCTTCCCGAATTCCCGCTGAAGTTCATCGGCCGTCGCGACCGTATCTTCCAGCGTATCGTGTAAAAGTCCGGCCACAACCGCGGTGACGTCGGTTTTCAAAGACGTCAACACTCCGGCCACCGCCACAGGATGCTTCACATAGGGCTCTCCGGATCGACGCACTTGTCCGTCATGCGCCTTCGCGGAAAACTCATACGCCTTCCGTACCAAGCCGAGATCAGCGTCAGGCTGATAGTCTTGCAAACGATCCAACAATTGGTCGAGACTCGTCACGGTTTCGTACATCGTCTATGACTCACGGACTGCCGCTCTTATATCTCGGAGGCGCAGTTGAATCCGATCGTACCCGTTCCAGTGATTCAGTTCCGGCGTAAACGCGATGTCGATAGGCGTCTTGAGAGACAATCCATGCTCCTCCAATGATTTCATCTCGAATCCGATACTATCAAACGGTACCGACCCTCCCTGGCGGACCGTCATCTTCAAATGCTTCTCTCCGACCATTCGAGCGTTGAGCACGTCCAGCCCCTTAACGGCGAACGTCGGTTCTGGATTTCCAGCCCCGAACGGATGCAACGTCCCGATCTCCCGAATCAGCTGCAACGTGACCTCGTTCAACCGAACTTCCGAATCCACATGCAGCATGGGCACACTTTGAGTCTCTCGGATCCATGTCTCGGCGATGGCGGAAAATCGTTCCGAAAATTCCGGCAGCCGCGCCTCCTGAATCGTGATCCCGGCCGCGCTAGGATGCCCACCGAATGCCATGAGCAGGTCTCGGCAGGCTGTTAAAGTCTGATACAAGTCGAACCCGGGCACGGTCCGGGCAGACCCTTTTCCGATACCCTGTTCATTGACCGCGATGACGACCGTCGGGCGATGGAACCGTTCCATGATACGGGCGGCTACGATACCGACGACCCCGAGATGCCATCCTCGTGCATACAGCACGATGCCGCCCAGCCACTCGCGTGCTTCCACCTGAGCTAACGCTTCCTGTAGGATCTCGGCCTCAAGATCACGGCGGGCTCGATTCAACTGCTCCAAATCTTCAGCCAACTCTTCGGCTTCCCGTTCAGATTCCGTCGTCAGAAGCCTGACCCCTTTAATAGCCTCATCTAATCGCCCTGCGGCATTGAGTCGGGGTCCAAGTTTAAACGCAATGGTTCCCGTCGTGCACTCACGGCTGATACCGGCGACATGCTTCAAGGCACGTATGCCGCAGCGCGTCCCTCGTGAAATCTGAGCAAGACCTTCTCGAACAAATAGTCGATTTTCGTCTTGCAGCGGAACCACGTCGGCAATTGTTGCAAGCGCGACCAAATCCAAGAGTGACTCTAGAGGCACCGAACCGGAGCCGTACTTTCTGGCATAGGCCTGAACAACTTTGTACGCTAACCCACCGGAACAAAGTCCTTGAAAGGGATATCGAGCTTCTGGCCGATGCGGATTCATCACCGCCAAAGCCGGCGGCATCTCCCTGTCGCTTTGATGGTGATCGGTCACAACGACATCGATTCCCAATTGATTGGCAAGGTCGATCTCACGATGCGACGTAGTCCCGCAATCAGACGTCACCAATAAAGAGACACCCTCCTTCGCCAAGGTCCGAACAGCGTTTTCATTGAGTCCATATCCTTCACGAAGACGATGAGGAACATAGGCTCGGACTTCGGCGCCAAGTCCACGGAAAAATGAAAGATAGATACTCGTGGCGGACATGCCGTCCACATCGTAATCGCCATAAAAACAGACGGCCTCACGCCGTTGCATGGCCTGATACAGACGGTCGACCGCCGATTCCATATCGGGAATCAAGAAAGGATCATGGGTTCGGAGAGGAGACATCCAGGCGGTCGCCTGGTCCACATTCGTGACACCCCGGTTGAGCAACAACGAGGCAGTAGCCGAGGAGATGGATAAGGCTTGTGATAAGAAACCCCGTTGAATTGGATCGACCTGGCGAACGACCCAGAGCTTAGACTTCATCCTCGCCTCCTTAAGAGCCTGGGCCATCTCACAATTCAGACCTTGAGTCTCAGGGGAACGGCGAAGACTGTAATAAGTCGCTTCTTCTTTGTCAAACCAACAGGCTTGGAGAAGGCCTAAGATGAGGCTAGCGGGAGCGGAGGAGATAGGATCAGCGCTATTCTCCCCCTTTCTGAACGTAGTTCTTCACAAATTCTTCAGCGTTCTTTTCAAGGACATCATCGATTTCATCGACCAGCTTATCGATATCTTCCTTCAGTTTCTTGCCGGTCTCGACCACCTTGGGGTTGGCTTTGACATCCTCCTTACCCTGCGGTTCTCGTCGCGGCTCTTGCTTTCGTTCCTGCTTTTCCATTCGAGCACCTCCCGGGGGCCTGGGAAACCCTCGCGATCAGCCGGTAACTGTCATCGATAAGCTCACCATACTCCAGGGTACCGAAACCCGTCAAGACAAGGGGACAAACGAAAAGCGCCGTGCCCAGACTGGGGCACGGCGCTTTATCATACCAATCAGTCTGTGTTATCGAGCGCTCAACAACTTCCTCAGACGATCAACGACACGATGAGCAATGCAACGATATTGATGACCTTGATCATCGGATTCACGGCAGGCCCCGCTGTATCTTTATACGGATCTCCGACCGTATCACCGGTAACCGCCGCCTTGTGTGTCTCGCTCCCCTTCTTGCCCTGCTCTTCGATAAACTTCTTGGCGTTATCCCACGCGCCGCCGCCGCTCGTCATAGAAATCGCGACGAACAAACCGGTCACGATGCTGCCCACGAGCACCCCTCCCAACGCCTGAGGGCCAAGAATCACTCCTATCAAGAGGGGCGACACCACCGGAATCAGACCGGGGATCATCATCTTTTGAATCGCCGCCTGGGTTACGATATCGACACAGGTACCGTACTCGGGTTTTCCTGTGCCTTCCATGATACCCTTGATCGTTCTGAATTGCCGCCGCACTTCTTCCACGATTAACCCTCCCGCTTCACCGACGGCTCTCATACACAACGCGCCGAAGATAAACGGCAACATGCCGCCGAGGAACAGCCCCACTAAGACTTTTGGATTGGAAAGATCGAATGCAGCCAGCGCGGGATTGTGGGCTCCGACCTCGCGTGAATACTCGGCAAACAACACCACTGCTGCCAGACCAGCGGACCCGATCGCATAGCCCTTTGTGACCGCCTTGGTCGTATTGCCGACCGCATCCAACGGATCCGTGATGTCTCTGACTTCTTTGCCGAGGTGCGACATTTCGGCGATACCACCGGCATTGTCGGTAATCGGCCCGAACGCATCGATCGCAACGACGATCCCTGCCATCGAAAGCATCGCCACCGCTGCGACGGCAACGCCATAGAGCCCACCGGAGTCCGCTCCTCCGCAGATCCAATAACTGCCGAGAATGGCCACGGCAATCACCACGACGGGAGCCGCAGTCGCCTGCATACCCACCGCCAAGCCTGCGATGATATTGGTCGCATGGCCGGTTTCACTCGCCTTGGCGATGTACTGCACCGGTTCATAGTTCTTGGATGTGTAATAATCCGTGATAAACACAAGCGCTAATGTGACGGCCAAACCCAGCAGTGCCGCGATATAGTAGCTGAATCCGCTGACACCGCCGACTCCACCCATGATCATGAAGGTGATCGGCAAAAATGCCACCGCCGCGATCCCACCGGCCACAAACAACCCTTTATAGAGCGCCGGCATGACTTCACCGCCCGGAGTGACCTTGACAAAGAGAATACCGATAATCGTGGCAAAGATCGTGACACTACCCAAAGCCAACGGATAGAGGATCGGGGCAGTCGCCCCCTTGAACATCGTGAAGGCCAACACCATGGCGGCCACGGTCGTCACGGCATAGGTTTCAAACAGGTCTGCCGCCATGCCGGCGCAATCACCCACATTATCACCCACGTTATCTGCGATCACGGCCGGATTCCGCGGATCATCTTCCGGAATCCCCGCTTCAACTTTGCCGACCAAATCGGCGCCGACATCAGCTGCCTTCGTGTAGATGCCGCCACCGACGCGTGCGAAGACGGAGATCAGACTGCCGCCGAATCCAAGACTGAGCAACGCGTGAATGGCTTTCTCCTGCCCAGCCATTGATTCTGCAATGGTGTAAAACCCGGTAATAGCCAGTAGCCCGAGACCGATCAGCAGCAAGCCGGTCACCGCTCCACCGCGGAAGGCCACGATCAATGCGGCATTCATGCCGTTATGTGCGGCTTGAGCTGTCCGCACATTGGCGCGGACGGCGATAATCATTCCAACGTAGCCGGCGATGGCCGAAGCACCGGCTCCGACTAAGAAGCCGACCGCAGTAAGCAGGCCGAATTTATCCGACACAGCTCCAGCCGCCGCTAGAATCACGAACAGGCCCGCAGCGACATACCCGACGGTCTTGTACTGTCGATTCATGTAGGCGCCGGCCCCTTCTTGAATGGCTTTTGCGATTTCCTGCATCTTGGCATTGCCGGCATCGAGCCTGAACACCCACATCGCGAGATACAGCCCATAGGCGATACCAGCCACGGCCGCGATGAGGGCAAACGTGATAATCGCTGAGTCACTCACGAGACATCCTCCTGCTGGTTAAACGGACTCCGTATGTCACACGGCTCTCCGTGGCTTCAACCCATCCAAAGTACATGCGCGAGTGGGTAAATCCAAGGCGGGCGGAATCGAATGAGAAGCTAACCACCCGAAAAGCTGAGCTATTCTATAGAGTCGAACTGAGCGGATCAAGACAAAAGACTGTCCTCTTAGAAACCAGCCGTCCACTAACTCATGGACCAGTGTTGCGCTGGGAAGTGGAAAAGCCTATTCCTGAGATGAGCTGTCGCATCCAACTAGACTAGGGATTTGATCCTAGATGAAATGGTACGCTGTGGACTATCTATCAAACAAGACAAGGGGTTACGCATGAGAACGGTTACCCTGTGCATCACGCTCTGTGTCTGTTTCTCCAGCCTCCTTACCGCATGCGGAGGAGAAAGTGACACCCCGGACAGCACCCCGACCTCAACCGCCCTGAAGCTCCAAACCATCGCAAGCAACCTTACCGCTCCGGTATTCCTGACTGCCCCTCGTGGGGACGCGAACCGCTTGTTTGTCGTAGAACAGGGAGGCACCATTAAAGTTCTAGATCGTGCAACCGGCAACATGCTCTCGACATTTCTGACCGTAACCGGCATCACGAGCGGAGGAGAACAAGGATTGCTGGGTCTGGCCTTTGACCCAAACTACACTGCCAACGGTCGGTTCTACACCCAATATACGGATACCAATGGTGCAATCATCATTGCTCGGTTTCTGGCATCGCCAACAGACTCCAACGTCGCTGCTCCCGGTTCGCAGGCCATCTTAGCAACCATTCCCCACCCAACCTTCACGAACCATAACGGAGGCATGTTGGCGTTTGGACCGGACGGTTGTCTGTACGCAGCCGTTGGAGATGGGGGAGGTTCGGGGGATCCGAACGATAACGCCCAGAATCTCGCAAGCCGGCTGGGAAAAATTCTCCGGATCGATCCGACCACTGGAGCAGCCTGCACCAGCGGAACAATAAATCCATTTGTCCTGAGCGGGGGCAATCAGTTGATCTGGAGTTATGGGCTACGTAATCCCTGGCGCTTTTCGTTCGATGGAGACGATCTCTACATCGGCGACGTCGGCCAAGCCGCCCGTGAAGAAATCGATGTGTCACAAGGACCCAATGCCGGACGCGGACTGAATTACGGCTGGCGATTGATGGAGGGATCACTCTGTTTTAACCCAACCACCAACTGTAATAACGGTGCGCTCACATTGCCGATTCTCGAGTACACGCACGACAATGGAGCCTGCTCCGTCACCGGCGGTTACGTCTATCGCGGCCAAGCAGCACCGGCAATCCAGGGGACCTATTTCTATGCCGATTTTTGCGCCGGCTTTGTCCGTAGTTTTCGTTTCCACAACGACTCGGCTCTTGAACGAACAGAGTGGCCCTTGCTGGCGGCTCCTTCCATCACTAGTTTCGGACAGGATGGCTTAGGAGAGCTCTATATTTTGACCAAGGGTGGCAACATGTCTCGGATTGTCCCGAATTAGAGTTCTTGGCATATCCTACCTGTGGCCCGTGCACTCGTTCCTAAGCGTATTTACGACCGCTAGCTACTTTGCTATAGTCCTCACGGGAGGAGTCCTATGGCGTTCGAACCGAACTACATCATCGTTGATGGGCAGACCTTTACCAGATCCAAGCTCTCCTTGGACAATCATGTCTATAAGAATTGTCAGATCGACGACTGCGATCTTTACTACAGCGGCGGGCAGTATGAACTGCTCGACACCCATATCACCAACTCTCGCCTGATCCTGAACCATCCAGCCAAGGGCATTTACAACGCCTTACAGATCTTCAAAATGAAATCACCCGGATCTCGCATCATCTTCGAGTAATCTCTCGAAGCAGGCCATTCTTGTCCTATACCTACGATTACACGAGGGCCACCACCGGGGGAAGCGCCTCCAGACGATACTGGCGCCTCATGAAGATGACGCTGACCCGCTTCGTGCGAACCAAGACGTTCCAGTTCAACGGTCGGGAGTACGAGTATCTGTACCACATGTACAACAAGACCTGGAAAAATGAGCGCGGCGTCGAGATCCCCATCTTCCGTGAACTCCTCCTCAAACATGAAGGCAAGCGGGTGCTCGAAGTGGGTAACGTCTTATCTCACTATTTTCCCATTCATCATGAGGTCGTCGACAAATATGAGGTCGGCTCCGGCGTCATCAATCAGGATATCGTCGAGTTTGTCCCTCAGGATAAATACGACCTGATTATCTGCATCTCAACCTTGGAGCATGTCGGCTGGGACGAACAGCCACAGGAACCAATCAAACTGCTGCGGGCAATTGATCATCTGCGATCCGTCTGCCTGGCCACATCCGGCGAACTCGTGGCCAGCTTGCCCATCGGCTACAACCGTTACTTCGATTATTTGCAGAACCGCGGTAAGAGTCCGTTCACAACCCAGCATTTCCTCAAGCGGATTTCCAAGAAGAACTATTGGGTTGAATCAGATTGGGAGGGCTGCCGTACCTCACCCTATGGACGATCCGTCGCGAATGCTCTTTGTATCGGTATCATCCGAGGATAATCGGTTTCCTTTCGACTGAATCGCTTACGAGTCATGCTGTACGTTCTTCACTTCTTCAGAACCATCGCACAAACCTCCTCTGCCGCTCGAAGGCCGCTTTCCACAGCCCCATTCATGTAGCCCTGCCAGGTCACGCTCGTGTGTTCTCCCGCAAAGATGATCCGTCCATGAGGCCGGGTGAGCCAGTCGCGCAGGTGGGGATCGAAGCCGAGGTCGAAATAGGCGTAGCCGCCCTGTACCCATGGATCATCTTCCCAGGTCACGATTCGGCTATGGAGCAGAGTAGCCGATCGGCTTCCCATCCAGTCCAATGCGTCCACCAAGCCCCCCACCCCACGCTGCGCCACGATTTTTTGGGTATCCTCGCTGGCTTGTCCACCGGGCATGAGTGTCAGAATTCCGGCCTCGCCCGCTTGTTCTTCGTTGGCATCCCAAAAGGCGCCGGTCGGAGCATCCGTCCCACATGCTTGAGGCCTTCCTTTCTTCCTCCAGAACGATTTGTCGAACTGCAAGAGCGCTTTCGTCGTCCTGCCGTATTTCAAAGAGCAAATCGCGCGGGCTTGCATAGCTGGTAGCGGAGGCTGCATATGGATGGATCGCAACGTGGTAGTCGGTACGGCAAGAACGACATACTTTCCTTGGATCGACGATTCTTGCCCATCCAGCGTTTCAACCCTCACCCGAACCGAATTGCGGTCCTGCGAAATGGCCCGCACCACACTATTGAGTCGCAGATCCTCCCCTAGATGCTCCGCAAGGGCAAGCGGAAGCCGGTCATTCCCTCCTTCAATTCGATACATAGCTGTTTGTCCAGGCACATCGCCGGCAAGTTGATCCACGAGCGCCAACAAGGAAAGCTCTTCGGGATCGGCCAGAAAAAATCCGCGTAAGCCCCGTACGACAGCCCTCATTGTGCTGTCGGCCTTGACCTCCTCCAACCATTGGGCCGCTGATTGCCGAGCCAGTTGTCCGGCAATCGGGCTGTCCCATCGCTTATCGGCTGCTCGATAGGCAGCCACCAGAGGACAGAGCGCATGGGTCAACGAGTCCCAGGCCTCTTCACCAGACAGAATGTGTCGCCGTTTCCGGCCAGGACCTGGATGGCGAACGAAGGCGAAGCCCTGTTTCAGGATGGAATGTAAGGTCAGTCCCTGTTCTTTCACTAATCGTATAATTTCATGTTGGCCTTCGTCGATGAAGTCAGCACCCACCTCCGCATGTTGTCCCAAAGCGAATGCTCCTCGGATTGTAAGGACGCGCCCTCCGACTCGATCGCGAGCTTCGACCAGCGAGACCTTGGCTCCCATCTGCTTGAGTCTCAGCGCAGCGGTCAGACCTGCCAGGCCCGCTCCCACAACGATGACCTTCGTGCCGCGACGTATCTGGTGCGTCATACATCTCGTTGGAATGGTTGATTGAGCTCTTCAGTCTCAGTCTAGCCTCGACAATCAACAGGATTCCACAGTCAGTATCCCTAGATGAAAAAGGGCGGAAAGACTAAGGAAATTCAGACGCTAGCTAAGCGGCCACAGGACGGAGAAAGCTGCTCCAGGCGATCAAACATCTGCGATCCACCTGCCTGATTCTTCCCTATCAGGGCCTGAGTCGCGGTTCCGTTGCTGTGACGATATGTCTTACTCGTTACTCATGAAGCCCGCTTCACCGGCGATATACCAGAGCATCTCACCGTGCTATACTCGCATCCATCAATACAAATGAAGGCTGGGCACGATGAAAACGGCCAAGCACACATCAAAATCAAACGTGGTCATCCCCTCTGCGTGGGTCAAAGGTTGGGGCAAGCCAGTCGTTGCATACCGAGGGGCTGAGATCCTGATCTTAGAATCACCGGCACGTGCCGCCAGTCGCACTCGGCTCGCCCGCATGGTGCGCAAGCTCCGCCGCGAGACATGCGAACTGGGAATCACACCCGATCAGATCGCCGCTGAAGTCGAGGCGGTGCGGCGCAAGCGTGCGCGTCGTCCTTGACACTCAGGCAAGTTATTTGACGCTTAGCTTAGGTACTCGAACGCCCCATCTGAAAGTCGCCTTCTGGCACCCAGGCTTTACCCATAGCACAGCCTTGTTTTTCAGCGTGAACTCGTAGTTCCATGGTGCAACATGTTGAGGGCGTGGAAGTATTTCAGCCGGTAGATGTGGTTTGATCGCTGGATGTTCCGTCCAGCCCGAACCTATCTCTCGAAACCGGGTCAAACCGAGCCCAACATCCGACAATTGCCACAGAGAGCCGTTTGCTAGCTCAAAGATCAAGGGTCTTTGGCCATCGGCTAAGGACAATTCCCACACTCGGATCAGTCGTTGTCGTCTATTGAGTTGGTTCTCCAGCTTCCTCACAGCCTGCTTATCGAGAAGCGGCTCGTCATTCTCGCCCGCGAGGGTCTGTTCGAGGCTTGCCTGGATGGTCTCGTCGGTGAGACCAAGTCTTTGGCGTGTCGGCTCTGACCACTCGTCTACTCGGGTATCGAGCCGATCGAACATCTTCGCATACCCATCGAGCTCAGAAATCAACTGGCGCACGTTGGTCGCACTGAACATCAGATGAGCACGCTTAAACCAGAAGTGATGTGCAAGGAAGTTGCGCGCGTCTACAGCCACACGGATGTCGGCGGCGAGCTCCGCTGGAAGTACTTCATCCAGCTTGGCCGCTACATCGCCGAGCGTAAGAGAAAACGCTTGCGCCAATCGCTCCTCGACGCGAGGACGTGTGATCATGTCCCGCGACGGCAACCCCGTCCAGGCGAGGACAAAGCACAGGCCGCGGTGTAGGCACTCACTCTGATAGTACGCCAGCCTGAATCTGGCATACATATCGCGGATCAGGCCATCATCTGGCTCGTCTTCCATCGCCGAGGGTACCGCCTCATCTCCGATGCACCGAACGTTGCCGATAACCGGTCGCCGAGGAGCGAAACAACGAAGGTACCCAACAGCGCAGCTGTTGGACGGTCCGGCTCACTGGCGGGTTAGGCAGCGATCGCATTACAGAATACGACGAAACAGATCTTCGAGGCTATGGAATCGCTGGTGGGGTTTCAAGTCGACATCCTCGTTGACCTTAAAGTCCCCATCGCCGCTCAGTTCGAATGATCCGTCATCGATGTGCTCCCGCACCTCGGAGCTTGGGAGGACGTATCCGTCGGTCGAACTTCGGAGTAGGAGAACAGTAAACCACTTCATGCGCGCCTTCTCCAGACGAGTCACCTGATTTTTCGTGAGGCCCCAGAAGCCAGGTCGACCTTCAGTGTTGAACTCCTTGACGTATAGAACCGTGGGTTCCGGTGTCGTAGATAACTCGATGAGATTGCGAGAACTGCGGTTACCGGAGGACCATGTCCTCACACTAATCCCTTGGCATCTAGCAATCTCGGCTAACTGTTTTTGGAATGTCGCCAATGTGCTCATGGGTCTTCCCGCTGCCTGACAAGTGAGTTTCTTGGTCAGGATATTATCCTGACCACATTCAAAAAAGTTCGGCGATTCTCCTGACCTGCCGAGAACTTGTCAAGCCGCTGGGAGGGCATCAACCAATAAATAGGGATCAAATAGAGCAAAACCGGGACAGGCACCGGCATGAGTTTCGAGTAGCGCGGTTCGACAAAACAATGCTCTCGATCACGACACTCGAAACGAGAAACCCGGAACTCGAAACTTAGTGGAGGAACGCGCTTCACCCCCTACTATGACTACTTGCCGACCGGCACGTTCTCCGTCCGTTTCACGATCTCGATCGGCTGGAAGACCGGATCTTGCGAGCCCTGGGAGGATTCTGCTTCAACACGCTGGAGGAATGAGGCAGGGCCGTTCAAGGGAGCGTAATTCAATGCAACTTCGACGTCGAACGTCTTGGTGTCTTTCGGCGTTGGAAACGTGAATGTTTCTTCTCTGGTCTCTTTGGGCTTTAAGACCGTGTCTTCAGCCACTTTTGCCGCTTCGAAATCAAACACGGTCTTCTGTCCTTGGGCATCCAGATATGTCCGACCATAGACACGCTTATCCGTAAACACCGTTTTGAGGTTCTTCCCTTTGATGTCCAGGTTTAAGACCACTGTGGCCCAGGCCGGATGGGTCGCAGGCAGATTGTGCGGCACCAGGCTTTGGACTTTCACCATGACAGTTGTTTTGTCCCCGTCGATCTTTGTCTGCACATCCAGCTTCGCCGCTTCCTGACGCAACTTGCCGATGCGGCTGGGAAACGTATGGTTTGCGATCGTGCGTTTCTTTTCTCCATTGGCCGATTCGCCGACCTGCTGCGGCATGTGGCACGTCTGGCATTCCTTACCGGACTTGACAGCCCGGCTCTGGTCCCAATTCCCGAGCAAGTCGTTAGCCTTACCCAAGTTCGTCGCTGAAGGCACCGACTGGTGGCAGTTCAAACAAAGGTCAGACTTCTGGAACAAACTTAGTTCCATCGACTGATGGGCCAAGTTCTGAACGAAGTCACCATAAGGCCCATAGAGAGTTTTACTCCCGATCTCATACTTCGGTTCCGGGGGATGCTTCGCCAGATCCAGAGACTTGATCAGATGACACTGGCTGCAGGCTACGCCATCTAAGGAAGGGTCGCCCGCTTTCGCTTGATCCACAAAGAGCTGCGCATGATCCGAAAACTCTCGCACGTGCGGGGCATGGCAACGAAAGCACACCGCCTTGTCTTTTCCCATCGTTGAATTCAAATACATATCAAGTGAGGCGCGGAACGCCGGGGAATGGATGGACTTCGCCATAGGAGAAGTTTCCCACTCCTCGTACACACGCTCGTGACACCGCTTGCATTTGGTGGAATGTGGAAAGGCCTTCTCGATCAAGGACTGATTTGCCGCATTCTGTGCTAGGACGGCAGTAAATGCGCCGTCGGCTAACACGGCCGCACCAATTATTACGACAAAACTGAGCCAGACCGCCATCATGGTAGACAACAGTTTCACGATGACCGTACCCTAGGAAAGTGATTGGACACGATACGTCAGCAAGCGCCGCTGCGTATATTCCTGAATGATCTTTCTCGCCTCCTCTCGCTCTGTGTCGGTCTTCAGAGTCGCAAGGTACCGTTCCTGTAGGGGAGGTTCCGGCGTAGGAAGAAGCGAGTAAGTCAGCACCGCCTCTATCGACGCGGCGGCTGTGCCGGCTGGGAGCGTCAGCGAAAATGGGATCTTCCTCGTGTTGCCGCCCTTAATGAAGGGATCAGGAATCGGACCGCGAAGGATTTTGTCGTACGGCAACCCAAACTGTCTCGTCTCTTCCGCCAATACGTTGCCTGTCTCATCCTTCGCCGTGACAGTCAGAAAGAATTGTTTCAGTACCGGATCGCCATCGGGGAAACTGTGCGGGAGACTGCCGACCTTCACGACCCCGGTTCCCTCCACCACTGGGCCGATCTTCGCCACCTCTATGTCGATTCGAGGCATCCACTCAGCCTGCAGGTTCCGATTCTTGAGCATGGTACCGGAAATGACGACACCACGAAACCAATGGCGCCCGATGGGTCTGGTCATCGCACCACGTTTAGAGGTGGAACTCCCGGTCGATGGCTCCATGTGGCAATCCTGGCAAATCGTTCCCTGAAGAATCTCTCCCGGCAGATTCTTCTGCGTTACATCTTTCACTTTATCGAAATGACAGGAGGCGCAAAAACTGGCCGCTCGAAAATGATCCGACTGCGCGGAGGGATGGACAAGGTTCTCCTCGGGATGGGCATATGGACCATAAAACGTGTTCCCCAACTGCAATTTGAACGTCGGCGGTGAGTTCAGGCCCTTTTCCATCCCATTCATCAAATGGCAGGCCGCGCAGCCGATCCCTTCAATTCTTGGCGTGCCGGCAATAACTTGCGCCACAATCTTCTCGGCATGCTGGGGAAAGGCGTTGACGGAAGGCACATGGCATGAGAGGCAGCGACGCTGTTCGTCGAGCGTCGGATTTGTCTGTCTCCAAAGACCCAACACAGTTCGAAAAACCGGTGACTCCAACGACGTGCCGTGAAGAAGAGCGGCATCCACACGGCCGAAGGTCTTCAAGTCCGGTGTCTGCTCTCTAGCGCCCTTCCACTCTTCGTAATGACGCTCATGACATTGCTTACAGTCTTCAGAACGGATGAAGACTTTCTCGATTTCCGCCACCCAGTCAGACGGAGGTTGACCAGTCGATTCTTGAGCAATCGCCCGCTCGTCATGCAGACCACCCAGACTGAGGATGGCCAAGAGGCAGACGAGTGCTATGCGCCAGCCTGACCGCACCTTACCGTCCTGTCCCTCCGCTTCATCTCTCACCTCTTACCCTCACGCCTCACCACGCACCATTAATCCCGCTTACAGCCGACAAAGTGAAAATTAACCCCCCAGCCGACCGGATCGCCTGGATCTGCAGGCTCATAGGTTCCGACGGTAAAGTTGCATTCTTTCATCGCTTTCTTGATCGCTCGCCCAAAATCCGCCATGGTTCGGATCTCCTGTTTATCGATTTCCTTAATGACGGATCGAACCTTGATTCCCGCATAGTCCGCGCGTGAATTCCCGATGACCTCGAACACTGCCACTCCCTGAGGTTTCTGCAGTTTAAGTTCTTGTTGAATCTCGTCATCAACGGTGCCGACAACGATGCCGAACTCTTCTCCGAGCTTGGATGCTTCTTCTTCCGTCATCGCATCGCGCAGGTTCGCAGCCTGTGCCATGACCACATCCGGGAAGATCAAGGCACTCAACAAAACCGCCATCCACCCGTAGAGAATGGTTCTCCAGGCGAATACTCGAAAACGATCCGCCCTTTTCTCCAACGAGATACGCTTCACGCTTCACGCGCTTGGATTACAGTTTGGCGACAGGATCGATGCTCAGTTGAAACCATGGCGCCACAGCCTTCTGGCCGTTTCGCTCTTTGTTTTCTCCGTTCCACACGGCGAATGCAACGGTCTGCACACGACCAGGAACGAGCGTAGCTTCATTCTCTTGCTCATCGCTCACTAAGGGACGGCGCATCACGACATGCCAAACACCATCTCTCCATACCGCCTGTCCCTGCACTCTTCCCTGCCTCTCTTTTGTGGTCAACGTGCTGAATCCCCCGCCGATTAAATCTTCCACCGAAGAGACTCGTCGCGGGATGACTTCGAAGGTCCGAACCCCTCCCTCTTTTTTCTCCGGTGCCCGAGCCGCCCGTCGATCGATGTCGCTTTGCCAATCCGCCTTCCAATGCCAGATGTTGATATAGTGGTCGAGCTGCCCCATGCAGAAAAATGCCGGCGCATCGCCGAGCGGAAGGCCGATCGCAACCCCATCCCGGAAGGTGCCGGGAGTCAACCGATCGTTCTTCGTATTGTCCTGCCATTCCAGCAGGAAGGCGATCTCGGTCCCGTTGTGAATGGACCGCACCATCAACTTACGCACGGTGGGTTCCGGCCATACCGGTCTCGTAATCACTTGCCCGCTCAGGGGAATAGTGATCGGTGAGACCTGCGTCCAAGCGACATCATCGGCGGCGTTCGGCAACTCACCTTGGACCAAGTACGATCTGATGGTCATTCCCTCCGAACTGACCAGCGGAATCCCAAACGCTCCGAGCACGCCGGCAACGACAATAAGACCGAACAACAATCCAAGGAAATGAGAGCGGGGACTGTCGATGTAGATCATTCGCACCGCACGGTACTCCGAAAGCAAGCCGAATTCAGAATATCACAAAACGCGTGCGAGACAAATGTGGAGGCACGGGGGGTATTGACTACGAGAGCTTCAGACGGCGGATCTTATTTTCTCCTCGTTCGCAGATATAAAGGTGGCCTTGCGAATCCACGGCCAAACCGACGGGCGAGTTCACCACAGCCTCGGTCCCGAGTAGGCCGTCTCCGTGTCGCAACATCCCGGACGATTCCTTGGCGACGAATCGAGCGGCCCCGCAGCCGCCGATGTTCTTGTCTTCATATCCACTATCCCCATTTCCCGCGACCGTGGCAATAAGACCGGCCTTCACATCCACCTTACGAACCCGATGATTCATCGTATCGGAAATGTAGAGATTGCCGGCTTGATCAAAGATCACGGCTTCCGGGGCGTGCAACATGGCTCTGACGGCCGGCTTCTCGTCACCGTCGTATCCGTACCGGCAGACCCCTGCGACAGTCGAAATAATTCCCGTCTGGGAATCGATTTTTCTCACGCGATTGCTGCCCTTGTCGACAACGTACACATCGCCCCTCACATCAACCGCCAGCCCGACAATGTCGTACAGACGCGCATCGCTCGCAGGCTTTCCATCATCCAGATACATCGACATATCCAACCCATCCGAGCAGACCGGCATAAGCCATCCCTGATCATCACTGAAATCGATTCCGATCGCGTCGCCTGACAGCACAACTAAATTCCTCGCCACCAGCGGCTGCTCTCGCGCTTCATCTTCGGTCGACCAAGTCCCTGCAATCGTCGTGACCAATCCTGTCTTGGGATCAAACCGTCTCACTTTATGGGCTTGGGTATCGGCGATAAAGAGCACATCGTCGTGATCAAAGGCAATCGCTGCAGGCCAGGTCAGATTGACCTCCAGCGCGGGACCGTCCCCATTGAATCCATGCTGACCGGTACCGACCACCGTCGTAATAATGCCCGTCACAGGATCGACCTTTCGAATCCTGTTGCTCCCGGAATCGCAGATATACAAATTGTTCTGGGAATCAAACGCGACGTCGAGGGGTAGATAGAGTCCTGCTTCGCCACAGAGACCTTCATCGCCGCTGTAGCACGTCTCCCCGATTCCGGCAAAATTGTGGACCGTGCCTTCCTGAAGATTGACGCGCCGGACTCGGTCAGACCCTGACTCGGCAAAATAGAGCCACTGTTCCGTCTTGTCGAGTGCGACGTGATGGGGGAGCGGGATTCCGGCTTTCACCGCACGCTTGCCGTCACCCGTGCTTCGGGCCTTGCCGTTTCCGGCAAAGGTTTCAATGTAACCGGTAGCCAATCCGAGTTCGGTTTCCATATGCGTGACCTGCTAGGCTCGTGGAGCGGGCTGCGCTGTAGCTCCCGCCGGTTGATTCAATGTCGTATTCTGAGTCGAAGCCTCAGTCACGGTTTGAGGCGCAGCGGCCTGTTGCACCGCCGCCTGAGCCTCGGCCTCGATCGCGTCCGCCTCATGGACGGACTTCTTGAATCCCTTGATCGCCTTGCCGAGTCCTTCGCCCAATTGCGGCAATTTCCCGGCGCCGAAAATAATCAGCACGATCATGAGTATAAGAATCAGCTCCGTAAATCCCAAACTGCCGAACATAGTGCACCTCTTTTCAAAAGCGGCGCCTCACGGCGTTGCCGGCCGTGGCCCTTGTTTGGTTCTTCGGCCACACCTCGCCGAAGCCTATTTTTCTTACGCCTGCGTAAGCGGGTAACTTAGGACTTCTGACCGTCCTTCGGCTTCTTGGCAAACCGCTCTTTCAACCGTTTGCGGGTCTCTTCCGCCTGATCAAACATCTTGCACTTGTCGTACACGCTGATGAGGTTGTAATACGCGAGCGGTTCATCCGAATTGTGTTCCACCGCACTCTCCATGACCCTGACCGCCAAATCGGTCTTCTTATGATTCAGCGCGATTTCCATCAGTTTGAAACTCGATTCCAAGTGCGTGGGATCCAGTTCCAAGGTGCGCAGGTAGCACTGAATCCCCACGTCGACCGTGTTGTAATCGGACACTTGAGGGTTATCCAACTCAATATAGACCCCTGCAAGGTTATACCAAGCGATGGGGTCGTCAGGAGTGACTTCGACGAGGCGTTCATAGTAGCTCTTCGCCTCCATATATTGCTTTTTGTCTGCGTAGAGCCTCCCAAGGTTGAACAGCGCCAGCACATCATGAGGGAAGATATCCAGCGCATGCCGGAACTCGGTCGCGGCTTCATCGGCCATGTTCTTGGTGGCATAGATCGTTCCCAGATTGGAGTAATACATGGCCAGCGAGCGATTCATTTCCGTGCGAAGAGATTCGGCCATCTCAATCGCTTTCTTGACTTCTGCCGATGCATCATCAAGCCGCCCTTTACTGAAATACAATTCGCCGAGTCGACAGCGCGCCTGAAAGTCATCCGGTTCGCCGGCCAATAATTTTTCGATCTCGGAGATCTCCTCGTCCGGAGTCAGCGGCTGATCGCCGGGATCAAGAACGGTCTCCGATTGCGATGACGTCGATTCTGGATTTTCCATAATCCTCTCACTCTGAAACTAGGCCTGCCCGGGGAGTAGGCCGTCCGATTCCGGCATCACAGAGCCGGCAGAAGCCGGCACCGATTCAGCGGCGGTTGGTTTCACTCGATCAAGAGCAAGCAACATGACTCCGAGAACAACCATCAATGTAAGGTTCGAAAACAATAAGGCGTACCCGGAGATGAACATCAGGCCGATCCCATAGCCGGCCAGTCGTCCGATCATCAGCAACTTGACAACGGTGTAGGACCAGCAGAGCAATCCCCCGACATACACCGCAAAAGGGAGATAGAAAGTATAGCCCATTCCGAATTGAAAGATCCAACCGATGCCCTGCGAAGCCTGCCGGATAGTAGAGGCCAATGCCGGATTATACAGGTCCAAGACGTAGTCTGTGACAAGGAGCGATGAGAAAATGATCCCCGCCGTCGACCAAAACCACATGGCTCGGTTCCGCTGCCGTCGATTCTTCGTTCGTAGCGAGAGACTCTTGCTCTTGCCATAGGCCACAAACACGAAGAAACTGGCCAGTACCATCAACGCCTCGCCCACACGATGAGATTCGTAGACCAAGGGAGGCGCCGTGATTGCGTCCATCAAACTGTAGGTCGTCGAAACGATCTGATAGTACAACCACCCGGAAACACCCAAATAATATGTGACGGCCAGCACACGTTGTGCCGGCTCACGGTGCGTCATCACATATTCCGACACAAACATCGTCAGCACCAGTAGCGTCAACCCGTTGTAGACGATTGCGCCAAGCATGCCGGGTTGCACAACGAGAAACACCATGGTCAACAGCAACAAGAGTGCCGTCCCCACCGCACCAAGTTTGCTGAACCGACTTGTGTTAGGCCTGCCCCATTGGTTAATCAGCGTCAACGTGAGCGCCAAGAATAACAACACGGCGACGATGTTGAGAAGCCACGTCCCGACCTCGGTCAAGGCGGTGAATGTGGGAGTGATCCACGGGTGATCTGCCGCCATCTTACTGAGATGCATCCCAAGTCGGGAAACCAGCCGATAGAGAACCAGTTCGAGAAAGGAAGTCAGAAAAACGAGTTTGACGGTATATTCGAACAGTGGACCGAAGTCCGACACTTTCCCCGTCATTCGCTCGCCGAGCGCTGCTGTCTTCATGACGACACTCATAGCATCCGGCATTATAACTGTCGCAAAAAAATGAGGTCAATGTGCGGCCATCGGTACCTGGCCGGCTCCTTCTTTCGCCCGTGAGATGTAGAGCAGCCCATCGGCCATCGCATAGTTGAAGGGGAGCTCGCACACGACTTCACTGATCCGTTCATAGACATACTGATACAGTCGCTCCGCCTCGTCGGGAGTCATGCCCTCCTGCACTTCATAGAAAAACCCGAGGCTCAAGTCTTCCGCCGAAGGACGCATGATTCGTCGAATCCCGTATCCCCCGGGATCACTCATAATGGGAGCTTCCTTTTCCAAGTCGAACAGGCAGGGTTGACAAGAAAATCCATACGATTCGTGGAGTTTCTTGTTTTCGACGATAAAGTTCATGGTTTCAAGCGCTTCTTCTTCTTTTTCTGTGGGGAATCCGACGATGATGTAACAATGCATGGCGATGCCGAGTTCCACACAGTCATTCGCGATCCGTCGTACCCATTCTTGCTTGATCCCCTTCTTCATGAAATCCATGATACGCTGATTGAAGGACTCCAATCCAAAGACGATCTTCAAACACCCGGCATCCCGCATTGAGGCCAACAGCTCGCGTGAGAGATTTTTCTCGAACCGCATCTCGCATGTCCATTTGACATCGAGCTGTTGCGCGATCATCTGCTGACACAACCGTTTTGTCGGCGCCAGCGCAAAGCATTCATCGGTGAAAAAGAAATGGCGCGCGCCATAGCGCTGTTTCAACCATTGTAGTTCCTCGACCGTACGCCCCGGGTCCTTCTGTCTGAAATTCTGGTGGTCGAGCGTCAATGCACAGAATGCACAATCTTTGTAGTAACAGCCCCGTGAAAATTGGACCGGCAACACCGGCTCCGGCGACAAGTACCGATCCAGCGGAAATCCGTCATAGTTCGGCGCGGGAAGTTGATTGACATTCTCCGAATAGAACGGTTGGTTGACCGTGATCTTGCCGTTCTGTCGATAGATCAGGTTGGGAACCTTACTGTAATCCTTCTTGCCGGCCAGCTGATTGACCAATTCCAGCAAGGCCGTTTCGCCCTCGAACACGACGATATCGTCGGTCAATTCGAAGAGACTCGGGCAGCGACGAATGTTATCCACGAGACGGGTAAAAATGCTGCCGCCGATGGTCACGTGAAGGTCCGGAGCCGCTTCCTTAATCAATCGACAGAGCGTGAGGCCGGGGATGATTTGGGATGTGGCCGTAATCGAGACCCCGATGAGATCGGGACGGTTGTTGACGATCGACGGAACGAATCGGTCCCGGAAGAGGCTGAGGAAGGGATTCTGGGCTTCGTCACGAACGACCCGCATCAGATCTTTCGAAGAATAAATGGAGTAAGTCCCGAATTGATTATCCACAACTGTGAGCCTGGTCGGGAAATAAACTGATGAAACCGCCTCCAACCACTTATCGATCATGAACAAGCTCGCTCGATAGGCGTCGGGATCGTAAAAGCTTTCGCTGCGCAATGTTTCCTTGGCAAGCTCAATACGATCAACGAGATAGGAGAACCGATCGAGCGAGTCAGTCACCTTCACGTAATGCTCGCGACTTCCAGGGCCTGTCTCCCCGGTCTGAACCCGTTCAAGCTCGTGTTGCTTGGCAAGCAAACGCTGATGCACTTCGGCTGCATAATCTCTGGTCAGCAGGGTATCCAACAATTCGATGCCCAGGTCACGCTGCGACACGTCGGAAATCCCACCCTGGCGCAAAAAGCCGGTCAGGGACGGCAAACTGAGATAGGGTTGAGAAGGATGCCAGGTTGGAGGGAAAAGTAGCGAGACTTTCATGGGATGATCGTCCTTTTATACTTAAAAATCAGCATGTTCGATATGTCTTTTTCTTATACTCTCCGCACTTGGCGAAATGCAATCCTGCAGGCAGAGAAACCAAAGCCGGCACCGGGATTTCTCAGAAAAAAGGCCTCGAACCGTTCCCTCATTTACCGGGATTCCGATCCGAGGCCTTTTTAGAATTACGCAACCTGACGGTTGTTGCTATCCGCTCGAATACCGCTCAGGTCACTATAGCTTCAACGTGAACCAGGTCGAAAGCGACTTCATGCCGTTCCGCTCGACATTGGCGCCGTCCCACACTGCAAACGCAATCGGCACCGATATCCCAGACTTGAATTGCACATCGTTCGCATCGCCGCTTTCCAACGTCCGCTTCACGACGACCCGCCATGTCGGACCGGTATATCCTCCACCCTTGACGGATCCAGCCGGTTCCCACACCCCATTTCCAATGACATTCTGGTGCGCTTGCGTCGTGAGGGTGCTGAATCCATTCGCATTCAGATCTTCCACTGAACTCACACGAAGTGTCGGATCAGACATGATATTTCCCGACCAGATGCCGGGATTGAATGGCCCCAGGCTTCGACCGATGCGATCCGGATAGGTCACACCGCCAGCCGGTTCTTCAAAGTAATAATCCCAGAAGATGCCTGGATACTGATCGTCCACATCCCAGATCCCTGCGCTGTCTTTACCGAGGTCTTTCTGCCATTCGGCATTCCACCGCCAGATGTTGGTCGTCCCGCCGGACTGTCCCATGCACTGGAACGGCGGAGCGCCGGCCGTGCTCACCGGGAACATCACTGCAACCTGGTCCCGGAAGTCTTGCGGTCCGATCGCCGTGTCATTCTTCGTTTGATCACTCCACTCCAGCCGCAACCCAATGTCCTTCCCGTTGGTCATCGCCTTGACGAATACCGACTTCACCGAGATGTTCGGATGCATCGGTGTCGTGATGAGCTGACCGCTCAACGGAACGACGACGCCCGGAACACTTTCCCAAATGGGATTAGCGCCGTCCATGGGGATCGAGCCCTTGATCGCCTTGGCCGGTATCGTCACCGGTTGACTGACGGCCAGTGGTACTCGCCCCAACGTCAGCATCAGGCCGACAGTGAGGGCGGAGAGAAGAATGGCAAACACCAATTTCTTGTTGGTCGTCTGCGCTACTCGCATATTGCTACTCCCTCCTCTTTTTTATGAAGATTGCCTTTTATTGAATACCCCTACCGATTCTCTCATGCAGGTCCGGGAGGTCTCCCTTCTTCCTGACCCTTATCTTTCTCTTTCACATCCATGAACGACTGCGCGCCGACTTCGTTCAACAACATCGTCAATTCGTTCCCCTGATCTTGCGCACCGCATTCATAGGTCTGGCCTTCGGGAGAACTGAACGTCGCCGGGCGATAGTCGGTTTCCGTATAGGGTTGCGGGGTCACCCCCAAGAATACCGTCTCAAAGTCCATCCAATCAGCAGTCATATCCGCCACCAACTTAAAGAGACCCGAATCCGCTTTCTTGGTCAACATACGGCAGAACAACGGCACCCATCGGCCGATATGATTTTTGACGAACTTCTTCTGCGCGTCGACCACAATCTGCGTCTTTTCCAGTCCATCGTGACAGAGCGAGTAGGATTCCTTGTACGCGAGGAAGTGCATGAATTCGAATTCAACGCTGAGGTGATCGAGTCGCTCATGAATATCTTTCGACAATTCGACTCCGAAGGCTTTGTAGAAACCGGAGATATCGCCCATCACGTGAGATTGCGCAAACACGTGGTCATTCCCGAAGAGCGTTTCGTAAGGAGGGCAATCGAGCGTAATCACATTACTGAACACGCGGCGGTGTTCCGACTGAAGATCGCCAAGCTGCCAGTTGACACATTCGGAAGCGATCAGGCTCTCCACCCGATCAAATTGTTGTTTGAGCAAGCCCAACTTTTCCTTGGCTTGTCCATTGCCCTCGGAACCGAGGGCGCCTTCCAAAGCAGCGAGAGCAGCCCGACCATCTTCCACGAACTCTCCGCACCGGAGATAATCGAGAAATTCCTCGTCCTCCGGGTACAGAAGACTCCATGAGATCAGTAAATAGATTTTGCTGCGATTCAGCGCGCGTTCGACGGTGGGAGAGTCCTTGATGGTGGAAAGATTCGGCAGTGTGGCGGTTGCTGATGCAGATACCCCTTGCATCGGCTGTTGATTCGTCATAGCGATCGTCTCCTAGCCGCCTCGTTCACCCAACCCTCAGGATCAGGCAACAGAGCCATGTATGTATATGAATAAGGGCGGTACGAAGTCAAGAGTGAATTGGTTCGATGTTGCAAATTGAGATTGTCCGCTGAACGATCTCGTCGGAGTGACGCCATCATGAATCGATCCTTGCCAGATGCCGTGCCGGCACCACTCGGATTGCAACATGGTCGTTGACCGTCTTACAGACCATTTCACACATTCCACACCCGACACAGGCTTCCTCCACCACCGATAGATGCAATGACGCAAAATCCACGACAAGGGCGTCCGTTGGACACTTCGATACGCACGCATGGCATCCCTGGCCCGCCGTACAGAATCGGTGAGAAACCGCGGCGATTCCCATGTGGACTTGGTTGACCCCCATGACGGGCAAGAGCGCCTCCGTCCCACAGGCTGCGATGCAGGGGAGGTCTTCGCAGAGGAGGCAGGGTGATTGATCGGCAAAAAGAACCGGGGTACCGTCCTGCGGATGGGCGACGATCGCGCCGGGTGAACAGGCCGTAACGCAATCATTGCATTTCGTACAGCGTTCAAGAAACAGTTGTTCCCCCACCGCACCAGGAGGGCGCAGCCAGTCAAGGCGCATCGGAGGAGGCTGCGGCTCCGACGGAAGACCATCCGCCTCCTTGACGACTTCACGCACAGCTTTGACAGTAGAAATGACGGAATCTTTCAGGAAATCTCGCCGGCCGTATGAAGGGTTGGTTGACACGGGTGTGGATTCCTTGGAGGAGGGTCAAAAAGGTCGTTCGGCAAGGCCGCAAGCGTACTTTCGGAGGTACGTTAAGGGTCCTTGCGAGCCGAGAACGCAGCCGACGGCCTTTTTGACCCTCCTCATCTACATCACGCCGTCGGCGCGAAGTTTATACACCTCAACACAGCGATCACAGGCTCCGAACTCCACGTCCCACCCTGGGTGATTCTCACGGATGAAGTCGAGCACGTATGACTCCACTGTCGTTCTCATATCTTCGACCCACGAATAGGTGGGAAATCGGCACAGCGGGCACGGGAAACCCGGCATGAGCATGATTTTGTTTTCGGTCTCCGGGACCTCGCCACCTTCTACATCCACGGCTCGATCCATCACACGGAGGATGTCGCCGGCCATCTCAATCAGCTCTGAATGGGTGAAGTATGCAGTCTGCCAGAGCCCCTCAAACACCGACTTCAGCTGAGGAGGTGGAATCTTTCGGTACCACGACCGGAATTCCTTGAATCGATCCTCCTTGCTCAGCATGGGCTCCTTGCCGGCCGTAATCAGCCGGCTATCCACGCTCAAACTCCAGAGCACACGATAGCGCTGTAAAATCAATGTCTCTTCGCCTGGATTCAGCCCCACCTTGGTATCAGGATCGTAACCGAACAGCGGGTCGATCATGTCCGAGATATGCATCAATTCATGGCGGCAATAGCGCGTCAGCGCCGGATCATAAAATCGGCGGGGAATCAGCTTGATCCCAACGCCCTTCATCCCTTTCGCCTCAAACTCCTGAGCCAAGCCTTTCTCAACAGACCCCCACTTCCTGAGGATATCGACGCCTTCCTGATCCTCCTTCAGCACGCCTTTGACCAGGACGATTCCGACCTTCTCCTTTAATAGCGGATACTCGTGAAACGCGTCTCGCACAATATCTGAAAACCCCCAGATCCCGAAGAGATATTGATAGAGTTTCTTGAACTCCCCCTCTCGGTCTTCGAGGATGAACTTCTCATAAATCGGGTCGGAATGCTCATGGAATTCCTTGTAGTACGTCGGGTCGCCTTCTCGTTCCGTCTTCTCAACGAACGAGTCGATCACTTCCTGGAGCAAAGCCGGTTGGAATCTGATTTCCATGAAAAACCTCAGCGGCTTGAGGAAGCCACCTTGAAATATCCTCTACGATAATCCATCGACGGCATGGTGATGGGGCCAGCTTGACGCTTCGACAAGGGTTGACTTGGCCGCGAGGCATCTCTTACCATCCGAACGGCCAACGGAATTATACTGGCCCGGCTGTTGCTCAATCAAGAAGGAAGCGACCGAGAAACGCAACCCATCATGGTGGAACCCACAATGAACCCTTCGCTTATGAACGTCGCTTCTGAGACGGCCACTGCACCGGTACCTCCCGTCGATTTCTTAGAACACTGGACCACCGACTGCCGGGAAGTGAAAACGTTCCGTGGCCATTCGCATGGAATCTGGGCGGTCGCCTTTTCACCTGATGGATCAATGCTCGCCAGCGGCGGCGCCGAACGCCTCGTACGCATGTGGGATATCGAAACCGGTCGGTTGCTGCGTTCCTTGCGCGGCCACACCAATGATATTCGCGCCATCGTCTTCACTCCGGACGGACAGGCTCTTGCCACCGGCAGCGAGGACCGCACGATTCGATTGTGGAACGGCAAGACCGGCGAGCCGATGAAACTCTTGTTCTCACGGTACGACCATAATGTCTGCAGCCTCTCGCTTTCGCCGGACGGCCTGATGCTCGCGCGCGGCAGCCATAATAAAGACATCAAGATTTGGGAAGTGACCACCGGCACTGAGCTGATGACATTGCTCGGAAAGGATGAATTCGACCACCACTGGTCGGTCTGCGTGGCGTTTTCACCGGACGGCATTCATCTCGCCAGCGGGAGCGACATCGGAAAGATCAGGATTTGGGAAGTGCTCCCGAGCGGCGAGGAGAAGGTGCTGCACGACGGCCATTGGAAGGAGGATCTGGAAGATACCACTGAAACCCGCGGCTACTTTATCGCGGATGACGGCGGGTTCCAAAAACCGATGGACTATTGGATCGGCGCCATGACCTTCACCCCGGATGCCAAACTGTTGATTACCGGCAGCCGAGACGCCACCATCAAGCTGTTCGAGATGCCGAACGCGGTCGAGAAAAAAACCCTCACCGGCCACAAGGACTGGGTCCGCTGTCTCGTCGTGTCCCCGGACGGAAAAGTGTTGGTCAGCGCCGGCGACGATCAGACGATCAAGTTTTGGGATCTGGCCACCGGGCGAAACTTCCGGACCGTGAAAGGCCATAGCGGCCCCGTACGCTGCGTCACCTTCTCCCCCGACGGCAAACGTCTCGCCAGCGCCTCCTGGGATCGAACCGTCAAGCTCTGGGAAGGGGGAGCAAAACAGGAAGAGTAATAAAACCGCTTACGTCAGCAAGCCAGGAACATCCGACACTTTCTTTGCGACGGCATACCGCCACTTTCCATAGATTCCATCCGCATTCACCGCCGCAACCCATCGCTCAGCCGCCGCGCGTTTCACTTCCTCCAGTGGATCATAGCCCTTGGTTTCCAGTATGAGATGCTCGATCGGTTCGATCTTCAGTCGCACGATGAAATCCGGCACGTAGTCGTGCATCTGGCCATTGTGCAGGTAAGGAATCGCGAACCCAAGCCCTGAATTCTTGACGAACGACTCAACGGCTTTGCTCTTGTCCAGATAATAGGCGGCCGATTGTTCCCACTGTTTGGTATCCGCGACGACATAGTTGAGGTGAGACTTGTTCACCTCCCTCACTTCTCGGCTCGTCCAGAAATCGACATCCGCCGTTGATCCTGGTCCACGGGTTGCTTCATACCGAGGGATCTCCGGCGCTTCTCCTTGTGACGTGTCAGGGCGAATGGTTTCCAGTAGGCACTCGACAACCCAGCCATAATAGGGTGCAAGAAAGAGGTCTCTCTTATCGGCAGGCACCCGAGCCTCTACCTTCTTGTCCAAATACAACTGAATAATGCCGGCGAGCTGCGGAAACAGTTTGTGGGTTGGAATCGTGCATTGTTTCTGCGAGACATACTCCCGCGCGAGTGTTTTCGCCAGATCAAACACCAGTTCCTGCATCCGCCGCTTCGCCCGAAACTCCCTCAGCGTGACATCGTCGACCCGACCAGGGCCGGAAAGTGAAAGCCTCCCCTTGTTGTTCACATGCAGTCCCTTCATTTCAACCTCAGGCGGGATGCGTCCCGGTTCCAAAACGAGCGAGGGCACACTCGCCCAATCCACGGTCACCTTGTTGCGGATTGCCTGCGTGTAGCCTTCCACGCGCGGAAACGTGATTTCAAACTGCGCTTTTCCAGGAATCGCATGGACATGATATCGCTTCACGCGAGGCTGCGGCTGGCCTTGAGGATTGGCTTTAAACGGGATCACTTCAAACGGCACGCCGAATACCTTAGCTACTTCCTCCGTCAGCTTCCCGTCGGGGCCGACTTCATAACTGGCTCGACGCAATCCTCGCCCCACCACCTGTTCGCACAACAACTGCGACATGAAGGGCCGAAGGCCGATGATATGCGTCACCGTGTTGCAATCCCATCCCTCCGTCAGCATGCCCACACTGACGATGCACCGCACGTCCCGTCCTGGTGGATGGTCGGGTCTCTCAAGTTTGTCGGCCAATTCCTTGAAGCCCTCCGGATAGATCGGCCGGCTCACCCGATCCGCCGGCCACGCCGTCTTTCCGACCGTATCCAACGTGAACCGCATCCACCGGACTTCGTCGTTCTTGGCTTCGCCGGAATCCGACTCGTGCACGACCTTGGAATCTACCCGGATTGTGTTCTGCCTGTCGTTGTTCCTGAACCCTTCGAGCTTCACCGGTGGAATGCCGGTCGGCGCCTTGTCTTCCGCCAGCCATTCGTACAGCACCTTGGCAATCTGCGTGTTCTTACAGACCAGGATAAAGACCGGTGGCCGAGGATCGTCCCGATCCTTCACCCAATCCTCACGGTCCTTCTCCCAGAGACCACCCAGCATCGCAATCGGATGGTGGGCATACTTCAAGATCGCCTCTGGCTTGGGATTCGCTTTCTTCCCGCCTCGTTCTGCAGGAGTGAGTTGGGGCAAAATCCAGTGCCAGATATTGAAGTAGCCGGGGATCTCTTTCCCGGTTGTGTCGCGGACTGCCAGTTGAGGAATTTTCACCAAGCCGGACTCGATCGCATCGATCAAGCCGAAGTCGCTCACCACCCAAGGAAAAGGCCGATTCGTATCCTGGCCGACGCGACCGAGAAAATACGGAGTGGCGGAGAGATCCAGGCAGAAATTGATGCCCCGCAGTTTTTGAATGCGATCCAGCCCGTCAACCCAGACCGTGGCTTCTTTGAAAAAGTCCTCCGCCTCCTCTTTCTCACCGAAGAGATCGTCTTCCTCCTCGTTTTCCTCCGCGCGGACGATGCGATAGGCATGGTGCGCTTCGTCATTCATCACGAGGATATTCTGTTTGCCGCCCACCTCACGCCCAAGAATACGATTGACCAGAGCTGTGTCACTCTCGACATAGCGCCGCGACTCCACTGAGATTTTCTTCAGCGTGCCGTCCGTCTCCCGCTCCTCGTCGAGCACCGTCAATAACCCGGCGGCTTCCTGCCGCTCGAAATCTTCCAGGGTCAGATAGCGGGTGCCACGAGCCGTCATCGTCTTCGCGCTGATCGTAATGGTTTCCTTCGCGCGCACTTCGACCCCGGCTCTATTCACCCGTGCGCCCACTCCCCCGGTTTGCATCGATTGCGGCTCGAAGACATGCCAGTTGGTGACGAGAACCCGCCCCTGCGTCAGCGACGGCATCAAGTGGGATGGCACGAGATCGCGCGAACGATAGAGGCTGGCCTCCCCGCCTTCAGGGTCCAGCTCTCGGAGCCGGTTCTTGATCGTCACATTCGGGCAAACGATCAACACGACGTCGGAGAACCGCGCGTCGCTGCGGTCGTTCACCTTGTTGAGGATGCTCCAGGCCGCCAACATCCCCATCACCGTAGTCTTGCCGGAACCCGTCGCCATTTTCGAGGCATAGCGCCGGAATCCGGCGTAGCCATCGTTCCCTTTGTCCTCGCTGACCTCTTCCTGAGGCACCTCGATCCCCTGCCGATAGTCGGCTCTGGCCTCCGTGAGAAAAATGATCGTCTCCGCGGCATCAAGCTGCGCAAAGAAAATTCGCTGCGCACGCCCATCACGCCGCCACCACTGCAACAACTCCAACGTCGTTCTGGTCACGCCGGGATACCCCTCCAGCCGCCACTTCTTCACCTGTTCACGAATGCGGTTGACGAGCTTCAGTTCAATGGCGGTGCCGACGACACGCCCGGCTTCCGTCTCCGGTTTGGCTTTTGGGTCGCGATAGAAATACATCGCCGGACGGCGGCCAGGCCGCCGTCCAGGCTGTTCGCCTTCCACGATATGCCAATGTTCGGTAGGTTCGTCGAACGGGGAATTCAGGATGGGTTCCGGAACTGCGTAACCGCTCATCAGATGCCGTTCAGGTTTGTAACACTGCCTGCGGGGTCTTTCTCCCTCGCTCGGTTCGGTCGAAGTCTGAATTGAAGCTCACGAGAGCAAGGCTGTGTTTACCGGCAGCCACGTATTGATAGGCATCATCGAAGTCGAGGCGGAACTGCTGCATAGCGGCCACGATCGCTTGCGTGTCTTCCGGGGCGAGATGAACCAGCGACACCGCGCCTTCGAGAAGAGTGTCTTGCACAAAGTTCAGCAACAGCGTGGACTTATTCAGCCTGGTCAGGATCAATCCGATCGAATGGAAAGAGAAGTCGGTGAGAAAAATCTGCGATGTTTCGGTCGAATTCAGAAACCGACGCACTTCGTTAAATCGCTCCTGTTCAAGGAGTCGTTCCAGCCAAACATTGGTATCGACCAAATACACCTTCAGTCCCCCCGCCACTCCAGCGCTTTCTTTTGAAGCTCCAACGAGGTGTATTGATCACGGAATTCCTTCAGTCCACCGGCCCAGGTCTGTGCCAAATATTTCTTCTTGCCCTTCGTGCGTTTCTCCAACAGATATTGCGCAAACTCTCGCACCTCTTCTTGCATGTCAGGAGGAAGCTCTCGCACGAGTTCTTCTAACGTCTTCATCGCTCACCTCCTATACACGACAGGTCGATCAAAGACTTTCTGTGCTAACACTCTACGCCTACAGCTTCTTCACCACCAACAATTCGTTGCCCCGGTCGTCGATCACTTTGACGGCGATCTGCCTGTGCTCACCCGCTTCGAACGGCGCACTGGTCGTGCCGGACAAATGATCCCACACGCTTTCTTCGTATTCGCCTTTGAGGGCCTTCTTGAGATTGTCCCAGGCACTCGTGCGGGGAAAGAAGGCTTGCGAGACGTGGAAGCAGAGGTCGTTGTAATCGGTATCGAGAAACCAGGCCGGCACATCGTTCCCGCTACGATGCGTGACCTCCATCGTGATCGGGTCGAATACATCCAAGCCGAGCAGCTCGACTTGGTACTGCTTCTCCTTGTTGCGACTCACCTTGATCTCCGGTTGTCCGCACACGCTGAAGATCTGGCTCGACCGCATGTTCTTCAGCAGATCGCCCATCATCAAATCCGGCGTGGCCTGCACATAGGTGGCGGGTACGCCCATCACCTCGACGCATTTCTCCACCAACGTCCGCGCGTTGGGTTGGATGGCAAAGCCAACCACATAAAGATGGGTGTAGCTCTTGGCATGGGCCTCTCGCGCTGCTTCATAGACCAGCTTCTCGCTCACCGCGCCATTTTCCGGGCCGAACACCAGCGCCACCGGCTTGTCCTGCCCGTTCGTCACAAGCGATTCAGCCGATAAGCTGAGGGTCCTCGCTGGCGGACGAATGTTCTTGAGCGTAACAGTCTTGTTGCCTTCCAAACGGAGGACCGGACTCTTGCGGAGCACTTCCAGCATGCGATCGACGAAGGAGCCATGGGCTTCGGTCGAACCGGCTCCGGAATCTTCAACGCCATCTCCTTCCCAGTCCACCGGCGTGGGAATCGTCGCTTCCACACAGAAGGGGCCAGTCACACGGGTGATGCCGTTCTCCACTTCGGGCCGGTCCACCAACACTTCTTCGGCGGGTGGCTCATTGTTGGCGATAGACTTGAGCGTGATGTGCGGGACAATGCCGCCGACTTCTTCGCCCTTCTTATTCTGCTTGCGCTTGTAGGTGAAGCCCCCGGCAGGACCACGATTGTTGTCTTTGAGGTCATACCAAGGGAAGGTCGCGGTCAGGAGCCGTTGCCGCGCGAGCGCCAGAGGCACACGGCTCGTATCGGCCGTAATCCAGCGCCGCCCCCATTGCTCAGCAACATAGGCAGTTGTCCCGCTGCCACAAGTTGGATCGAGCACGAGATCGCCGGGGTCGGTGGCCATGAGGAGACAGCGTTGGATAACTGGCGTAGATGTTTGCACAACATAGATCTTTGGATCAGAACGACTCTGCACCCCACCCGAGATATCAGCCCAAAGCGAGTCGATCTCCTCAAAAGGAAAATCGTTTGCATATCGAACATAGCGAAGAATGCCCCCTGAAGTCGCAACAATGCGATTCGCCCTTATGACTGTTTGCATTCCCGTCTGCCCAGTTTTCCAATAACCAGTCCGAGGGCGGTAGGTTTTTCCTTCAAATTCCCAGGGAAATCGCCCGGAGGCCGACTACTTGTGGTAGCGCTCAACTGGAAACGCTTTGCACCCTCAGGCAGTAAATCTAAATTCGTCTTTTCTTCCGGTATCATTGGGCGTCGCGTGCCATCAGGGAGTTCCACTTGGTCATATCGTTCAATGGCGCGGGCCGTGAGCTTGTTTGTGAAAAGTTGGCAATACTTAACTCGGGCTTTATCTCGCGCGAACCAAATCAGAAAATCAGGAGTTGTTGCTATTAGATCGGCTGTTGCACTCGCCGTTTTTTGAAAAGTGATTATCGCGACAAAATTCTCTGAACCAAACACTTCATCCATCACTTCCCGCACGTGGTGCAGGTTCTCATCGCTGATCTGGACGAAGATGCTGCCGCTGGGTGTCAACAGATCGCGGGCGAGGAGCAGCCGGTCGCGGAGATAGGTCAGATACGAGTGCAGGCCGAGTTCCCATGTGTCTCGATAGGCCTGGACCATTTCGGGCTCGCGAGTCATATCCTCGTCGTCGTTGTGGGAGACATCGCGCTTTCTCACGAACGGTTGAAAGTTGCTGCCGAACTTCACACCGTAGGGCGGATCCATATAGATCATCTGCACTTGGCCGCCGAGGCCTTCGTAGTGCAACAACGAGTTCATGACGACGAGCGAATCGCCCAGGACCATGCGATTCGTCCAGTTGTCCTGATACTCGTAGGCTTTCAGCACCTGATCGGTGATCGAATGGTGTGGATCGCCGAAGAGGGCGAACATGTCCTCTTGCTTGTCGGTCTCGTGCCCGGCCAGCGTTTCGATGATGGCTTTGGTGGACAGCCGCTCATGGATGAAGAGCGGCAAGGTCGGCACATCGAACGACAGCCGCTCGGCCTTGCCGGCCCAGTTCAGAAACGGTTTGCTGAGACTCTTGAGCTTGGACGCGGCAGCCTTGGCTTCTTCGAGGCTCTTGGCATCGAGGACCTGCTTGATGAGAGTCTCCCCTTGCTCACGGGCCGGGTTCTTGGCATCCCAATCAAGCGAAGGCGAGAGCGAGGAATCGTAGCGATAGGTCTTCGGCGGTTTCTTCTTCTTAAACTGCGCCTGCGTCCCCACCTCCGGCCGCATGAGGCTTGTGGCCTCAGGGTATTTGTACGGAGCGGTCTGATTCGACTTTGCCGCAGACTTGGCCTTTTTCGCCATTCCCATCATCCTTGACCTATGGGCACGACAACCGCGCCGCAGGATACTCTTTTACTGAGAAGAAATCACTTCGGAATCCTTGTAGACTGGATAGGGCTTCCACTTCATGGGAGGTCTTCGATCCAGCGCAGATGGCTGCGGTACTCGCTGTGCTGCAGCGCATTGTAGAATTTGCGATCGGCCGTCAAAAATGACAGGTTCAGTTGCATGGCCAGGGCCAGGTACAAGCTGTCGTACAAACTCTGTTTTGTGTGGTTTGCGAGGTCGAACGCGCCTAGCACCAGCGTCTCATCGGCGTGCCGGCGGATGGGCGCTCGTCGAAATGCCCGCCAAATGTCCTCGGTATCCTGCGCGGTCAATTCACCACGGCGGCGCTTTTTGGATAGAACATTGCCGACCTCCAGTGTGAGAAAGGCGGGAGCATGCAGGCGCGCATCGGAGTCTTTGAGCCGCAATGCCCGCTCGCTGTGCTCCTCCGGGATGAACCATTTGAGAATGACGCTCGCGTCGATGACACATGCCGTCACCGATCGCGGTCCTCGCGGATCAACTCGGCGCTGTCGCTGAATTTCCTCCCAGACCGTTTGAGCCGTTCACGGATGCGTTCGGCTTCCTTCCAGAAGTCGGCCGCCCCTTCTTTGGCAGCCTCCTCTAAGATCGTCTTGACTTCAGCTTGAAGCGACCGCCCTTGAGTCTTGGCTCGCTTTTTGAGCCGCGCCACGACTTTGTCTTTCAGATTTCGAACAAGAACCTGTGCCATTGCAGGCCTCCTTCGGTCCGATAGATTAAGCTTGCATAATGCTAGCACCTAGCCCCTTATTCTGCAACGGCTATTCCGTCACCTCCCGCAGGATGTCTTTCTCAATCGTCTTACTGCCCGCTTCTATCGTTTCCAATGTCTCGGCGGATGATCCGAGTCATGCAAAGAAGCGTCGCGCATCAGTTCGGGGCAATTTCATAAACCAGCGTCACCGACGCCTCGACTTTCATCTCCCCCAGCGAGATCGGCGCCTCACCTGCACCCGACTCCATGGCCATGCGTGCCATCGGAGCAGCCTGTCTGATCACATGGCCGCCTTCGCTGACTGACAACACCCGCACGAGTTTCACCTGCAACGCTTCGCTCAGCACCGCCGCTTTTTCACGCGCCTTGGCCACAGCCTGTTTCAATGCACTCAAACGTACCGGCTGCTCATCGCGCAGCCCCCAATGCAACCCATGAAAGCTGTTCGCTCCGGCCTTCAAGACTTCTTCGATCACCGTCCCTACCTTATCGAGGGCGCGGATTTCCACCGTCACCATGTTACTGACGACGTAGCCGACAATTTCCGGAGAAGCAGGCGGCGCATCGGCGGAGCGTTTAGGCGGCGGTCGATACTGCGGGGAGACGGTAAAGGACGAGGTTTGGATCAGCTCCTTGTCGATTTGTAACTCCCGCAACCGATCCATGACGCTGCCCATCGTCGCGCTGTTCCGTCTCTGCGCCTCGGCAAGTACTTTACCGGGACTTTCCAAGCCGAACGTCACAAACGCCGTATCCGGCGCGTGCGTCATCGTCCCGGTTTCGCTGACCGTGAGGGTCGGCGTCTCGGGCTTCGTCTCATTATGTGCCTGCACCGCAGCCGGAAACCCCACCATCAGCAGCGCCAACAGCCGGACAATCCGCATGCTCGTCCTCCTTTCATCGACGAGACAACTCCGTTCTGTCGTGACTTGCCCCACATGCAAGAGATGTATGGCAGCATATCTTCTGACTCAGCTATGGCGCAAGAAACAGTCCTCTTGTCAGCCACTTGACGCAACTATGAAGATGCGCCATCTTCTAGCCTTACAAAGGAGGTGTCCTTGTGGCAACACCATCTGCCATGCTCCCACTTGGAACCACCGCGCCGCCTTTTTCACTGCGCGATGTCGTGAGCGGACGGACCTATTCACTCGAATCGTTTGCCGATAAACCCACGCTCTTGGTGATGTTCATCTGTCGGCACTGTCCCTACGTGGTGCATGTCGAGCAGGAACTCGCCAAGATTGGACTCGACTATAGAGACACGGGTTTGGGGATCATCGCCATCAGTAGCAATGACCCGGTAGGGCACCCGGACGATGCGCCGCCCAAGCTCAAGGAAATGGCCTTACGTTTGAACTTTCCATTTCCATTCTGTCACGACGAAACGCAGGAAGTTGCGAAGGCCTATCGAGCTGCTTGCACTCCGGATTTCTATCTCTTCGATCGTGACAGACGGCTGGTATATCGTGGTCAATTGGATGACAGCCGACCAGGAAATAACAAGTCGGTCACCGGTCATGATCTCCGCTCTGCCATCCAGGCAGCACTCATCGGCAAGCCTATCGAGGGTACCCAGAGACCAAGCATCGGCTGCAGTATCAAATGGAAGCCGGGTCACGCTCCGCCTTACGCCTGACAGCCGCTAACCATCCGCGAGTTCGAACACTGCCGGCTCACTATTGTGCGGGCGTCCACAAGCATGCCATGTCTTATTCGGCATGACGTGGACCTCGCTGGCGCGGCACAGACGCGGCACTCCTGATTCGTCGCGCCCCGCGCCTCTACATCTGCCTTCGCACAGGTCACGCAAATATGAGCAACACACCAATCGTTACGTAAGCTAAGAACATCGGAGGGTTGACCGAAACTATCCTTTCGAGAAGAGATCGGCATGAGAATTCACATCCCCATCTTCTGTGGATAACCATGTGAATAAGTTGCTTTTGGCGGAAAAGATGGCGCGAATGACGCGCATATTTATCGAATCGCCTATTTTTTAGGCATCCGCCCCATAGAATCAGACCCACAAGTAATTGTGGCTTCAGAATGCTTTCCTCACTTTTTTGCGTATTCCTAGGAAAGAGTTCTTGACATAACTCACTTGCACTCGCTCGCACCTTTGTCATCACCACCATTCCACTCGTTATCCACAGGTTCAACACTGTTCTGGGGATGGTTACTCTCAGCATCAGGAGCGATGATTCATATCTGTCAAGAGCTGAGAAGAGAAAAGATGGCTCCGTCGAATAGAGAACAAGATCCAGGGACCAATTTTCTCAAGCCAGAGCCGAATGGATCATGGTGGAACAGAAGCAGAACCGACCCAAATTGATCTACCAGGCATAAGATTCCGGCGCGGTTCCACCGGGACCGGGAAAGAGCTCGTCGAGCTGCTTCAAGATGTCGTTGCCCAGGGAAAGACTCAATGCCTTCATAGCCCCTTCCAGCTGTTCCATCGTGCGAGGACCGATAATGGGTGATGTGACGGCTCGCTGGTGCAGCAGCCAGGCAAGCGCGACATTCGCCGGTCTTTCGCCAATCCCTGCGCACAGGGCCTCATACGCTTCCAATTTGGGACGAGACTGGGCCACTTCTTTCTTCAGATCTTCATCCGCGCGACGCCCGCTGTCTGCAGACGGCAGAACCCCGGCCAAGAGGCCCCTTCCCAGCGGGCTCCACGGGATCAGACCAATGCCATAGGCCTCACAAGCAGGAATGACTTCCAGTTCAATCGTACGCTCATTGAGGTTATAGAGACTTTGTTCCGACACCAGCCCAAAAAAGTGACGGCTGCGCGCGATTTCCTGAGCCTGGGCCAAATGCCAACCGGCGAAATTGCTGCTGCCCACATAGACCACTTTGCCTTCCCTGGTTAACTGCTCCATCGCTTGCCAGATTTCTTCCCACGGTGTTTGCCGATCGACATGATGCATTTGATACAAATCGATCCGGTCCGTCTTCAACCGTCGGAGACTGTCCTCGCACGCTCGCTTGATGTGCATGGCCGAGAGGCGCGACTGATTCGGCCATTCGCCCATGCGGCCGTACACTTTCGTGGCCAGCACCACTTTGTCCCGGCGATCTCCCCCTTGCGCGAACCAACGCCCGATGATCTGCTCGGTCCACCCTTCACCAAGCTTCCAGCCGTACACGTTCGCCGTATCAAAAAAATTGATGCCGAGATCCAATGCCCGATCCATCAGGGCGAAACTGTCCGCCTCGCTTGTCTGCGGACCGAAATTCATCGTGCCCAGACAGAGCCGACTGACTTTCACGCCGGACCGGCCAAGGTGTGCGTATTCCACGAGTATGCAGCCTTCTCTCTGGGGGCTTCCTCTGTGAGGATCATCACCAGGGAATTGAGCGATTTCGAACTTACGAGACGAGACGATCGAATCTAATACCCCCGCCCCGTACTCCCACCACGCCCCATTCGATCGAGTGGAAGCGCCTCGTAGCGTTGTTTGAGGTCCGGATGCTCGTCGAGATAACGCTTGACCGCCGCGTCATCCGCAAACACCTCCGGGCTGCGCTTGCGATATTCATCGAGCGTCAAATCGTGCTTGGTGAGAAGCGCCGTGAGCTTGGTCGAGATGTCTGCTCCCATTTGTCGCATTTGCTCCTGGGACGGGCGCTGTCCCTCTCCATAGCTCTGGCCCCCTTTGAAATAGTTCGTCATCATCTCACCGATCTCGATTCGGGCGTTGACGAACTTTTCGACTTCGGCGGGCTCGGCGGCATACACGACTCCAAAAAGTAGAACGACTCCCCATGAGATAATGATCACTTGGCGCCACACATTCATAATCCCTCCTATACCAAATACGTAGCATTCTTTAACACGACGACACTCCTTCACGACCATGCGATACCTGGGAATCCAGTTGGAATGGGAATGAGCGGCCATTATCGTCCATCCTCCGCGTCGCTGTGTGCCGATGGAATACCATAGCGTTTGCACTTTTCCCAAAGCGCCTTTCTGGACAATCCCAAGAGTCTGGAGGCGGTCGTGCGGCTCCCATCGGCACGTTCCAATACGGAGACGATATAGTCCTTCTCAAAGCTTTCTCGCGCGGCGGCCAGCGAGGTCAGAGTCAGACCTTTCTTTTTTTTCCCTCCGGTCAACCCTTCACTACAGAAACCGCAGGATTCTTGTTGGACGCCTCCCAGGTAGGGGCAAGCTTGAAACCCGCAGAGATCCGCCGGTTGGACCGCCGTTCGGTCTCGTCTGAGCGCCACGGCCCGCTCGACCATGTTTTCCAACTCCCGCACATTTCCCGGATACGAATAGCGGAGCAACAACTCACGCGCCTGCTGAGAAAACCCACACGGGTGCTTGTTCAATTTCAACGAACACGTTTCGAGGACATGATCGGCGATCACCATAATGTCCTCTTGCCGTTGCCTGAGCGGTGGAACGACGATCGGCACGACGTTGAGTCGGTAAAAGAGGTCTTCGCGGAACCGGCCCTGAGCCACCTCTTTGCGCAAGTCTTTCTGTGTGGCGCACACAAGCCGCACATCCGTTTCGATCGGCTCATTGCTCCCGACCCGTTCGAAGATACGCTCCTGCAGAACGCGCAAGAGTTTCACCTGCACCACAGGAGAAATTTCGCCGATCTCGTCAAGAAACAAGGTCCCTCGATTCGCCATCTCGAATCGTCCCCGGCGCTGGCGCAGGGCGCCGGTAAAGGCGCCTCTCTCGTGGCCGAAGAGTTCCGCTTCCAGCAGCGTCTCCGGCAATGCGGCGCAGCTGACCTTGATCAGCGGATACCCTTTCCGTGAGCTGTTCTGATGCAGCGCATTGGCGACAAGTTCCTTGCCCGTTCCGCTCTCCCCGACGATCAGAACGGTGGAATCGGTCTCAGCCACGAGCTTGATCTTGTCCAGCACGGCGCGCATCTGACTATTCGCCCCTAAAATGCCGTTGAAACAGAACTTGTCTTCGAGCTGGTGTTTGAGGTCTTGATTTTCCCGACGGAGCGTGATCATGCCGCCGACCCGCTCAACGATCAGCAACAATTCATCCATCTGAAACGGCTTGGTGATGTAATCAAACGCTCCCAGTTTCATGGCCTCAACAGCCGTTTCTACTGATCCATGTGCGGTAATCACAAGCACCTCTGTCTGGGACTCCTTGCCTTTGGCCGCCTGCAACACGGTCAGCCCGTCCACGCCCGGCAACCGGAGATCGGTGATCACCACATCAAATGTCTTCTCCCGAATCGCTGCGATCCCATCCGTACCGGTCGGTACCGCCCGGACATCGCAACCGACGGCTTCTAATGCGTCCATCATGGAAAGGCGCATCAAGGGCTCATCATCGACCAGCAGAACGGTCAACCCTTTCATGCTTTTTTCTCCGCAAAGAAACGGTCTCGCGACACGGGCAGACACAGTGTGAATGTCGTTCCTTTTCCGACTTCGCTCTCGACCAAAATTTTCCCGCCATGACGTTCCACGATGCCCAGATTGACCGAGAGACCCAGCCCTGTCCCCTCCCCTTCCCCTTTGGTCGTGAAGAAGGGATCAAAGACCCGCGGGAGGACTGATGCGGAAATGCCGGACCCCGTATCGTTCACCTCGACTCGGCAGATGCCCTCGGCCACGGATGTCCTGATCGTCAGCACTCCGCCGTTTTTCATGGCTTGCACGGCGTTCAAGATCAAATTCATCAAGACCTGTTCGATCATATGCCGATCCACCATCACGTTGGGCAAGCCGTTGCCCGGGACGGTTTCCAAGCGAATCCGATTGGGAACGAACAGATGGGTGGTCAGCCCCAATACCTGGTCGACGATCCGATTGATATCGGTCGGACTGAATGCCGGTTCGTGCTGCTGTGAAAAATCGAGCAACTGCCGAACGATCTTTTGAACGCGTCGAACGCCATGTTCCATGGAGACCCAGTATTCTTCTTGACGTGCCGGGGAGAGGGTCCCCTTTCGAAGGTTGTAGAGGCAATTGAGGATTCCCCCGAGGGGATTGTTGATTTCATGGGCCACTCCCGCCGCGAGTTGGCCGATGGAGGCCAGTTTTTCCGCGTTCCGTATCTGTCGTTCCAACTTCTTGGTCTCCGTCATGTCACGCGCGATGCCAAGCACTCCAAGGATCTCTCCGTCGGCCCCTTGAAGAGGAGAGACACTGACCATGACGGCACGCGCTTCGCCCAGCCGAGTCACGACTTCAACCTCGTACACTTGCTTGGCTCCGATATCCAATGTGCTCTTGAGACGCCGTCCCCGATGGCGCCGTGAAAGGAGCGAGAGATACGGCCGGCCGATCAAATCATCTTTGCGATACCCCCAGGCATCGACCTTCCCGTTGACATAGGTGAACTGTTGATCGAGATCGAGTGTATAAATGACGTCGTTGGCATTCTCCAGCAAATTTTCCAGGTATTGCTTGGTCTCTTCGATTTCTCTGGTGCGCTCCCGAACTTTCAGTTCAAGATCTTCTCGGTATGAGTGCAGTTGGCGTTCGAGCTTCTTCCGATCGGTAATATCGCGAAGCTGCACCATCACCAGCAACGGTTCGGTCCCACCCACGCGGATCAGGTCCATTTCCACCGGAATCTCATGGCGATCGGCGTGGTACACGGTCATTTCTTGAGTGGCGACCTGCCGTTGCTCCGTGCTGACATCGCACAACCAGTCCGTAAAAGCCTGGTGATGCGTGTCCGGCACGATGCCGAGAAAGCTTTTCCCGACAATCTTCGACTCGGCATAGCCCAATACTTGTTGTTCCCGCTCGTTCACGGCCACGACGGACCCGGTTGCACTCACCATAAACACAGAGTCGGCCACGAAGTCGAACAAGGCCTTGTAGCGGGCTTGAGAGACCGTCAGCTGCTGTGTCCGTTCCGACACCACCTGTTCCAATCCAACGGTATACCGCTGTATCTCCTGCTCCAACCGACGCCGTTCAGTCACATCTCGAACGAACGCACGCGAGTGAATCAGCCCGCCTCGTTCTTGATCGAACAGAGCCGTCCCATGAACCTCCACATCCATCAACCGGCCATCCTTGGCCACCAGCACCGTTTCCATCGAGCTTTGCCCGTGTGAAACAAGCCGTTCCAGGAAATGCAATACGTTCAATTCCTGCCCGTTGGGAACATAATCCCATAGCTTTATGCCTAACATCTCATCGAGGGTATAGCCGAGTTTGTCGAGGCCGGTCTTATTGACATGCACCAGTCGACCGCCTCGATCGAGTTGACAGATCATTTCCGGGGCATGTTCGATCAGATCTCGATATTTTTCCTCCAACTGCCGAACCTCTGTCATTCGTTGTTCCAGCTGCCCGAACGAACGTTGCAGATTGGACGCCATCTGATTGAAGGCCTGGGCAAGTCCTTCAATTTCATCGCCGGTCTTCAACTCCACCCGCTGCTCCAAGCGACCGCTCCCGATCTGCTGCACTCCGTCGTGCAAGAGCTGAATCGGCCGCGCGATCCGGCGGGCAACGATGACGCCGATCCCTCCAAGGCCGATCAGCACCACTGAGCCGAGCAACAGCATTTTGGTCATCAGCTCACCCAGCGGAGCGAACGTTTCGGCTGCATCCTGACGCACCAGGGTCATCCACCGTTTTCCGCCGAGACTGCCTGTCGCCAGTTGATCGGCAAACCGCACCGGTGCAAACCCGATCAGAGCGTGCTTATCTCCATGCGAATCGTCGGCAGCCACCGCCCATCCTGGTTTCGGAGCACCCAACGTACCGAGCAATTCGGCATCAATCGAATGGGCCTCAGGAGCAAGGACTGGGCAAATCACCACACCCCCGTCTGAGGCGAACAACATGGCATGGCCTGTCGCGCCGAAGGAAGCCTCAGCGAGGGACTGGAACAGGGTGTCACGCCGAAGCAGGATCGTCACAGCCCCGATCACAGTCCGACGTTGATCATCCAGGATCGGAGCAGCCACGATGACCACGTGAGTTCCAAACGATGGGTCGAAGGCGATTTCACTCACATACGGCTGCCGGCTGCCGCCTTTTATCACAGCCTGCCACCAGACGGTCTTGGCATAGGAATACTCCACTTGAGGAAGTGAACTGACGACCAAGGCTCCCTGTCCATCGGTGACCAAAATGCCGACATAGTCTGATTTTCGAATTTCGTGCCATCGAATCAAGTAGTTGGTCACGATCCGATTGACGAAGTGCGGAAATTCGCTTCGCTTGTCGCGCTGCCCCCACCGCTGTTGCCAGTCCCTGATGATGTCGGAAATACTTTGAGCGTCTTTGCCCTCATACGTTCGGTTGGCCTCCGAGACGGCGGTGCGAAGGAAGGGTGTCGTCGCGAGTTGTTGAGCTTCGTTCATACCCTGCGTAATATGTATTTCAATCCGACGGGCGGCTTCGACGGCGACTTCTTTGAAATTCGCCCCCGTCGACTCTCGCAAGGCACGTCGCTCTTCGACATAGATGAGGGCGAGCAGGAGTGTCAGCGGCAGGAGACCGACCATTACGATCGCTGCGATGATCTTCTGCTGGAGGCTGTGAGACCGGCTCCAGAGTGCCATGACTACACCACAGAGACCTGAGAACGGCGTGTCCTTATGAAAAAGCGTTCGCGTCGTCCATCGACGCTGAGGCGCTCACTGAACCGTTCACCACTGATAGCACGAGACGGACAAGCAATGCGCCGCTCTATTCCACCATTCACTCAGCCGCGTTTCAAAAGTCGCCCAGGCGCTCCCGGCCACAACAATAAGAGAGGGCTGGCCACGAATACCGATGAATAGGTGCCGAAAATCACACCCCAGAGCAGCGCAAGCGAGAAATCGTGCAGCACTTCTCCTCCCGCCACAGTCAATGGGATTAGGACGATCACAACGGTCAAACTGGTGACGATCGTGCGGCTCAACACCTGATTGATGGCGGAATTGATCGTGGCTTCCTCGCTTTCTCGACGCCGCAACTTCAGATTTTCTCTGATCCGGTCGAACACGACGACGGTGTCGGTTAAGGAGTAGCCGGCCAGCGTCAAGAGCGCCGTTACGATCAGGAGCGTAATTTCTTTGTCCAGGATATAGAATGCCCCGATCACGGCCAAGACGTCATGAAACGTCGCCAATGCAGCCGCGACGCCGAACCGAAGCTCGAATCGCGCCGCGATGTACAAAATAATACCGGCAAATGAAACGACGACGGCCACGAGCGCATCTTCCTGAAGCTTCTTGCCGATGGTCGGCCCGATCTCGGTCGTTGAGTCCACCACGAACTTGTTGTTCGAGAACTCTTTGGCGAAGATTCCTACCACGCGTTCCGCAGTCTTTTCTTCAATTGTCGTGGAAGCTTTCACCCGGATGAGGAGCTTGTTATCTTGTCCGAATTCCTGCAGCTCCACATCATTCAGCCCGTTGGTTTCGAGAGCCTTTCGCGCCTCATCAATCCGGACCTGCTGCTCAAACTTGAGTTGGACGGCCGTGCCCCCCGCAAAGTCGATCCCCAGATTAGCCGCACCCCGTGCGATCTGGACCAGAGCGATAAGCCCGAGCAAGACCATGATCCCTGAAAAGAGAAAGGAGAACTTGCGCTTGCCCATGAAGTCAATGTTGGTCTTCCCGAGAATCTCTAACATGCGCGCTCCCTTTTGATAACCCTGAGTCTCCCCCTGAAGGCTGATCGCCGGCGGCTTCATGGTTAGATGCTCAATGCCTCGACTTTTTGTCGATGATACAACAGATCAAAAATCACTTTTGTCCCGACCAACGCCGTGAACAGGTTGATGGCAATACCCAGACACAGCGTCACGGCAAACCCCTTGATAGGCCCGGTCCCAAAGAGAAACAGAGCGACTCCGGTGATCAACGTCGTCACGTGTGAATCGATAATCGTCAATAACGCCTTGTCGTAACCCGCATCGACGGCGGATCGCGGCGCCTTTCCGCCGCGCAACTCTTCACGAATACGCTCGAAAATCAAGACGTTCGAATCGACTCCCATTCCAATCGTCAGCACGATACCGGCGATGCCGGGGAGCGTCAACGTCGCGGTCACGGCGGACAGGGCGCCCATTAAACACACCAGATTCAACACCAGGGCAAAGTCCGCGATCAGCCCGGACAGACGGTAATACACGATCATGAAGACCACCACCATCGCCCCGGCGATGAGCGTAGCCCTGACCCCCTTATCGATGGAATCTTGGCCGAGGGACGGACCAACAGTAAGGTCCTGTACGATCTTCAGAGGCGCCGGAAGCGCGCCGGCCCGCAGAACGATCGCCAAATCATTGGCCTCCTGCGTCGAGAATGTCCCGGTAATCTGAGCTCGCCCCCCCGAGATTCGCTCTTGGATGACCGGCGCCGAGTAGATGGTGTTATCAAGGACGACGGCCATACGTTTCTTGACGTTCTCGCCCGTAATCCGTTCGAATTCCTGCCCTCCTTTGGAATCAAACGTGATGGACACATACGAATCGTTGAATTGGCCGATGGCGACACGCGCATCGCTCAACACATCACCTGTCAGCATGACCCGCTTTTTGACGACATAGGGTATGCGAAACTCGACACCGGTGTCCTTGTCGACCATGCGCTCGAATAAGATCTGGTCGCCATCCGGTATTTTGCCGGCAAACTGCTGGAGCACCTCGGCTTCCTTGTCTTTCGGAACACGCGCCGGCAGATCCAGGTGGATGTCTTCATCCAACATTTTGAATTCGAGCAGCGCCGTCTCCTTGATCAAATCTTTGGCGCGTTTCGGATCCTTGACGCCGGGCAGCTGGACGACGATTTGCTTCAACCCTTGGCGCAGAACGATCGGCTCCGCGACACCGAACTGATCGATCCTGTTTCGGATGGTTTCCAACGCCTGGTTGATGGCGGAATCCTTGATTCGCTTGGCTTCTTGATCACGAAGTTCCCACACCGCGACATTCGTCGATCCGGACGACTCCTTCTCGACAAAAATTGGGAAATTATCGATCAGTTTTTGAGCGGAGACCTTCGCGTCGGCATTCTGGAGTTGAATCGTGATTTGATCGTGGCCGATCCGCTTGACCGAGTCGACCGCGAGCTTCTTTTCGGTCAAGAGATCCTGTAGCGCGGTGACAGAACGGTCAACCGCGATCTCCACGGCACGATCCTCGTCTACCTCCAGGACCATATGGATGCCGCCCTGCAAATCCAACCCCAACGTAATTCCCTTGTTCGGAAGAGCTCCCTTTACCCAGCCGGGCAACGCCTGATACACCGGCTGATACGAGGGGAGAAAGGCCACTACCGATACCAAGATGACCAGCGTGAGTAACCATAGCCGCCCACTTACCTTTTTCATGTCGTCCGTGACCCCTTATCCCATTTGAACGATGCGTCGTTGTCCTTATTCTTTGTCTTCTTCTTCGCTACGCACTCGCGCAATATTCTCGCGCTGCATTTTGATCTTGGTATTATCGGCAATCTGCAGCGTCACGGTCTCTTTCCCCATATTGGTGATGGTGCCCCAAATCCCCGACGTCGTGACCACCTTGTCGCCCTTCTTCACCGCGTCCAACAACGCCTTCTGTTGCTTTTGCTTCTTCTGTTGAGGCCGGATCAGAAGAAAATAGAAAATGATAAAGATCAAGAGGAACGGGATCAAGGATAGGATTCCGCCCGCCCCTCCGCTGGCGGGCGACCCGCCTCCGCCCGTCCCCTCAGCCCATGCAATGGATTCCATCAACATCGAACACATCCCCTTTTTCTATGCATGACCGTTTCCATGCAATTCTCCGCACGGTTCTTCGCACCCCGCTGAACCGGCCATTACCGCCTGTCGGCCGCGATCGCGATAAAACGCTTCCCGGAACTCAGGAAACGTCCCTTTTGCCAAGGCTTCTCGTATTCGTCGCATGAAGTCGGAAAAGTACCATAAGTTATGGATCGTGTTGAGTCGTGCTCCCAGCATTTCTTTGACCATGAACAAGTGGTGCAAATAGGCCCGTGAGTATCGACGGCAGACCGGACACGTGCAAGCAGGATCGATCGGTCGTTCATCCTCAGCATACTGAGCTTGCTTGATGACGACCCGACCTGTTGTCGTAAACAGCGACCCTGTTCTGCCATGGCGCGAGGGAACGACGCAATCGAAGAGATCGATGCCGCGGGCCACCCCTTCAAGCAGATCTTCCGGATGTCCGACCCCCATGAGATACCGAGGCTTGTTCTCCGGCAACTCCGGAACCGTCACGTCGAGCATCGCGTACATGTCGGACTTATCCTCTCCAACCGACAACCCGCCGATTGCATAGCCCTCGAACCCCAATTTCACCAATTCCTTCGCTGAGGCTACGCGCAAGTCCGCCTCCAGGCCACCCTGTACGATGCCGAACAAGGCCTGATCCGTCCTTCGCCTGCCGGCCTGACAACGCTCGGCCCACAGCTTGGTTCGACGCACACTTTCCTCGATGATGTCTCGACCGGCGGGCAACGCCACGCATTGATCCAGCACCATGACGATATCGGCTCCCAATGCTTCTTCGATTTCTATCGTCTTTTCGGGTGTAATGAAGTGTGTCGATCCATCGATGTGCGATTGAAACGTGACGCCTTCGTCGGTGACCTCGCACAACCTTGCTAAACTGAAAATCTGAAACCCACCGCTGTCGGTGAGGATCGCTCCCGACCAGCCGGTAAAGGCATGAAGCCCCCCCATATCGGCAACGAGTTCGTGACCAGGGCGCAAATACAAATGATAGGCATTATTGAGGATGAGCCGAAACCCCAGATCCTTCACGTCATCCGGTTCGAGCCCCTTGACCGGTCCCAGCGAGCCTACCGGCATGAAGGCCGGTGTGTTGACCTCAGCATGAGCGGTCGTGAGCAGACCGATGCGACCTTTGGAGTGCGGGGCGAAGTGTTGGACTTGGTATTGCATCATCTATTATGAGGGGTCTGACCCGCTACATGTGCTCAGGAGCCGAGATGCCGAGCACCTCAAGCCCATTTCTAAGAACCTGCTGGACAGCCCCCATCAAGACTAGACGCGCCGCAGTTCGTTTTGGCGTGAGGACTTCCGGGGACACCGACTCACAATGCTCCTGATCGGTTACAGGAGGCAACACACGGTGTTTGTTATAAAACGTATGGAGAAGCGCCGCCAATTGCTGGAGATAATACGTCACTCGATGCGGCTCAAAGGCCAGCGCGCTGGCTTGGATAATTTCAGGGTAGGAGGAAAGTTTTTTGATCAGCCCCAATTCATCGGGGTCGGTCAAAACAGTCAGGTCCGTCTCCAATGCGGGCGGTCGGGCCGTTCCCCTTTCGGATGCCACACGCCAGAGGCTGCAGATCCTCGCATGGGCATATTGGACGTAGTACACCGGATTGTCGGCGGACCGTTGCTTCGCCAATTCCAGATCAAATTCGAGATGCGTCTTGGAGTCCCGCATTAAGAAATAGAACTTCGCAGCGTCGGCTCCAACCTCATCGATGACTTCCCGCATCGTAATGAATTCCCCGGTCCGCTTAGACATCTTCACCTCGACTCCATCCCGCAGCAGCTTCACCAACTGAACCAGCACGACGTGGAGACGATCTTTGGGATGTCCATAGGCCTGCATGACGGCTTGCATGCGCGGGATATATCCATGGTGGTCGGCGCCAAAGACGTCGACCAGCAGATCGTAACCACGCCTCAGCTTGTCATGGTGGTAGGCGATATCGGACGCTAAGTATGTATACTCAGCATCCTGCTTCTTGACGACGCGGTCTTTTTCATCGCCGTACATGGATGCCCGAAACCACCATGCCCCTTCCTGCAGGAACAGGAGGTCGCGGGATTGTAATTCAGCCAGAGCTCGCTCGATGGCTTTCGACTCTAGAAGCGACGCTTCGCTGAACCAGGATTGGATCTCGATGCCAAATGACCGAAGATCGTCACGGATGAGTCCCAGCAGGATCTGATAGGCAAGCGAGAGACAGCGAGCCTCAAGATCGGCAGGAGGCAGTTCACGAGCTACGCGGTCGAGTTGCTCCTTGATCTGCTGTGCCACAGCGGTGATGTATGAGCCATGATAACCATCCTCAGGGAACTCGACGGTCCGCCCCAACAACTCTTGGTAACGAGCATAGACAGATGCGCCCAACAATTTCATCTGTCGTCCAGCGTCGTTGATATAGTACTCGCCTACGGCATCGTATCCGATTGCATTCAGTAACCGGACAACTGCATGGCCGACCGCTGCTCCTCTGCCATGGCCGACATGCAATGGGCCGGTCGGATTGGCGCTCACATACTCAACCAGCACCCGATGACCGGTTCCGACAGCCGACCGGCCATAGCGAGCCCCTTGGAACTCGATTTCACGGAGCACCTCCTGCCAGAGAGCCGGTTTCACCGTAAGATTCAAGAAACCGGGACGAACGATTTCCACACGATCAAACAGCTGCGCTCTCTGAGGAAGATTTTCTACGATGATTTGGGCGATATCGTGAGGTGCCTTGTGTTCAGAGGAAGCCAAAGACATCGCCACCGTCGAAGCGAGATCACCCCACTCCGGCCGTTTGGGCGCGTCAAGGCTAAGCGTGGGCCAAGCCGTCGTCTTCAACTGCCCTTTTTCCCTCGCGCCATTGAGGGCGCCAAGTAGGGCCGTTGTTACCCGCTCTTGCACGAGTCCTTGAGACACAACAATTCTCTCTAATCCCTTGCCAAAGGAAGGAAATTAACGCGCCACCTTATCACATGAGGTAGACAGAGACAAGGCGGTTCATGTGGAATTACGAGGGTTTGTGCTGCTCTCTCCCCCTCTCAATGCTGTCAGGATCTCTTCCATCGACACTTGAAGACAAGGCTTCTCCACACACTCTTTGACTCTTTCCCACGATTCACAGTGACAGAATGAGCCACGCAGGATCGTCACATGGCTACCATGTGGAGCCCACCTCTGTGCGTCTGTGGGACCGAAGAAGGCAATCGTCCGTACACCCAATAAAGCAGCCAGATGGGTCACCCCAGAATCATGACCGATATATAGCGTGGCCTGCACAAGGACGCTCGCAAGCTGGGAAAGATCGAGGTTTCTGAGAACAAGAGGTGGCTTACTCACAAACCGCAATGCATTGCCTACAGCCTCTCGATCTGCTGGTCCCTCCAAAACTAGTGGGCACATCCCGTTTTGCTGTAGCTGTTCAATCAGCAAGGCCATTCTTCCGGGTTCAAGGCACTTATGAATGCTTCCGCTGCCCGAATGCACAAGGATCAGCGATTGATCGTGAGAAACCCCAAAAGTCTGAAGATAGTCTCTACCCCACTCCATGAGATGTGGGGGCACTTGTATCGTTTCCTCTGACGAAATATCTCCAGCCGTTTTACCCAGCGTCTCAAGAAAACGCTTGCCCTGATGCCGCGAACGTAATCCCATGGCAAATGGCGACTGTACCTGGACCAGCCCTATGCCCGCTTCCCGAAATAGAGACCGAAGGGCGCCATCTTTGTCCTCCGTCCAACCCACAGCCAAATCACATCGATTCAACCATGATTGCAATTTCCCAGATATGGATAAAGTTTCTGAAAACAACCCCAGACCTGCTTGTCCTTCAAATGAAACCCACTCGTCAATCACCCCACAAGCCACTAGTAGTCGGCTCACGGCTGCAGAAGCGATAAGCACGATCTCATGTTGGGAAAACCTCACACGCAGACTCCTTATCGCTGGGACAGCCAGCAGGACATCCCCAAGTGCACCGGGATGAACGATAAGGATGGTGCGTTTCACACGTCTTCCTGAACCACTAAGACACGGAACCTGTACCAGCATTGTGCACTGATCGAGCGCGCTCTAAATCGGCCGGCGTATTGATGTTCAACATGGAACATCCATCGTGATCGATTTGCCTGATCTCCGTTTCGGAAATCACGCGCACGCGAAGAGCGGGATGACTTATCATGCTGTGAATCTTCCGATTATGGAGATTCATCATTTCCTCAAGAACTGGAAGGCAGTCTTGGCCGTACACCGCATGAGTCGGCTGCAGACGAGTCGCCCACCGACTGATAACAATATCAGCCTGATCCTTCAGGCAAACCATATATTGAATGACAACAGGGTTTAGGAACGGCATATCACAGGCCGCGAGGAAGATATGTTGAGTCTTGGCCAGTCGAAGCCCCGTGTACAATCCGCCAAGGCTTCCACAGTCTGGAATAAGATCGCGGACCACGGGTACTTCTGCCCGCAGCAAAGGGCTGTCTTGAGCGATGACAACGCAAACCTGCTCAAACACCTCACAGAGAACTGCGCAGCTTCGCTCAAGGAGAGTCCGTTGACCGATGAGGATAAATCGCTTGTCCTCTCCCATCCTTCTACTCTTTCCCCCGGCCAGTAATACCCCCGTCACATCGCTGATCATGAGCACGCCACCTGTTTGAAAAAAAAGAGGGGGTAGGTCGCCCCACCCCCTCTACCTTCTTGCTACGCTAACGCGCGTGTCTAAGAAATGCTACAGCGTCTTACCCCTTTTCTTGTTGGCACGACGAGTCAGAACCCATCCTTCCAGCAACACAACACCGACAGCAATAACTGCAGGATAAATATATGTTTCTTTCGGAATTGGCGGATTCATAAATGTGTAAAAGAAGGCAGAGACAGCCATCTTTCGTCCGGCATCGCCATTGTGACCATCCCACGCAAAGAAAACAGTGGGAATATATTGCCCAACTTCAAAAAAAGTATCTTCGTCGTAATCCTGGTCCTTCTTATTTCCAACTGGCCGCTGAATCATCACATACCAACGGCCGTCTTTCCACTCGCCCTTCAAGAGCTTCATGCTTTCTTCGTAGTTATCACGCTCTTCGAAATCTTTATCCCAACCCGTGCCTTTGAACGCACGGAGGGATCCGTCTGCTTCCCACTTGACGATATCAACCGGGAATTGATCATTGCTTCCGAACAAATAGCGAGGCTTGATCGGCGCAGGTAGCTCTTTCCACTTCACTGCCGTCTCAATGGCAATCGCATCGTTATACACCGTGTAGTTGTTTTGGTGCGCTGCAATCGATCCCTCCTCGCCTGTCTTCGGATCCTGCTCTTTAACATCAATGTTAACCTGGGTTGGAGCCCAGGGGAGCTTTCCTTCAGCCACGCTCTTGGTCCGGTCATCCCACTCAAGAAGATAGACGATTGATTTATCGTTATAGAGTGATCGCACCCAGATATCGTCGATCCGGTTGACGAAGTTCCTGGGTTTATGAGTGATCTGTCCACCCATAGCCACATATCGCTTCGGAGCTTTTTTCCAAACTTCATGTTCCATGTCGGTTGGAATTTCGCCCTCAACGAGATCGGATGGGACCACGAAATTGATTTTCGGCTTATCCGTCAATGGATCGATCGGGAGCGGATTTCCTAACGCATCCCTCTCACACAGGGAATTAACGAAATTGGCTATATCCCACCGTTCATCTACCGTCGTGTTATCCGCAAACGATGGCATCGGAGTGCCATTGACACCCGTCGAGAAAGTTCTGAAAATGTTGCCTACGTTGTATGGATCCTGACGACTACCTCTAAAATTCCAGCACTTATGCCAATCAGCCGGCTGAATCGAGAAACCCCAGTCGTCTTTCAAATTGAAGGCGTTCCCGTCTCCGCGCCCTTCCATGCCGTGACACTCGACACATTTCTTTTCTACGACTAACTCACCACCGCGCTTCTTGCTCTCATCGGTTGCAGGTTTTGCCTTGAGTTCCGCCAACTGTAATACTGTTTGAGTTTCCGACTGTTTATCCGTAAATTTTCGATCCTTAACCAACTGTGTTGTGACGAAAGACAGGACTTGAAGACGCTGTTCTTCGGTCAGGATACCTTCCCAGGATGGCATGGCGGAGCCAGGCAACCCATGAGTAACCGTCTCAAAAAGATCGTTTTGACCTGGGATCGGCTTTTTCGCATCGAACAATGGCAACTCACCACTCGCTGTATGCCGAATCTTGAATGTCCCTTGATTGAAGTTTCGCGGACGAGGCCAGAGTCGATCAGCTCCAGGTCCGTCGCCGGCACCGTCGACCCCGTGACACCAGACGCACTTGGTGAAATAAACGCGTTTCCCAGCCTCAATCATTTCTGCGGAGGGTTCAGGTGCGAGATCTCCCTTCTTAAAGCCTTCAGGGAGCCCTTGTGCCGAGACAATCGAATAGCTTGCACTAGACACCAGAACGACTCCGAAGGCAGCAACCGCTGCAATTCCGGCCTTCCGAGTTATGCTGTCCATCATGTTCATCCTCATCTCTCTGTATGTCCAGATTGTCAATAAACTAATCTTGTTTAATCCCAGGTTCGTGGATAGTACCCTGTATGCCAATATTCAAACAAAATCACCTTCCAGATTTCGTCTACCGTTAAATGCTGTTCCCATGGAGGCATAACCGAAGCCCAAGGAAATCCTTCATTGGGCAATCCGATGCCGCCCTTAGAAACACGCCAGAAAATAAACGTTTCCTGAAGCTGTGCGATCGTGCCTGGGTCCGTAAAGTTTGCAGGAATCGGGTTGAAGGCGAAGGCATGTAGCCCGCGGCCGTTAAGATTATCTCCGTGGCAGAAATGACAGTTTTGGAAAAATATCTCTCCGCCCTCTCGGACATACTTCAAATACCCTTTATTCTTGTCGTCCCATGGATTGGCATTGGGTTTCATCAAACGCCCCATGCCTTGCTCGACAATATTGGCGTTCGTATAATCCTGGTCGTATTTCCCTTCCTGATTTACCCGATATGGATTTTGCGAAGTCTGCAATGTATAGGTCTTACCATGGACCTTTGTGCTTGCCGGCGGTGCTGGATGAACTGTTCGTAACTCGATCGGTTCTTCTGATTTGGGCACCATCGCGTTGTAGGAGAATCCACCGATAAGAATTGGAAGGAGCACCAGATACGCATAACGCAAAAGCTTATTCATCCCGCCCTGCGCATCTAGTACGTTCATGATAGGCTGTTTGAATTTCTTCCAGTCTTCTTCACTGGCAGAAACCCACATGAATACTGCAACAAGAGACACCGTGCCATACATGGCCCGCACGCTGAAGGGAATCGGTGGATAGACTCGGTATTTCAGATAAAGCAGTATGAATGCCCAGAAGCCGATTCCTTGCCAAAAACGAGGAAACGGCATACCCATAGCGTTCATCATGTAACTCAATCCTGCGAAGCCGGCGACGAAGCATGTGAGCTCAAAAAGCATCTGCATCGGCATATAACCTTCGACTAAACGCACAGTGGTCGAAGGCACAACGTTGAAGATCATCCCTCCGAGAAGGAGAATCCCAATCACTCCGACCAGGGCACCGAGTGACATCAAGGCTTTCATAAGCAAACTCCCTTTACTCTCCGCATAACTGATAACCAGTGGCTACTAAATCTTCGGTGGCGGCGCGCCGGCCTTCACCTGCGATAAATAATCGACAATCTTCTTCAACGCACCTGCGCTCAACTTTTGCCCGAAGACTTTCGGCATCGTGTTATCCGGGAACGGTTTTACGACATAGGCACTGGGATCTACAACAGATTCCATGATGTATTCCGCAGGCGATTTGGCCGTACCTTTGTATGCAGGGTCTTTTATGCGTTGTGCAGCAGTTGTACCTTCTTCAAGTTTAGGACCAATAGTCCCCATAGCTCCAGGGATTCCCGGAATGGTATGGCATGAGACACACTGCGCTTTAGCAAAAATCTGATCGACCGGCTCCGACCCATCAGCCATTAAAGAAGTAGCTCCTGCGGGCTTGTCCTCGGCCATCTTGGGACGGTCGGCTTCTGGGATAAACTTTTCGTACGACTTCACGATCTCTTCAAAAGATGGGGCATCACGTCCCTCACGGACATAGAACCACGTGTCTACCGCTGCCAACTCAGGAAGGCTGAGAGAGATAGGTGGCTTGTGAATAGCCGGCATTGGACTTTGCTTGTCGTTGGTCCCCTTCACTCCATACCCGGACACAACGTAGCAGCTTGGACAGGCGTGCGATTCAGCAATATACTCAAGACCATTCTCAGCGGTTCCTGACCCTGGAAACGCTTCCTTTTGTTCATACTCGCGCTTAGACGGATTGCCCTTGGAATACTTAGGATCCGCCAAACGCTCTTTCTCGGACCGCTCTGGAAGACCCGACAAGTTCGGCGCTCGTTCCCCGAGCATGCCGGCATGGAACGCATGGCAAAGTGGACATTGTCCCTTTCCAATAGCTCCCTGCTCTTTATTCTTTCCAATCCCACCAAAAATAATCTTTTCGCCTTCGTCAGCCAACTGTTGAGAAGTCATGGAGCTGAAATCCAACTTTTCTTCCTTGGGAGGAAACCCTCCCTCAACTTGCGGGAGCCAGTTCCCGTACCCCGAAAGGAACGCAGCCACGAAAAACATAAACCCGCCGACCTTCAACATTGCGCTGAGATTCGTAAAGTACAACGCCATAACGAAGGTTGTCACGGTAATCGTCACAAGAGACACCGGCAGCAAACGGCTTTCGCCATAAAAATTCGTTTTGTAATTGACGATCGCCATGAACAAGAAGAAGCAGGAAACAATTCCGATGAATGTCTTAAACACCGCGCGTTTTTTTGCAGCAGGATCGCTGATGGACATCTGAAAATAAACCATCAGGCCTGCAAGGATAGCCAGAGCCATCCAACTCGCCGAGAGCGTTTCAGCAATCAGGTTACCCAAGGTCTTGACCTCCTACAGCTACCGAGGTGGAAAACGATCTCCTCTCCTCGTTGAGCCAACTATCAATTAAGACGCCTATTAATGACTAGCAGCCGGCTGCGGGACGCTGCCCGGGATGCCGGCTTTGGCCTCCACTGGAACCTTCTTCGCCCCCAAGCTGCCCATCCAAAAGACGAAAAGAATACTGATCCAGAAAAACAGCACATTGAAAGAAATCATGTTAGCGGCGAATCCCACCGTATGAGTATAGGCCCAAGGGGAGTTATCCCGCATGATCTCATTGACATGCCAGAACAGGCGAACGGAAGAGCGGATATAGCCCATTAATGCCATCATCCAGGTGAACGCAGTCGCCAACATGATGAGGGCATACTGTGAGCGGACTGAAATCTTACCCCATTCAATCGCCCCCATTTGCTTTGCCCCTCTCATCATCACACTGTTCAGCGCGAACATAAAGAAGAGACATGACAAAGTCGTCGCCACTTGCGGAACAGACAAACCGACTCGCACGTTTGCAGGAATATAATACCCGTAAATAGCCAACCAGATGATATTGATATACGCGCAGGCAAAGAATACGCCCATGAAGATGTTCCCGAACTTCGCCCATGATACCGTCGAGACTTTATTGCCTCGCATATACCAGATGAAGCTCAGCACTGTGGTCGTAATCATCACATTGATGCCGCCGTTCTTCGCCGACATGACCCCAAAGTTACCCAGCACCGGATGCTGCTGTCCTCCCATGGCCTTCAATTCAGCCGGCGACATGACCATTGTGTGCGGCGTAATAAAAACCAAGAATCCGCAGATGAGCAGAAACACAAGATATTTAATGTACCGTTGATACTTCTCAGCACCACGCATGCGGCCCATTGCCTGCCAGAGGTAGTAGTTGGAACTCAAAAAGAGAATTCCGATCATCGTGGCCTGGATAATAAAGAGCCAGGCAAGCAAACCGCCCATCAACGTGATTCCCATCTGCTGACGATAGGCGTACACCTCGCGCATGAGCCAATATCCGGCAAATGGCAATGGAATCAAGAAGGCCACGCCAAGCGCCATTGCGATGTAGCCCATCCAATCGTAGTGTGCACGGTCTTCATCAGTCTTTGCCGCCAGGAACTTATACGCGGCGTAGGCGGCCACGACTCCTCCACCAAACGCCATGTTGCCCAGAATGCGGTGGAGGTTGAGCGGATTCCACAAGGCGGTATGAATAACATGCCAGATATTCCCCAGGTACCGACCCTGCTCATCAACACCGGCGGGCGACATCATGAATCCAATCCAAGAATTCGCCAGGAACATGAGCAGCGTGCCGATGATATTCAAAACCACCGACATGCTCAGATGAATCCACTTGAGGAAACCCTCCTTCATCTTGTCCCAACCATAATAATAGATATAGAGGGTCCCGCTCTCAGCCACGAACATCAATGCGTAGATGTGCATCACAGGACGGAATATGCTGGACAGATACCCGAAGAACGCCGGATACAGAGTCAGAAATGTAAATATCAGAATGCCGCCAAGAATGGCCGTGAGCGAGTAAGCCGTGAGACTGATCTTGATAAAATCATAGGCCAGTTGATCGTAACGCTTCGCAAGCGCCTTATCCTTCGTCACGACACCCATGAACTCGATGATCATACAGAAAATCGGCACAGCCAACACGAAGCTCCCATAGTAAAGGTGCTGTTGGTTGGCAAACCAGATTAAGACACGACTTTCGAAGTTGTATCGCGGATAGTCCTTGGGACCATCCGTGGTCTTAGGAGCGGGAGCGCCGACCACGATACCCTCCGTCTTATAATAGACATCCCGACCCTTCTCAACTTTATCTCCATCCTTCTTCGCCGCATCGCCAGCAGGAGCCTCTTCACCGATAGCCGGAGAAGGCAGAGCTATGACGATTGGGAGCAGAAGGAGGCCGACCATCATGCAGAGCGCCATGATCGAAAACACGCGCTTGCCGGTTAAAAGGCCCATGGGATACCTCCTTAAATACACTTACGTTAAATTGAAGATGTTCACCAGAAGACTCGACCACCACTCGCAGCCTATTTTCGGAATAGGTACCAGTAGTCCAGCCCCTGCATATCCATTAGATAATGATCAACAAACGTAAAATAGCCGACCGCAATAACAAGAGAGACAATCACTGCAATGACAGGATTATTCAACGCGCTCATTTCCCTCTTCTCCTCTATTTATCTGGCCATACCTTGATTGAATTACGAACCAGAGCCCTGTGCTTTAGGCGAGATTCACGATCTCAGCAGGGACATTGGATTCCAGCAAGCCAGTAAAAAAACCATAGTCCGACGGCACAGGTGATATAGAAAATCATCTTGCCGATTTTTATCTTTATTTCGCTGTCAGGTGTAGCTGTTGCCATCTTCTTCTTTGCTCCTACACAAGAAATAGAATTTCAAGAAATTCAAAAATACTACAGTTTCTTGACAGACATTTCACCCTGTGTTATCAGATTTTGTCGCATGTGGACGAATCAAATAGGAGAACCCGTGACGAAAAACTCAAAAGTATTTGACATTATAGTTTTGGCCGGCATGGTTGTCAACATCATTTTGGCCGTGTTTTTGATTCTCTACTACTTTGATTTTCTGTAAATTCATCCGGTTTTTTCTCCCCCTCTTCTTTCATTCCTGTCTTTGAAATTGCGCAACGAAATCCGATCGTCTCATCACGAAAGTCCGGCATCATCTTGCTTCGACTAGTGATCCGAACATCTCCTCCAGTCGTCGTATAGCCCCCGCCACGAAGCACTCGATAGGTGCCGTACTCAGGACTCGGTGGGTTTTGTTCAGGTGAGCTCTTGTAGTATGTCTCATCATACCAATCAGCCACCCACTCGATGACGTTGCCCGCTCCGTCCATCACCCCATAGGTACTCTTGTCAGCCTGAAAGCTTCCCACCGGCGCGGATACCTCATGCCCATCCTGTACCCTGGCCCAGTTGGCGCCATTGGCCTGTTCTTTGTTCCCCCATGGCCAAAGTCTTCCGTCATTGCCCCGCATCGCCTTTTCCCATTCCGCTTCCGTCGGAAGCCGCGTGCCTTTCCAACGGCAATACTCCGCCGCATCATCCCACGACACATAGACGACCGGCTGATTTATTCCTTTCACCTTTCCACCGCTCTTGGCGTAACGCGCAGGTAGCCCGGGCTTCCGATGGCCGGTCGCCAGGACGAACTGCTGATATTGATGATTCGTCACTTCATATCGATCGATAGAAAACGCATCCAAGTGGATGGTCCTCTGTGGTTGCTCATCGAACCCTCTGCTCTCTGTTCCACGAACGAACGGTCCCGCCGGAATCGTCACCATCTCCTCTTGAACCGGCGCTTCGTTTGCCGTGCTGTCCTGCTCCGGCTGGGCCACATCGGTCGAACCAATCGGCTCTTCGAATGGCGTGAGGGTGGTGCCTCGCAAGATAGCAACGATGGGCATGGCGGCACAGGCCAATACGACGAATAAGAAGACAACCTTGAACTTGGTTTCCAGCATACTAAGACTCAGGACCACTCCCGGCTTGATCCAGATCACTCGCACAGCGAATGCCGATTGTCACGTCTGTTCGCCAATGTTTGGCTGCAAATCGCTTTGACAGCCTCGCATTATGTTCGGTTTCCTTCCATGAGCCCCCGCGCACGACTTTGAGATCTGCGTTTTGGGGTCCTTTGGGGTCACGAAACGGAGATTTCTTGTAATGGTGTTCATCGTAGGAGTCTTCGACCCACTCCGCGACGTTCCCCGTCATGTCATAGAGACCGTAGGGGCTCCGCCCTGCTTCGAAAGATCCAGGAGGGGCAAGATATCTATATCCATCCTCACTGCCATCCACATTGGCGGCGTTGGTGACAAACTCATTTCCCCATGGATACCTTTTCTTGCTTTCGCCACGGCCGGCCTTCTCCCACTCTGCTTCCGTCGGAAGTCTCTTGCCGGCCCACTTGCAGTAGGCGGCCGCCTCGTCCCAGGAAACACTCATGGCAGCCAATTCCGGCTTCAAAACCTTCGACTGATCGTCTTCGAATACCTCGATCCTGGGCATCGTGCGCTTGGTCATTTTCGCAAAGCGCATGTATTCCTCTTGGGTGACTTCTTTTTGGTCGAGATAGAATCCCTTGAGATAGACTTGATGCTCAGGAGCCTCATCCGGGTCTCCTTCATTGCTCCCCATCGTAAAAGGGCCTTCGGGTATCTGCACCATCTCCCGACCTTCATCCCCCATTTTCGTCTTGTACATCGAGAAATCCTGAGTCGACAACTTGCTCGCCGTCGGTCGAGCTTCCGACTTCACCGATGCGGCGAGCTGCTTCATTTGATTGGCCTTATAGGACTCGTAGACCAGCAGGCCGATCATGAGAACGAACGAGGCAAACACAAAAATGATGGACCCGACCAAGACACCCTTGTTTTCCACTGATACCTCTACAACGTGGAGGAATTACCGATAAGACGACGATGCCTCACCCTGTTCTGATGCCGCCTTCTTGGCAGCACGCACATCAAGCAACATTGATATCTGGACGCCAAGGAATCCACCCATGGCAGCCCCCGCACCTGCGCCGACCCAGATCCGATCAACACCTGCCAGCATCCAGGCTAACGCGCCGCCCAGCACCGTCCCAATCATGATACTGATGAGAAATCGACGCCCGCCGAGAAAGCCGATGACGATGCCAAGAACAATCCCCACAACGATGGCAACCGGCATCAACTCACCGCCCAGGGTCAGCCCGATCAGAGCACCGACGGTACCCATCACGGCTATCCCCAGTGCAATGTCAAATATCTTTGCTCTCGACACCCCACTAGTCCCTTACATAGGCAGAGTGGAAAAAGGCACCTCCCTACTTGATGGGAGTCGCGATCAGCGGGCCAAAATCGATTTCAACACCAGGCGCCGCGATAATGGAGATCCCCCATGCCTTCTCCGCCGGCTCATGCTGATGAATTCGCTTGAAGTCCTCATACACATTCACCCGCTCCTCAAACCACTGCCCGACTTCCTTTAACCCAGTCTGCACGACGATCTCGGAGCCGCTAAACATACCGCCTTCCGTCAAGGTACCGTCCGGCTTCGACCCACTCCACACATATTTCGTGAATACAGGGATAAAGAGGAGGTCGGTGTCCAGCGATGCATAGACTGCGGCAATCGGCTCGGTCCCGGTCGTTGCCTTGTTGAGACGCCAGCGCCAGGTCAAAATGGGATAGGCTTTGGGATCCCAGTCGATTTTTTTCTTCTTGATCCGCTGGCCCGCATCCTTTGCCGACAAAAAATTAAGTCCGTTCTCGGACTGCACCTTATAGGCTTCGCGGCCTTTCGATTGACTTCGCTGATTTTCGTGATCCCACTGCGAAGGAAATCCATCCGCTTCCTTCGCTTGAAAGTCTTCCAGGACTAATGGCTGCCCTTGGGCAAACACGGATGGTTGCCACAGAACAATGCTCATCGCCATGCTGAGAACAACTGCCGCACAACGCAGAACCCGACGCTTCATGTCCTTCATTCCCTTTCTATGTTTCTTGTGATGGAACCGGCGCGAGCAGTGGAACCTGTTTCTCTCGGAATTCTTCATCCATCACCGGCTGCTGTCCACGCTGGCACATCCAGAACAAAGCAAGCACCGCCGTCCAAAATACCACCATGTTCAGCGTCACCATTTTCGTGGCAAATTGGAGGTCTGGGGTGAAGGCCCATGGCGAGACGTCGGCCATCACTTCACTGACATGCCAAGACAAGCGCCCCGACGAACGAATGTACCCCATCAACCCCATCACCCAACTAAAGGATGCCGCTAACCCGAACAATCCGACCATGCCGCGCAGCGGAATTTTCCCCCACTGAATCGGGCCATGCACCACCGCTCCTCTCAGCATGAGGCGATTGAGCACTACACCGACCACGATCACTGTGAGCGTCGTGACGGCTTGAGGAAAGGAAAGCCCAACACGGATCTTCGCCGGCAAATAAAACCCGTAGACGGACAGCCAGACTATATTCAATGCACCTACCACATACAGTACCGTGATAAGCATGTTTCCAGTCCTGACCCATGAGATGGTCATAGTTCGATTGGCTCGGCGATAGTACAAAAAGCTGAGAGCCGTGACGAGAATCAAGATGTTGACGGCGCCATTTTTGGCCGACATGACTCCGTAGTTGCCGATGACGGGATGCTGGGCGCCTCCCATCGCCTTCACTTCACTGGCAGACGTCAACAAGGTGTGCGGTGTCAGCCAAATAAAGAGCGCCAGCATCAACACGCCCAATAAGAGCTGATAGTAGGGCTGATAGCGCTCGCCCCCTTTGATTCGAGCCATACTCTGCCAGAGGTAGTAGTTGATCCCCAGGAATAAAACACCGATCAAGAGTGCCTGGACCACGAACAGCCACGTGAGCAATCCTCCCATCATCGTCACACCCATAGTCTGGCGAAACATGAACACCGACTTCATCAGCCAGTAGCCGGCAATGGGCATGGGGAGGAGCGCGCAGACCGTGACAAACAGGAAGACATATCCGACCCAATCGAAATAGGCTCGCTCCTCGTCGGTCTTGCTCGTAAAAAATCGATAACAGGCATAGGCTAACACTACCGCCCCACCGGACATGATATCTGCCAGGAAGCGATGGACGTTCAGAGGGTTCCAGAGCGCAGAGTGCAGCAAATGCCAGGCATTTCCCAAGAATCGCCCCTGCGCATCCACTCCCGCAGGCGCCATCATGAAGGCTGACCAGGCGTTCACCATCACCAGTAACAGGGTCCCCACAATGTTCGTCAGAATGCCGATCGCGGCGTGGATCCACTTCATGCCCCGGTCAGTCATCCGATTCCAGCCGTAGTAATAGACGATCAGCAGCAACGTCTCTCCAAGGAACACGGCGGCGTAGACCGGCATGAAGCCCTTAAACGTCCCGCCCATATAGGTCATGAAACTGGGGTACAGCGTGATGAACATCGTCAACATCGCGCCGCCGATGAGCGCCGTGACCGACAGCGCCAAGACCGCCACCTTCGCGAGGTCCCTTGCCAGACCATCGTAGCGGAGCGCCAACGCCGGCTTCTTGGTGATTAACCCAAGGAACTCGAGCAACGCGCAAAATAAGGGAAGCGCGAGGACGAATCCGCCGAAATAGGTATGCTGCTGCGTGACAAACCACACCAGCAGCCGACTGTCTAACGAGCCGACGCGCGGATAGACTGTTTCATGAGGGGTGGGAGCCGCAGGTCCCTGCGGAGTCCCCTCAGTGCCGAAGTACATATCGGTCGATGATTCTGCAAATGAGAAATCCGGTCCATTCCACCCGCATCCAATGGCGATCGCGACCATCGCGATGCAGATCGCAATACTGATCATAGAACGCTTCAACCTGAATCCTTGCCCCATACACCTACCCCTTTGTTCCGGTCTTGCCGAGCACCATTTCCTCAGCCCTGACCGTCTTTCCAAGAATTCCCATGACAAACGGGCAACGTAGCATTCCATTCGACAGCTGTGGAGCCTGTCCATCCTCCACATGACGGCGATCGCCCAGATAGTACCCGTACACACCCATCAGCGCCGTCACCAACGCGCCCATCACGGCGGCTGAACCCGGCGTCATCGTCGGCTGTCTCACGACAAACAGCAACAGTCCCATCGTCACGAGATAATAGGTCGAGGCAAAGGCCATCCCAGGCCACCACCAATATTTCAGCAACTCACTCGGCGCGGTCTGACGGAGCGTATGGACCCACGACAGAGATGGATAGAGTCCGCCAAAATACGCACAGAGGGCCAGGCCGCCGCCAGAGACCGTCACACTCAATAGTTGAGCCAACGCGGCTCCCTGAACATCCGCGATGCCTATCCCTGACAACGATGCACCCGCACCCATGCCAAGACCGACCACGACCCAGGGTCCCAATTGCCCGGCTCTCCGCTGCACCAAGGCACGAAGTTGCTCGCCGTCAGGAAACGTGAGAAATGGCCGTCCTAACAGTGAGAGTTTACGCACATGTCCGATCTCAAACGCATCGCGCGCGACAGCCGTGCATGAGATGATGATCGCCATCATCGCCGGCCCATCAGGATGTTGGAGATAATCGTAATTCATGATCCATAACAGGGTCAGTACCAACAACGAGAGCTGAATGCCGTACACGGCTCCGATCCATCCGGCAATCCAGCTCAGGAGACGCGCTCCATCTTCGCGGACAATGACGGACCATGGGACAGATCGGCCAATCCGATAGGCCAGGACCGAGGTGACCGTTGCCACCAGACTACTGACCGTCAACAAGACAAGGGGGTCTGCGATCGGAACGAGATGCTTGACGAGACGATACACCCCGAACGCGACCAGTCCGGGGACAACCATCACGATCCGTTTCTTCTTGCGCACGGTCTCTTCCGTGACCGCCAAACTCAAACTCGGAAGAACCCGCAAGGCCATTCGATGCAACATGATATTCAGGACTGAGGCAGCAGGACTGAGGACTGAGCCGGAAAAATAATTCGTTTCATTTCTTCCCTCCTTCTCAGCACTCAGTCCTCAGCACTCGTTACTGTTTTGAAGCACCCATTCCAAAGTACTTCGCCTTCACTTCTTCCATCAGAGACACGGTAATACGAGACAATCCACGATCCGCAGCCGTGCGCTCAAGTTCGATTCGCGCCATGGCGCGAACCGGAGCCGGCACTCGTTCCAACCGCCGCTCCGCCTCAGGCGCCCATTCAATTCGCTCTCCGATTCTTGGACACAACACCGTATCGTATGTGACCACCGATGAACCACGCTGACGAACATCTTGCTCCACATCTTTCTCAACAAGCGTTGCGATATAGGGCGGCATGCGATCCAGCCGGTGCAATGCCTCATCAGTCCACATCAATCGATCGACAAGTCCCTGTGTCTGCCCCTCCGGCACATCGACGCCGACTTTCAGGCCACAGCCTTTGCATTCTGACCGGATGAACCACTGAAGGGCGCCACGTTCGCCGTCACGCTCTTCAATCCCCTCCGTATGCATCCATCGCCCACAGCCGCAAGTCAGCATCTCAACAGTTTACCCAATCTTCCCTGGATAGAGGATATACAGCATCGTGTAGGTAAAGCTCCCCGTGACAAACAAGACACAGTAAATGACCATCGTAAATCGGCCGAGTGCACGATGCCGCTGCGCGCCATCAGGCCAGATCCGCTGAATCGTCATCTCGATCGCAAACACGAATGCGACTATCAGAAGAAATACGAGATACACCTCCAACTTTCGCATTGAAAAACCGACGGTCGCCACACGCGAAAAAAACAACCCGAGCACCACCACGCCAATTCCGCTGAAGATGAGCCCGATCTTCTTCCACGTCGTCAGCAACCGCGACTCCCGGAGGGACCGCACCCCGTCAACAAACTGTTGAGCGCGAAAACCCAATACAATCATGTACACCGCCATGATCAAGCCGATGATGACAAGAAGGATATGGAGCGTGAGCACCGGAATAAACACGTAATCATACAGCGATTGAGAGCCGCCGAATCCCTCTTTCCCCTCCACGGCCAATACGCCGAGTTGTCGGAAGAGATAATAGACGATGAAGAAGCTGAGCATCGACATCATTCCCCCGAACATCAACCAATGATGGGCATCGGCGTTTCGCTTGCGAGCTTGGACCCATCCCAGGATGAAGAGGCTGGTGAAGAGCGTCGCCATCAGCTGGCTTAAGTCCGCTCCTGTCGTGGCATGGGTTCCGAAGAATCCCGGCTCGCGTAACCAATCCATTGCTACTCCACCAAAGACACTCCCGCCATCCGTCAAGGGTCATTCGTTAAACGGAAAACCCGATCAACTCGTGTGCGGATTAGGGTTCCCCCACGACTGGCGTATGACAACTGGCAGGTTACGGCTTCACACCCTGAACAACAGCCGTCTTCTCCAATTCTACGACAGAGCCAAATCCCGACTGGGTCAACCATTGCATTGCATCACGGCATTTGTAACAACTGCCGTGCTGCGTATTCACAAGAATATGGATCGTGAACGCCGTGGTCCAAGCCGGACCGGTACCGGCTTCGTCCAGGAAGCGATCTTTCACGATCAATCGTCCTCCCGGCGCCAGCGATTCAAAAGCTTTTTTGACCAGATCCTGATTCATCTGGAACGTTTGATAATGAAGAATGTCCGACATCAGGACTACATCGTATGGCCCCCCGAGCTGGTCTCTATTGAAATCACCAGGATACAGCGTGATGCGCGATTCCAATCCTGCATCCTTGATCGTTTTTTCCGTCAACTTCAACGTGGCAGGGAGATCAAGGACCGTCGCGCGCAATTCAGAATACACCTGGCAAAACGCAATGGCATTCGTACCAGCCCCGCCGCCTAGATCCAGCAACCGCTCCGATCCCGTTAGTTTCAATCGTTTGGCAAAATCAGGTCCGCTTTGCTGACCGATACGATGAAGGACCGCTAAGACGTTGCTTCCAAGCTCCGGATCGGTCTCAAAAACATGCCGATCGACCGCCCGTCGCCCTGTTCGAATCGTTTCTTCCAATTGTCCCCAATTGTTCCATTCCGCGTCGTGTAAAAGGAGCAGATGGCCGACGTACTGAGCCGAATGCCGGACGAGATGCTTCAGGGACGCTGAAGAATTGCCATACAAGTCGCCTTCTTTCGTCAACAACTTCATTGCGACGAGGGCGTTCAAGAGGAGCGCCAAGGTCGGCTCATCGGCCTGAATTCGACCTGCGATGTCCTGGACTGCCTTCGGTCTTTCATCGATTGCGGAAAACACGTCCAGCTTCACGGCCGTCAGGAGGATTTTGGTCTCCCAGTAATAGCCAAGTTGAAAGACTTCCGCGAGCGAGAGTTCTCGTGACACACCACCTCCCACGAGCAAATAGCTCTGAATGACAGGATCTTACCTAGATCGGAAAGTAAAAGACAAGGCGCTGAATTCCCCGTCGCTGACCAAGAAGGTAGCTCAAAGGCAGCATCACCTTGATCTTCGGCCGATGTCCGGCGATATATCTCCACGAGGAGAGTTGGCGCAGTTGAACTCTCGCAGAACCATACGCTTTCCCTCATACTTTATCCTGATCCATACCTACAGCCCTGCTACAATGCTCACGATGGACGGCGCGACTGTTATCGGGTTAATTGCGGGATGTCTCACCACGATCGCCTTCATCCCTCAATTGACAAAAACCTGGAAAACGAAGTCCGCGAAAGATGTCTCCCTCCTAATGTTCCTCATTTTTTGCACCGGCGTCCTCTTGTGGCTCATCTATGGACTTCTCATCAATTCGCTCCCCGTGATTCTTGCCAACCTGGTCACCCTGATCCTGGCCGGGGCGATTCTTCTCATGAAGCTGAAATACGGGTAGCGCATTCTCCTTGCTCCGGCAGCGCGTGGAGAGCACTCTCTCAACTGTAGGGGCTTTACCAGTGGACAGCTTGGTCGAACGCACGTATGTTTCACTTATTTGACAGACCATGAGATTCGTACTCTGTTTCGAGGATGAGTTAGCGCGGATCGACAGGTCAACAACCGGCAAGGGGCATGGCACGAACACCTAACAGCCCTGAGCGAAGGAGTTTCGATCAGAACGACGGCGACTTCCACATCAGAAGAGCGAAAGATCCTGAACCGTCGTGGGATGGACGAAGCTCCTCAAAGATGTCCGTTCAGACGTGCAAAGGGATGTCTGCAATCTCACGCCGACAGTTTCTTCGCCTTTCTTCGCTGATCGCCGTCCCGCTCTCGATCGCCTTCCCCTCCATAGCTCCAGCCAAGGATTCACTCCTCCAGCCGTCCGATGATCGAGACCGCCGGTCGTCGGATCTCGATGAGTTCCGTATCGGGAGCAGCTTAGCCAACGCCGTAGTCATCAAGAACGGCAACGTGTGCTTTGTCGCGGACACGGACGGCATGGTGCCACTGACCGGTGGACACGGGTACGGCCTCTATTATCATGATTGTCGGTTTCTCAGCGGATACGTCGTTCGGGTGGCCGGCAAGCTTCCGATCGCCCTGAGCGGTACGGCTGCGCACCCCTTTCTTGCAAAGTTCGAATTGACGAATCCCCGAATCAGGTCGTCCGACGGCGAAGTCCTCTCCACGGACGCAATTGGAATTGAATGGCGGCGTGTCGTCGATGACGCGCAACCAGCCCTGCATGACCAGTTCTTCATCAAGAACTTCGGGCGACAACGAGCAGAATTTCTGCTTTCATTCTCCTTTCGAGCTGCTTTCGAAGATATCTATGCCGTGCGTGACGCGCTGTCGCGGACACTGGGAGTTCTACATCCACCTACATGGCGGAACGGCGTGCTGGGTTTTTTGTATGAAGGCAAAGATGGGTTCTATCGAAGTCTGAGCATCCAGTTTTCACCATCCGTAGAAGTGACAGGCGCTCAGACCGCACACATTCCGATCACGCTTGAGCCGAAGGAAAGTACGGACTTGCGTGTGTCACTCCGCTTGACGGAATCTCGAGACCCACCTGAAGTACAAGCAAGCGTGCGACGGTCGCCGTTTCCGGAGAAGGTGGACTCCGACATGCCCCAGGCCTCAGCGGTCTGGTTCGACGCGCTCCCGCGGATTGTCAGCGACGATCTGGTGTTGAACAAAGTCATCGCGCGTTCATTCGTCAATCTTGGACTGCTGCGGAGCCAGATAGACCACCTCACGTTCTTTGCCGCCGGCACGCCCTGGTTCGCGACCTTGTTCGGAAGGGATAGTCTGATCGCTGCGTTACAGACTCTCGCCTACGATTCGAGCATGGCTGAGCAGACATTGCGTCTGTTGGCGAAGTATCAGGGACGTCAGGAAGATTCATGGCGGGATGAAGAGCCTGGCAAGATCCTCCACGAACTACGCATGGGAGAGATGGCTCGTCTCGGCCTCATTCCACAGATCCCTTACTACGGATCGATCGATGCGACACCGTTGCTTCTCATTCTGATCGGACAACACGCCGCCTGGACCGGCAGCCTGGACCTGTTTCACGAGTTGCAAGACTCCGTTGACCGGGCGCTCGTATGGCTTGAGACCGCCGCGCATCGATATGGTCACGGGTATCTCGCGTATATGAGCCGGTCGGAACAGCCATTAGATAATCAGGGCTGGAAGGATTCCTGGGACGCGATCGTCAACGCCGACGACAGCCTCGCCGCTCCACCCATCGCACTTGTTGAGGTGCAAGGTTATGTCTACAGAGCCAAGCTTGCGGTTGCGCAATTATACGAGCGCGCCCGCGACGTGACACGCGCTGCCCGGCTTCGACGAGAAGCCTCTGACCTCCGTGCTCGGTTCAACAGGGACTTTTGGGTAGCAGAGCGCGGATTCTATGCCATGGCGTTGCAAGGAGACGGGCGGCCCGCAGTCGTGATCTCATCGAACCCGGGACAGGCCCTCTGGAGCGGAATCGTGGAGGAAAGCAAGGCGAAACGTACGGTGGATCGACTCATGGCCGATGAGATGTTCAGCGGCTGGGGGATCCGCACACTCTCGCAGAGAGAGCAGGCCTACAACCCGCTGGGCTATCACATCGGCAGCGTGTGGCCACACGATAATTCTTTGATCGCGATGGGATTCAGGCGTTACGGCTACGATCAGGCAGCCTGTCGGGTGTTCGACGGGCTGTTGGAAGCAGCCATGCATTTCAAATCCTATCGGCTACCCGAGCTGTTCGCAGGGTTCAGCCGCAGCGAGTACGAGGTGCCGGTCCCGTATGCCGCCGCCAACCCGCCGCAGGCCTGGGCGGCAGGAGCCGTTCCCTACCTGATTGAGGCGGTGTTGGGCTTGGTTCCCGAAGCGTTCGATCGTCGGCTCCGAATCGTTCGTCCGACGTTACCCGGCTCCGTTGATGAACTGCACATTCAAGGAATGAAGGTGGGGCAGGCGCAAGTGGACCTTCGATACGAACGGACTCAGGATGGCACAGTAGACGTCCATGTGCTTAAGATCGACGGCGAGCTGGATGTGATCGCGGAGCAAGTCTGAAAACGAACCACAATCTGTCGCCGACTCGTAAGAGACAACACACGAAGGGCAGCGGGGGTTCCGCTGCCCTTCGGTTACGAGTGCAGGATTAAACAAACTTACTTGATCTCAGCCTTGAGGTTGGCTGTACCGCCATCGGCCACATCGACCTCAAACTCTACCTTCTTGGCCTTGCCGGCGAAAGGATGCCAGGCCACCACTTTATGCTTGCCTGCAGGAACGTCCTTGATCTCGAAGGAACCATCCTCCTTCACTACCGCAAAATGTGGGTTCGACACAGGTAGGAAGAACGATTGCATGAACTCATGCTGGTCGCACTGCAACCGGAAATACCCTTCCTTTTCTGCGCCACCACGGAAAGTCACCGGCTTATCGAGCTTGTCGCCCTTCTTGGCCAAACCGATATTGAACCCGGTCGCCGAGGTCGTGCCCTTCACCGTGAAGCTGTGTGGGTTATGCAGCACACCGGCAACAGACTTGGGATCATCGGGGTCTGCATCCGTGTTTTCAACCTTGAAGGGTCGCGTGTTGACGACAATACCACTGAACGGTTGGAATTCACAGAATGCAGCCACGACTTCCGTTCCGGCATAGCCGTCTACGAACGCCTTGTCTTCAACGTCGACAACCGCAACCACCGCACCCTTCAACCCCCCGTCCTTGCTTACTTCGATCTGCTTCAGAAACCGCTTGTCCCCGTCCATCAAACTCTTGTTGGGGTTCTTAGGGCAGAACTTGGGATTCGGGAACTTTGAGAAAAGGAATTCCTTTTGCTCCGGCTTACCAGCGTACGTTACTTTTCCGGTAATCGTTCCCCCCGCATACGAGGTGAGAGGCGCCGCGACCAACGCGACGGCTGCCACACCAAATACAATTGTTAACGCACTCTTCATTGGACTGCCTCCTTGTAATAGATCAACGACCTAAATCTCTGACTTACTCTTTCCGCCCTTTCTCATCAGCCGAGTAGAAACTCTTGAACGACATTTGCTTACCACACACAATCAACCATCCGCTGGCGAGACCGGCACAGATCAAGTATGTATATGAAATCCTACTGCCCGCTGTCAATGTCAAACAAGGGGCTTGTATCGACCATCCCACAGTAGCTATTTTCTCATCGTCCTGATACAGTGGCGGAAATCTTAACGCCTCCTCAATCTGAGTAAATCGCAACCGCATGCCCCTTCCCGCATTAGCACCCAAATGATCGCATCAACAACGTCTGCCAACGACCTTAAGCGTACCTACTCGGTCTATGTGACGGTGTTGCTGTTCGGCCTGATTGCCACGAGCGCCATCATTGGTGTGCCGTTATTCGGATATGTCTATGGATATACCTGGCTGGATTGGACCATGTTCGCGCTCCTCTACATCATCACAGGACTGGGCATTACGGTTGGGTACCACCGCATGATCTCACACCGGAGTTTCAGCTGCCCCGACTGGGTCAAGACCGGCTTCCTGATTGCGGGAGGATGGGCGCTGCAAAACTCTGCCCTCAGATGGGGGGCCGATCACATCCGCCACCATGCTGCCTGCGACCAAGATGCAGATCCCTACAACGCGCAGCGAGGATTCTGGCACAGCCACTGCGGATGGCTCTTCTCCGACCAGCGCTACTCGGATGAGAAATACGCAACTCGGCTCCGACAGGATCCGGTTGTGATGTGGCAACATCGTTACTACACGCCGATCTTTCTGTCAGGGTTGGCACTCCCGTTCGTAGTGGGTTTTCTCTATGCTGGGTGGGTCGGCGGCGCCGGGTGCTTCATGCTGGCCGGAGTGGGTCGGACCTTTGCCGTGCTGAATTCGACCTTTTGCATCAATTCAGTTTGTCATCTCTGGGGAAGCCAACCACACAGCCAAGCGGATTCCAGTCGAGACAGCTGGCTGGTCTCACTCCTGACCTTCGGCGAGGGGTATCACAACTACCACCACACCCATCAAAGCGACTACCGCAACGGTCCTCTCTGGTATAACTTCGATCCATCAAAATGGGTGATTTTCATGCTGTCGCTTCTGGGATTAGCCTGGTCGCTCCGTACCGCCAATGCGGCTGATTCCAGATCTTCAAATCTCTAAGCAACCCTCTAACGCGGAACAGCCGATGGCCTGGTAGCGGAACGAGTCGCTTGTTTAATATTTTCGCAAGGATACAGGCGGCAGATCCCACAACCCCTCACGTACGGCCGCCCATAGTGCATCAAGCATAGAGGTGAGATCGGGAGCCGTTCGAGCCAAGACCTTGACGGCAATGCCCGGTACGGGTGGTGTTGAAACACCTCCCAACACTTCCCCTGGCCTGGTATCCAAGATAGCGGCGACTTTCGACTCCAGTCCGCTCCAGACCTCTGACGCGACGGCATCATTGACCACATAGAAGGAGGCGACGTAGTTCCATTCTTCGGCAAGTCCTACGCAACTCAAGTCAGTGGCCGGATCAAGGACATATCGCTCCAAAAGAGAACTGCCGGATGCCGTTGTGATACGGATTTCGTTCTCCAGATCGGTAAACGCCCATCGCTCTCCTCGGGCGATGCGCCCGGAGGCGACGGCATCCCACAAGAGAAGAGTCGCACCCGGCGCCAACGTGGCATGGAGTATCTGCCGAAATCGTGAACCGGCGAACGGAATGGTGTGCTCGGGGAGCCATTCCAAGATTGCACCGGGCCCGACGGTGATATTGACGTGCTGCTCGGAGACTTTCCCTTCGGTTCGATACACTCGATTGGCAGAAGGAGAAGAAATCATGACGTGCGCATCTCGATCCAGACTCATGTCGATGGACAAATGGTCCCCTCCGACCAAGCCTCCGGATGGATTGACAAGAAGCGTGTACGCGGCCCCCGTATCATCAAGATAAATGGGAGGAAGCAGTTTCCAGGGCGTCGTGAAATATGAGTGTGCGATGATGGTTCGGCGGTCAGACTTGGCATAGTCAAGCCGAAGCTCACCGACCCTTCCGACCAATTCCGTCGCAAACCGTCCGGGAGCGTTCCTTTTTTGAGAAGGCTTTCTTCTCCCAGAAGGTTTTCGTTTGGGAGACGCGCCGGCTCCTCGAGACCCACTCTTTCGTTGTCCCTCCCGCATCGGCACGGTCATGAACGCCTGGCTCGCTGCGGGATGCGCTGCTCCAGCCAGGCCGCCACGGCATCAAGCCCTTCGCCGGAAAGGATGTTGGTGAACGCGAAGGGAAGATCGCCGCGCATCCGGCGGGTATCTCGATCCATAACCGACAGATCGGCACGCACATGCGGCGCCAAATCCATCTTGTTGATGACGAGAAAATCCGACCGCGTAATACCGGGACCGCCTTTTCGGGGAATTTTGTCGCCACCCGATACATCGATCACGTAAATGACGAAATCCACGAGTTCCGGGCTGAAAGTCGCCGCCAGATTGTCCCCTCCGCTTTCCAGAAAGATCAATTCAACATCAGGATGGCGCCGAAGCAGGTCATCGATCGCCTCTTGATTATGCGAGGCGTCTTCTCGGATGGCTGTGTGGGGGCACCCACCCGTCTCCACACCCACAATCCGATCGACCGGCAAGGCTGCGCGTTTGGTCAAAATTTCCGCGTCGATTTTTGTAAAAATATCGTTTGTCACCGCGGCTAAACTGTACCGATCCCGCAATCTCTGACAGAGGGCCTCAACGAGCGCGGTCTTGCCCGACCCCACAGGCCCCCCGATCCCGATGACCGGAACGCCTTTCACCCTTGCCTGAGTGGGTGTCCAATCGTGACGATGTTCCTTGTTGATGTCATGCATGGCAACCTCGAAGGGTTCAGGGCCTATCGCCCTGCCATCAACCTTCTCTTCCCTTTCCGTTATGAATGATGGTGAAAAATTCTCAAGACCGGAAGAGCCTCCACTCCAACCGACCGTGGCGCATCGAATAGATATCTTGGATGGGAGACCACGAGCTCATCGTTGTTGCCGAGTCGGTTTCACGACTGATCCGATCGATCAGTGGAAACCATTCACTGAGTATGCGCTGTCCTTCATGCTGACCGATCGGACTCAATCTCATGGCGGCAGACACAAACCCGATTGCCGTTTGGTACAAGAAGGCCGCCACAGTCGCTTCGGGTTCCCATCCACTGACACCCAGTGTCAGCCCAAAGCAGACCGCCAGATGCCCGGGCGCTTGTTCAGATTCTATCGCATCACGGTACTCCCCGAGAACCGTCTTGGTCCGAAGCTGATCCGCCGCCACGCGCATGACCTGACGACCCATTTGGCGACTGGCCATTCGCGACTCACGACTCACCTTCGTCGAATCCAACTCTCGATCGACGGCGACAGCCAGGGAGACATCTCCATCGGATCCGGCTTGATTCGCCCATTTTACCGCAAAAGCTTCTCTGCGACTCATGCCGCCACGCAACAGGTCCTCCACGTAGCAGGCCAGCTGATCGGAATTCTTCACCGCTCCGCCTTGGATGGCCGCTTCCAATCCCGAGGAAAACGCATAGCCGCCGGAAGGGAAGAATGTATCGATGAACCGCAACCCTTCAAGTAATGCGGGTGTATTCATATGGGGCATACAAGAATACAACAGCCGGCCAATTCCCGTCACGATCTCTCGTGACTGATACTCGAGCCGGCTGTCCTGTTCGTTAAAACAATTGGTACCGTTGCGCCAGCGGCAGCACAATCGCCGGCTCGCAGATGAGTGGCACACCGTCGGCGGTCACAACGTACGTCTCCGGGTTGACTTCAACCTTCGGCAGCGCGTCGTTCAGCTTGAGATCACGCTTCCCCAAGTGGCGGCAATTTTTCACCGCAGACACGCGCCTCTGCAAACCGAGTCGCTTCGGGATCTCATGATCCACAGCCGCCTGAGACACGAAGGTAAAACTGGTGCTGGACAATGCGCGGCCGAATGCGCCGAACATCGGTCGGCTGATGGTCGGCTCCGGCGTCGGGATTGAGGCATTGGGATCGCCCATTTGAGCCTGGGCGATGAAGCCGCTCTTCAATACCATCTCCGGTTTCACGCCGAAAAACTCCGGTTTCCAAATCACGAGGTCGGCGATCTTTCCGACCTCCACCGAACCGACTTCATGGGCGATGCCGTGCGTGATGGCCGGATTGATCGTGTACTTGGCCACATACCGCCTGGCCCGAAAGTTGTCGTTCTGGGTAGAAGACTTGCCGCTCACTGAGGCGAGATGCCCTCGCTGTAATTTCATCTTATGGGCGGTCTGCCACGTTCTGGTAATGACTTCCCCGATGCGGCCCATAGCTTGGGAGTCCGATGACATGATGCTGATCGCCCCCATGTCATGAAGAATGTCTTCCGCAGCAATCGTCTCACGTCGGATGCGGGACTCCGCGAACGCGACGTCTTCCGGAATACGCGGGTTCAGGTTGTGGCACACGATCAACATATCAAGATGCTCGTCCATCGTGTTGACGGTAAACGGCATCGTGGGGTTAGTCGAAGACGGCAGCACGTTCGGCTCTCCGCAAATTTTAATGATGTCCGGTGCGTGACCGCCGCCTGCGCCTTCGGTATGGAAGCTATGGATCGCTCTCCCCTTGATGGCCCTAATGGTATCCTCAATGTAGCCGGCCTCATTGAGCGTATCCGTATGGATCGCCACTTGCACATCATAACGCTCTGCGACGCTCAAGCAGGTATCGATCGCGGCCGGGGTAGTACCCCAGTCTTCATGCAGCTTCAGCCCGATCGCGCCGGCTTCAATTTGTTCATTCAACCCCTCTGGTCGTGACGCATTGCCCTTCCCCAAGAAACCGAGGTTGATGGGAATGCCCTCCGATGCTTCCAGCATGCGATGAATGTTCCACGGCCCAGGCGTACAGGTCGTGGCACTGGTCCCGTTTGAAGGACCGGTCCCACCGCCGATCATTGTGGTCAGCCCGGCTGACAACGCTTCCCAACATTGTTGCGGACAGATGAAGTGGATATGCGTGTCGATACCGCCGGCCGTGATGATCCGGCCTTCGCCGGAAATCGCTTCCGTTCCTGGACCGATCTCCATGCCCGGCGTGACATTCGGCATCAGGTCTGAATTTCCAGCATGACCAATGCCGACGATCCGGCCGTCCTTGATGCCGATGTCGGCCTTGATGACCCCGGTATAGTCAAGGATGAGCGCACTGGTAATCACGGTGTCGAGCTGGCCGCTTGTGCTCGTGGCCCGAGCGGACTGCCCCATGCCGTCGCGAATGGTCTTGCCTCCGCCGAAAACCGCTTCCTCTCCGGGAATGATTCGATCTTCTTCGACTTCGATGATGAGATCCGTGTCGCCGAGCCGGACACGATCGCCGACTGTGGGACCGTACAGGGATGCATATTGCTTGCGTGAAATTTTCACCGTGCGCCTCCTTTTCCAAATCCGCGTTCCGCAGCGAGCGAAACAGCCTTGGCTTTGACCTTCGGATCATCCAACAATCCATCGGTCAACCCGTTGACACCCTGGGCGAGCCGGTTACCCGAAAGAGCCACAAGCGTCACTTTTTTTTCTTCTCCCGGCTCGAACCGAACCGCCGTGCCTGCAGGAATGGCGAGCCGGAAGCCGAATGCTTGCTCACGATCAAACTTCAGCGCGCGATTGGTCTCAAAGAAGTGACAGTGAGAACCGACCTGAATCGGACGATCACCCACATTCTTGATCGTCACTTCTTTCGTCTCACGCCCTTTGAAGATCTCGATATCACCGGCCACCGTCATAATCTCGCCGGGCACGATCGGGGCGGACAGCTCGGCTTTCACCGCAGCCGCTAAGGCTTCTTTCGATCTCTGTGGCGCGTCATGTTTTTTCATTTTTGCTCCTCCTGCCCCACCGACCCTTGTGATCAGCGACTCATTCGCAGCATATGCAATCCCCTGTTGCCCCGCGTTTCCCAATAGTGATACCGCTCCGATTCCTGCCGCAACGCGCCCGCTGTGCGCGAGAAACTGCCGCCGCGACGGTCCGGTTTTCTCGGAAGTACTTTGTTTTTCCTTGTCATCTCCGGAATCCTGCGGAACTTTCGTTTTCATGTTACGTCACTCCTTTCCGGGCACCGTGTCGTATTTCTGACCATGGTAAGGATCTACAAGATAAACAATTCTTCATGCTCTCCTCATGTATCTTTCATATACAAGGAGTACCCTCGTTTACGTAGGCTAGGGAATCGGATTATGAACCGTCACGAGCTTCGTCCCATCTGGGAAAGTCCCTTCGACCTGGAAATTAGGAATCATCTCCGGCACACCAGGCATCACATCCTTACGAGACAGTATCTGTGTCCCATAGGTCATGAGCTCTGCCACGGATTTCCCATCGCGAATACCCTCAAGCACTGCCGCAGTCATGTACGCAACAGCTTCCGGGTGGTTGAGCTTGAGGCCTCGCTTCTTGCGATCGGCCGCAAGCTGAGCGGCAACATAAATCATCAGCTTGTCCTGTTCTCTTGGGCTTAGATGCATAAAGACCTCCTTTGTCAGCCTAGGACTTGTGACTAAACTATTCCATACAACAAGTCGTTATTATTATGACGATATTGGATTTAGTGCGTACAGAGAGAGGGAAAATGAAGGGTGTTTGTTATAACGGGGCAGACTTCGCAAAACCAGACCCCTAGTCCCCACCTCTCTTAGGTTGGGAATTGTTACTCTCCCCTGTTCCACGCGACAAAACATTGTCGCGATAGTATTGAACTCTTACTTTTACGGGTCGGTATTTACCACAAGACAAGAAACTGCGTCCAGCCCTTATTCCTATACTTATACCGTCAAATGTTGCCGTACCATGTCGGCATTCAACTCCGTGCTCTTACCCTGCGCCATCACTGCTCCCTTGGCCATCACCACGTACTTCTCGGCAAGTCGGGCGGCAAAGTGGAGCCCTTGTTCCACCAGCAGAATCGCGAAGCGGCGCGACTTTTTGAATCCGATGATGACGTCCTCGATTTGATCGACGATTGACGGCTGAATCCCCTCCGTCGGCTCGTCCAAAAGAAGAAGCTTCGGGCTGGACAAGATCGCTCTTCCGATCGCCAACTGCTGTTGTTCACCACCACTCAACACCCCGCCGGGCCGGTGAAGAATCTGGGTCAACTTCGGAAAGAGATGATAGACCTCACCGAATGCTTCTTTCTCCGACACATCGCCGGTGATACGTGGACGATTCCAGTAGCCGAGGAGCAGATTCTGATGCACCGTCAGGTGTGGAATGATCTCTCGGCCTTGCGGGACATACGCCAGCCCTTTCTTCGCCCGTCGATCCGTACGATCATGAGTGATATCCGAACCATCAAACGTAATTTTTCCCGAGCGTGCCGGCAGCAAACCCGTCAGGGTCTTTAAGGTCGTCGTCTTTCCCATGCCGTTTCTCCCCATCAGACACACCACTTCTCCCGGCTCGATCGTAAAGGAGACGTTGCGTAAAATATGGCTTTCGCCGTAGTACGCATTGATATTCTCAAGCACCAGCGTCAGATGTTTGGTTTCTTGTGCCATACGACTTGTACTTCTGTTTTACAACTAGTGAGCGACTTTTGCCCGCCCCAAGTAGATTTCTCGCACACGGTCGTTGGCTTGAACGGTCTCCACAGTCCCTTCACAGATGACCGTGCCTTCCGCCAACACCGTGACGATTCGGGCGATCTGTCTCACAAAGTCCATGTCATGCTCGATCACGACGATCGCTTGTTTCTCCGACAGCGCGGTCAACAATCGACCGGTCTGCTCCGTTTCCTTATCACTCATCCCGGCGACCGGCTCATCGACTAAGAGCAGGGAGGGGTCCTGTAAAATGACCATCCCGATCTCCAACCATTGTTTTTGACCATGTGACAAGGAACCGGCACGGTCATGGACATGGTCCGATAATCCTATGGTTTCCAGCGTCTCATCGATGCGCTCCCGCTCTGTCGGCGACGAGCGTCCCATCAATGTTGAGAAAACTCCCTTGCTCGCCCGCTTCACTGAAAGATCCAAATTCTGCCAGACCGACAAGTTGCTATAGATCGAAGGAGCTTGGAACTTACGGCCAACCCCCAGCTTCGTGATATCCTCCGCGTTCTTCCCAACTAAATTGATGCCCTTGTCGAAAATGACCTTCCCGGAGGTCGGCTTGGTTTTCCCGCAGATCACGTCGAGCAACGTGGTTTTCCCGGCTCCATTCGGTCCGATCACGACACGGAGCTCGTTATAGTAGACACTGAAGTTGCAATTATTCAGAGCTTTGAACCCGTCGTAGTCGACGACCACGTTCTCGCAGTTCAGAATCAGATCTCTGTCCGTCACGCCGCGGTACTCCCTTCCGCCTTGATCAAAGGCCGGTGTGGCTTCTTTCGCTCGCTCAATTTCCGAATCATCCCCACCAGTCCATCCGGAAACATCGTCACCACGATCACAAAGAGCCCGCCAAGGATAAACGGCCACGCCTCCGGGAAATAGTTGGTCAACACGCTGCGCCCATAGTTCACGGCCACCGCGCCAAGAATTGCTCCGATCAGCGTGCCACGCCCGCCGACCGCCACCCAGATAACCACCTCAAGCGACGGCAAGACCCCGATCTGTGCCGGTGTAATGATGCCGACCTGCGGCACATACAGCATCCCCGATAATCCTGCGAGCCCTGCCGCCACGACAAACACAAAGAGCTTGTACATCCAAGGGGTGTACCCCGAAAACGTGACTCGTGATTCGCTGTCTCGTATCGCGATCAGCACGTTTCCTGCTCGCGATGCGATGATCCAGCGACAAAGCATGTAGGAGGCTGCAAGGGCCAAGACCGTCAGAATATACAGTCCTCGCTGCGTCGATGGATCGGAAAGCCGGAAACCAAGCAATTGCTTAAAATCCGTCAATCCATTGGTTCCACCGAGCCGCGTCTCGTTTCGATTGAAGACCAGCCAGGCCGCAAATGCCAACGCCTGCGTGATGATGGCGAAGTACACCCCCTTGATTCTGCTACGGAACGCTAGAAACCCGAATATTGTCGCGAAGAGCACGGGAACGAGAATCGCCCCCAAGAAACCACCCAAAAAGCTCTTGAACGGATACCAGAAGAGAGGCAGCTCTTTGACCTGCGTCCAGACCATGAAGTCCGGGAGATCGCTTCCATAGACACTTTCCTTCCCGATCTGGAGTGACAGATACATGCCCATGCAATAGGCGCCGAACCCGAAAAATACCCCCTGCCCCATGCTCAGGACACCGCAATAGCCCCAGATGAGATCCAGTCCGAGAGCCAGAATGGCAAATGCCAAAAACTTGCCGAACTGATTGAGACGAAAGTCAGAAATGTGCAGCCAGGAATCTTCAGCAGGCAACACATTCAGCAGTGGGACGACGATCAGGAACAAGACCCCGACTGCGTAAAAAGACAACGTTTCGCGGCTGCCCTGGTGAGTGACCACTTGTTCAGGCATCAGCGTTGCGTCCTTTGGCTGCATACAGGCCCTGCGGCCGCCACTGCAGAAATAAAATCACACCGACCAAGATAAAAACTTTTCCATAGACCGCCCCGCTCACCGGCTCGATCAGTTTGTTCAGTCCACCGATTCCTAACGAAGCCCAGATCGCCCCGGCGAGCTTTCCGACGCCCCCGGTGACCACAACCATGAAGGCATCGACGATATAATTCTGCCCAAGTCCTGGATCGACATTCCCCACCATCGTGAGGGCCCAGCCGGCAATACCGGCCAGCCCGGAGGCAAAGGCGAACGTATAGGAGTCGACTTTTCTGGTCGGGATGCCGAGACAGGCGCTCATATTGCGATTTTGAGTGACCGACCGTACCCGAATCCCGAGGTTCGATCGGAAGAGCAAAAAGTAAATCCCCAGAACGCAAATGATCGAGAGTATGATGATGAAAATCCGATTGTACGGAAGATAGACTCCGACCATCACTTGGGCGCCGCCTCGCAAGGCCTGCGGGGCGATCACCGCCGTCAGATCACCGAAGTACACCCGAGCTGCCTGCATGAGGATCAAACTCACGCCCCACGTCGCCAACAGCGTCTCAAGAAGTCGCCCATAGAGAAAGCGAATCACGGTGGCCTCGAGCACCCATCCGAACAAAGCTGCGGAAAGAAAGGCGATAGGCAATGCCACAGGGAAATACCAATCGAATACATCCGGAGAAAACCAGCCGATGAAAGCCTGTTGCGTGACGAACGTAGCATACGCGCCGATCATCATCAGCTCGCCGTGGGCCATATTGATGACGCCCATCAAGCCGAAGACGACGGCCAACCCGAGGGACATGATCAAGAGGATAGAACTGAGACTGACTCCTCGGAACATCGTCTCAATGGCACTCGCCCACCAATACCAGGAGTCAATTTGTCCGATCGAAACTTGAGCCGCATCCGCCAACGCTCTCTGCTCATTGGTCGCGCCGCTTTGTGCCCCTGCCTCGACAAATTCTTTGAGCGCCGACAGCCCGTTCTGACTTTTGAGGTCCCCAAGTTTCTTGGCGGCGACCAATCGGACTCCTTGATCTTCAGAACGAAGTTGAATCAGCCGCGCGGATTCCTCCATCGTGTACTTGACCCACCAGACCTGTTCCTTGGCGGCAGCTTCCTCCAGCCAGGTAATGGCCTCCGGCCGTCCGGTGCCCACCAGATCAGCAGCGGCAGAACGCCTGGTATCCGGCTGTTCACTTGTCAGATTTGCATGGTTCTTGAGGAGATCGATCACCGGTTTGATGGCCTGCCGGACAGCCCGATCGGCCTCCGCACGGATCTCATCGAGTTTGGGAATAAGGCTCGCATCTCCCTTTTCAATCAGGAGCGCGACCGCCTTACCGCGGACAACCGCATCCTCACTTTTTACGTCGAGGAGCGCCTGTTCGATCGGATTGGAGGAGGAGACTACAGTTGAAGCTGTATCGCCCGCTTTGTCAGCAGCCAGTGCCGATTGGAGACAAAGCCCGAGCGCTGAGAGAAGGAATACAACCAGTACGAGTAGTTCTCTCGGGATGCGGGCCAGGCTCATCACCAAAACCTCCCTACGGTGACCTTATCGACAGGCACAGCCGGTAGGGGGCCGAACCTCTGCTCAAGAGGTTCCAGCCCGTTACCTACAGACAGCCTATCGTCCGAACGGTTCGCGAAACAGGGAATTGCCCTACGTCCCGATTCTTATTTCTTTTGATAGGTCCCTTGATGATTGATCCAATCACAACCCTTTTCAGGATTTGTATACTCGCTCCAGGGTTCCGGCTTCACCAGTCCCTTGGAGCGCCAAATGGTCTTGAATTGACCGTTCTTCAGGATTTCACCGATCAGCACCGGTTTATGCGTGTGTTGGTTGGCTTCATCCATCATGATCTGGCCGCCTGGGGCCAGGAACTTTTGCCCATAGACAGCCTTGCGGACTTTGTCCACCTCGGTAGAACCAGCCTTTTCAACTGCCTGCTTCCACACATAGACGCCGAAATACGCGGCCTCGATCGGATCGTCAGTGACTCGGTTTTCTCCATCCGGCAGATTATTCCTCTTGCAATAGGCCTTGAAGTTCGCCACGAACTTCTTGTTTTGTGGCGTATCCACGCTTTGATAGTAGTTCCACGCCGCCAAATGCCCGACAAGCGCGCTGGTATCCATTCCGCGCAGTTCGTCTTCGGCGACGCTGAAGGCCATGATCGGCGCATCTTCCGCGCGCAGTCCCTGGTTGCCGAATTCCTTATAGAACGGCACATTGCTGTCACCATTGATGGTACTGACGACGGCAGCTCCGCCACCCGCGGCAAACTTCTTGATCTTGCCGCAGATGGTTTGATAGTCCTGATGATGGAACGGAGTATATTCTTCTTCAATATTGGAGGCAGGCACTTTCTTTGCCAACAGCATAGCACGCAGAATCTTGTTCGTCGTGCGAGGATACACGTAGTCGGTGCCTAGGAGATAAAACTTCTTGTAGTTCCCCCCTTCGGGGCTCATCAAGTATTCCACTGCGGGCGCCGCTTGTTGGTTGACCGCCGCCCCGGTATAGAACACATTGCGTGAACATTCCTCACCCTCGTATTGGACAGGATAGAAGAGCAACCCGTTGTTCTTCTCAAAAACCGGCAGCACGGATTTCCGGCTGACCGATGTCCAACAGCCGAACACCACCGACACCTTATCTTCCAGGAGGAGCTGTTTGGCTTTTTCGGCAAACAGGTCCCAATTCGACGCGGGGTCGACGACTTTGGCTTCGATCTGCCGTCCCATGACACCGCCCGCCTTATTGATTTCTTCGACCGCCATCAGCACAACATCGCGCAGCGACACTTCGCTGATGGCCATCGTGCCGCTCAGTGAATGCAACACGCCGATTTTAATAGGTGGTCCGCCGGCCGCATAGGACAGGGCATAGTGACCCAGATTTCCCAGTAGCGCCGCGACGCCGACTCCTGCCGCCACGCGTCCACTCTGTCCCAGGAACTCTCTTCGCGATGATCCGGTTTCTTCGGCAGGGGTTACCGCTTCCTTGACGTTCGGTGAATCCTGTGGGGCTTTCTGGTCCATGTTGCATCACTCCTTTTCGTATGCCGTGAGTTGCAAACTTCCGGTTGATGCGTATTCTGCTTAGAACCTAGTTCCGAAACGATCGGCCGCCTGGCATTAGTCTTTAAGAACAATACGGTTCTTCAATCGACTGCTGCACGGCGTGACGCCGAATTAACCTGGCTCGCGAACAGACTCCTCTCCCTCCTTTCTTGGGACTGTCAAGAAGCCGGTGGAAACTATCTGAACTAACCAGAGAGACCAAGGATGGATGTTTACATCTAATGTGCGTTGTACGAGGAAGAGTGTTACCAAATGATCTGCTGCCCCACTTGCGCCTAATTATCATTCAATTCGTTCCCTCCGCAGGGCGACAAGAGTGTATACATTCGGCATGGTTGACGTCAATGGTCTTTCTCGAACTTATGCGGATGAACTTCAGTAGACAATTAAAAAACGACTCTGGTTGGGTATTCCTTCGTTGACGCCCGCACTGCTTTCTCTGCGTTTCCAATTTCCACATCATACATTTCCCATGATTCTAGGTATCCCGCAAGATCTTTCGGACTCCCGATTCTGTAGTAGAACGACGATGTTGTTACTGATTCCATGCAGGCAAGGAGTACTCCATTTTTACTGGTGTATGCCGAGAGAACCGAGCTATACGAAACTGTAGGAGTGAGAAGAGAAGGAAAGCTGAGGAATTGTCTTTTTTGTTTTCTCCGGATGTTCCTGTTACACTACGCCTCGCGTGAACCTGATTCAGCAACACAACATCATGAATTTCACTCAACGCTCTTCTTCTTTCACCTTGACGCTGAGCCTTCCCATGCTGGGCTGCCTGAGTCTCCTGGCCATCGGTTGTGCCGGTTCTCGCCTCACCACGCCCATTCACGAGGCTCCTCTCGGCACGGTGTTCCTTGAGAATGTGCTTGATACTTCTTTCCAAGCCGCACATCCCATCAAATTGTCCGAGACGACCATCGCGGATATCTTGCGCGGCGTACATACGAAAGAAAAAACCGGCCCTTTATTGCTGTTGGGCAAGGCCTTGAAATCAACGAATCTGAACGATATTCGCACCTTCTCCGAGGATGATATCGCGTTCCTGACTCCGCACATTGTCACCGCGCTCGCTCAAGCGACTCCCAATCAGCGAGTGGGGTTCCATATCTATTCCACACCGGAGATTTCACAACAACCGAAGGCCGGCCAAAATAGGGAAACCACATCAGGCTATCTATTCGCAGACGGCTTGTCGCTGCATTTCACGTTGACTCAGTACCGATATCGTTCAGGGAAAAAGTCCAATGCCATCAAAAAGGAGACTCGCCAGCTCCCGGACACCGACGGTCTCCGTGACCGAGAGGTCACGTTCCTACCGGAGGCAGCCGTGCGTCCCGACGTATACGATCGGTCGAGTTGGATTGGAAAATCTGAAGATCGGTCGTTGGCCATTGACTATCAACTACTGACGAGAGTCCTTGCGGCACCTCCATCTTCCGCTCCCGTCGCACAGCCGGTCCCCGCGGCGTCAGCGCCGGTTCCACAACAACCCCAATCGATTCCTGCTCAAGCGACACCAGGTGGGAAGAATGAGGCTGACCTGCAAGCCTTCAAGGAAGAGCTGAAAGCACTTCAGAAAAAGATGGACGAGCAGGAGGCCGAACTCCAACGCCTCAAGAATCCTCCATCTAGGAAAAAATCGACACCTTAGCCGGCCTCCACAAGCGGATGTGAAGGATCAGTCCCGGATTTGGAACCGGCCGAAACGGGCCTACTATCAGGATTTCATACGAATGTTCGCCGGCTACTGAACGGTAGGAAGAGGATCCAATACCTCAGCGAGAGGAACAGACGTTTGCAGTTCACGATCCACTGGCGGTTCCACACCCGCCTCAAGCGTCTCGATCGACACCTCCCCGGATGAAACGTCTCCACCGTCCATCGGAAAGAGTGATTGCTCTGCGTCACCCAATTCCTTGAATTCCCGCAGTGGAGGTAGTTGCGCGAGATCGCCCAAACCGAAATGCTCAAGAAAAAACTTGGTCGTCCCGTACATGATTGGGCGGCCTGGCACTTCTTTGCGTCCGACGATCCGCACCAGTTTTCGCTCCAACAGCGTACGCAAGACACCGGAGGTTTCCACCCCACGGATTTCTTCGATCTCCGACCGTACCAGCGGTTGCTTGTAGGCAATGATCGCCAACGATTCCAGGGCTGATCTGGACAGTTTTGCCGACGTCTTGGCCTTGTCCAGCCGCTTGATCCAGAAGGCATAATCCTGCTTCGTGACAAGACGGTACCCGCCCGCAACGACAGCCAGTCGTACCCCGCGCCCTTCTTGCTCGAGCGTTTGACCGATATTTCGCAACCCCTCTTCCACGTCAACCTTCTGCACGTTTCCCATCACACCCACAAGGCGCGCCAAGGACAGCGGTTCTGAAGACACGAAGAGCAGTGCTTCCAGAATCGCTTGGAGTTCGCCCATACTTTGCACCCGACCGTCGTCGGCCATCTGATCATGAGGCGATCCATTCGCTTCTTCAACATTCATCGCGTCGGCTTCCGGCACATCATGAACCGCATCCGCCGTCAGTGGAGTCATGCGCCCCTCCATTCTACATCGACATCATCAAGCTCTGCCGGATCCGGCACCAGGGAGAACGTCCGTGAAACAAGAATCGGTCCGAATGCCTCCGCTTGGAATACACGAGCAACCCGCAATCTCATCAATTCAAGTAACGCCAGGAACGTCACGACGACCACCATGCGTCGGCTCGATGCCTCGAACAGCGCGGCAAACGAGACCGAGTCTTTGCCTTCGAGCGTTTCCAGAATGAGGTTCATCCGCTCGCGAACCGTAAGATTGTCGGGAACAATCTCGATGAGCCAGCTGCTCGGATTCCGCTCCAGTACTTCCTTGAGTGCGTCAACGAGATCAAACAGCGAGACATTCTCTAATGGAAGATCCTCATCAACCTCTTCAACCGGTGGAGCGTGTTCACGCCAAAAGATCTCGCGCCACATCTTCTCCTGGTCGTCGAGCTGACGTGCCGCCTCTTTGAAGGCCTTATATTCGAGTAACCGCCGAACGAGCTCTTCCCGCGGGTCCGGCCCGTCTTCGTCGTCGTCGGCCGTCTCATCCACCGGCAGCAGCATTTTGGATTTGATCTGCAATAACGTCGCCGCCATGACCAAAAAATCCCCGGCCACGTTGAGATTCAGTTCTTCCATTGCCTCCAAATACTCGAGGTATTGCTGGGCAATCATCGCGACCGGGATATCGTAGATATTGATCTCGCTCTTCTTGATGAGATGGAGCAAAAGATCGAGTGGGCCCTCAAAATTTTCGATGCGGACCTGGTAGGGAAGCTCGGTTTGTTCAAAATCTTCGGCCTGTGAATCCACGGCCTCGTTATATCAACTTATGGGGTAACGGGCAAGCCTGATTCTATATATTGGGGATGACTCGCATACTCTTCAAGTGCGCTTCATTTGAGTCTTACGGCATATGCTACAAGTAACGCAGCCACGACGAGAAAGACCAAGGTGAGAGCATATTGCCCATTCCAGGCCTGAAAAATGCCGGCAGGAGGAGCTGATTCAAGCCGTTTTGTTTGGGTGAAAATCGGTGCTTGATCGAAACGTGCCTTGGCAAGATCGTCTTGCTGCTTGAACTCAGCATGTGAGAAATCTGCTGACCCCAGAAACTGGGCACCGGCAAATACCGATTCGCCTTCAAAGGCTGCAAACCCAAAGAAAGTCTCGCGACTGAAGATCGCATCACTGAAGCTGACTCGACTCTTGAAGCGACTCCCGGAAAATCCAGTCCCCAAGCCGAATCTGGACCGCTCAAATGTGGCCGGTTGCTCGAAAGCCACTTCCAGAAATTCCGCCATACCGTCGAAGAGCGCACCGGTGCAATTCACCGAACCACGAAATACGGACCGGTGAAACCTGGTGCTGGAACCGAACTTGGTGTCCTGACAATCCATCTGTCCGGCGAACTGCCCTTGAACAAAATACGCTTCTTTATCAAACGTGGCAGCGGAAAGTTCGACCGGCTCCTGAAAGACTGACCGCGAGAGATCCACACCTTCCTTGAAATGCGATCCATAAAAGTTAACAGCCCCTTCAAACCGAAGCGTGCTGTCCGCCGACCGATGGCGCACTGCGCCCGACACGACGGAATCTTTTAGGCTCAGTGCCGCCCGAACAATTCGCTGTCTGTCGCCGCCGGCACGATCCGCTCGATTCGCCTTCTCCGACGCAGGTACCGGAGAGCGTGATGTCGTTTGTGCAGCAAGGCGATCGAAGACAAGATCCCCGCGCACGATCACGCCAATGAGATCGACCGGATGCCCCCTGACGATCGCATCCATAACCGCTTCGCCACGCACGGCATGGGCTTCCCGCTCAGCCGGTGTACAGCTGGACGAAAGATGGATCACAAGACCCGCTTCAATGCCCGTCGCAGGTCCCTTTGCAACGCAACCAGCATCAGCTTCTGGTGGACAAATCACAATGGTGATTATGAGCACCAGAGCCATATGCCAACGAGCCCACAGCTGCTTCCGAAGATCAGCATACCTGGTCACACAAGCTATGGTGAAGGAAAGCTCTATCCAGATTGCCGGGAGGGAGAGCAACGTACTATTCTGGAGGTACTGAGACACCGCCGCTGGAATTGATGATTTCAGCGGCGGTGCGTAAAAGCGATCCATCGAACGGAACGTGCTAACGACTGAGCCGGGACGACGAGATATCAATTGTGTCGGTAATCGTCGTCCAACAAATCTTCGGACTTATCAATCAGCTCTTTTCCGTCGTCATCGGCGTCGAGATCCAATTCTTCTTGGACGTCGTCTTCTTCGATCTCGCCCTCCATCTCGAGCTCATCGCCGGCCATCTCATCGTCATCATCAAGGTCGGCCTCGTCCGGTTCCATAGGCATGGCCGGTTTCAGCGCTACAGACTTGCGCGGAGTCTCGTCTTCATCTGCCACAGCGCTCTTAGCCGATGTGCCTGCTGGACCGGCCTTAGGCGCGGCCTTCTTCACTGACTTTCCAGCAGCTTTCTTGGGCTTTTTCTTCGAGGCCGGTTTGGACGCCTTGACAGCCGCACGTTTTTTCACCGTTTTTTTAACCACCTTCTTCTTTGGTGACGGTGTAGTTGTTTTTGTCCGTGACGATTTTTTCGTGACGGCTTTTTTCTTCTTGTTCGCCATTCCGATTCCTCCTCTTCGTTTCAGCGCGGCGCAACGGCCTCCATCTAGCATGAACGAACAGGCTCTTGCAACCATCCCAATCTTGATTCCATCAGTCGGCTCGTTCCCCGCTTATTAGGATTCAACAAGAAGACAATCTGGGCGTCCGATGAGGCATGGAGGAAAGATTGACAGAGCATTCCCAAGCGGTCCAGTTGAATCCCATGCTATGATGAGGGCATAGAAACGAGTCTGAACCGTCCGCTTTATTCCCGGCTCTTATAAACAGTCCGTCTTGTAAGGAGTGACACCGACGTGAACCGAGTACGCATCGTGACGATTGCCTTAGGGATCGGAGCCGCCTCGGGTGGGCCAGCCTTGGACCTTTCCCCAACCACACAGATCCTCATGGAGAACGGATCGCCCTATTACGTTCCTGCCACCGCCACCGTGGTTAGCGGCGCGCCCGTTCGCTGGAATAATCCGACACCCACCCACCATACCGTCACTCACAATGATTGCGTGAAGGACGCACATCTCTGCCTGTTCAATTCAGGGACGGTGGCGCCGGGCAGTCACTTTACTGTGTCTGGCTTGCCGGCAGGCCGTTACCCCTATCATTGCAGTATCCATCCCATCATGAGAGGTCAGCTGGTTGTGACAGACGATCTCTCCACACCCTCTCAGTTGTAAACACACTGATCATCTTGCGCGATTGCTGTTTGCTCCTGTAGGCTACCGGAGCTCATCATCAAACACTGCTCGCCATGAAACCCGCTGTCGCTGTCCATGAACCCCGAAGATTGACTGGAGAGGCCCTGAACCTCCTTGTTTGGCACATTCCCGACCTGGTCGCCTATCATCACCACCCGGATGAATGGTGGTTTGCTCCGCTGGATGACAACCTACCGATCATCCGGCTGAACCGCACCGGCCTGGATATGCTCAAGGCCATGAACGGCCATACGACTGTCGGTAGGCTCATTGAACAATACGGCACGAAGGTCTGTGGGCCGGACGGGCAACCGGGATCCTGGCACCTTGAACGATGGGCCACGCCAAACTACTCTCTCTGCTATTTTGGAACTGACCCGCCAGGAGGCCATCGACACTTGGCCAAATGGGATACTCTTCTGCAACAGGTCCGCGAAGGCTGGTCGGGTCGGGAAGGGTTCGAAGGCGAGGAGCACCTGGAAGAGTTCCACCGTCACGAACTCGCCCAAAGCGAAGAAGATGACCGTCATTTTGATCTGATCGAAACCACCGTCTCACATCTCTTCCGTGAACCGAGCGAAGCACTGAGCGGCTTGACCTACGGCCGGCTCCTCATGCGGCAACTGCGACGACTCGGCTGGTTCAATCCCAAGCCCAAGGTTCTCCTGGAAATCGGTGGGGGGCTTGGCTACCTCGCGCAGGAGCTTGGCAAGGATCTGCTGCCTTTCGAAAAGCAAAGAATGACATACCTATCGCTCGACATCACGCAGCCATTCCTCAAACTCCAAGTCACTCGGGCCAAAGCGGGTGGGTGGAATGTTTCCGGCGCCAGAGCCAATGCCGAATCGCTGCCCTTTGCCGATCACTCCGTCGATCTTGTGATTGACAATGAGAACATGGCCGACATGACTCCCGTGCAACTGGGCAAAAAAGAGCTGGCGTGTGGGGTGGGAGAGACTCCGCAACACCAAGAAGCACTGGATTGGATCAGACGGCTTCGCCTCCCGATCGAAAGCGACCCGCCTGAATCGGTGATCTTTAACTTAGGACCGATTCGCTTCGCCGCCGAGTTGTGGCGAGTGCTCAAGCCGGGTGGCCGAGCGTTTCTCACTGAGTTCGGCATTGAGGAGGGATGGCCCGCGCCTGTGAAGCTGCCGGGACACACAGAATATGAGGTTCAATACAGCCACCTACGGCACGCCATCCGCTGGCTCGGTTTTCAAGAGCGATATCTTTCTCTTCCCCAATTCCTGGAGCTCAAGCCGGATACGAAAGTCCTCTGCACCGGCGCAACCTACACCATCCAGAGATTCTGTCGGTCGATCAACCGCCCCTTCGCCGTGCGCGCCTATACTGAAAAGGAATTGCAACAAACCTTAGGCGACATGCTCCCCAAACTTCAAGGCCTCCACTATCACGACCTCGCCGATCCCGCGTGGTTCGGCCTCCAGGACTTCAAAGTGCTGTTGCTGGAAAAACCAGGCGGGGCGCCGAAAGCGCAATTCACCGAGAACAAAGGCTATCGGTGGTATTCGCAAAAGTGAACCGTGACTCGAAACCGTGAGCAATCTGCCTCGGCGAGATATAGACGATACGCCTCACAGCACTCAGCTTAGCCGGATCTACCGCGATCATTTCTGAGTCGTTCCCAGCCTAAATCGGCAAAGCACGGTCCTTCCATGGCCTCGTGGAATCCAATGCCGGCGGACCATGCATTCCATTCCATCAGTTGGACGGTCTCCTCTCGATCAACCGTCACATCCCAGCCGATGCATCGGGTATACGGTGTTTTCTTATGCAACTCAGTCACAGTCTTCACACAGGCCTTGAACGCAGGAATCACCTTCCCGGCAAACGCCACGTCACTCACCGGATGAACCCTGGTCTCACGCCACTCCGCAGTGTACCCTACGTCATGAAACGCCCCATTCTCGATGTGAATCGGCACTCTGATCTGCGTCCGTGAGAGGACATGGGTTTCATCGCCACTCCCCAATCTCAGATTACACCCTCGTACGGAAACCTCCCCGTTGTCCTGGTACACAGTGAATATTCTTACGGTTGCCACAGACTGTTTCGCAAATTCCGTAAACAGTCGATGCTGTTGGATGGCGCGTTGAAACAGACCATTCCCGAGTCCTGTTATCTTGTCGATACTGAATGACTCTCGCGTAAAGAAATGTATCCCTTTCCCTTGGAGCGAGCTATCGAGCTTGAATACGACTCGCTCATGCTCCTTGAACAGGCGTTCTTTCACTGCGTCCGGCGAAACAAATCGGTAGGCGGTGTCAAAAAAGATTCCGTTCACGTAGGCGAGCACGTCCGGAAAGGCCTCACTCTGGAGCATGGCTGCGTTCAGGCCTCTGGATTCTGAAACTCGGCCATACCGTCCCTGCCACTTTGGCACCACAACCGAGCCATAGTAGTTTTCCGGCACCCAGCCTTCTTTGAACCGACCGGAAACAGCCGTATAGACATACAACCAATGTGCGAAGTGCTGATGGCCGAGGACCTCCACGGCATACTCGTCGCACAACCTCAGATCACGAGTCGCTGTTGGGCCTTTATAGCCTTCAACACTCTTCAGTATTCTCTTGGAATCTCGAATGTCAGCATAATGATTGTAGGCGTAGCTCGTCCAGGATCGAAGCACAGCTTTCACGGCGGACTTGATAGTTGGAAGCATGCTGCAGTGTCCCTGCGATTGAACCGACTCGCTGACGCCCTCATTCAAACTGGATATATGACCTGGCCATCATTTCGAGCGAGCGAACAATAAGCCCCACAGCCTCTGCGTAGACTTATCTGGCACGCTCATTTTTGAGTCGTTCCCAGCCTAAATCGGCAAAGCACGGTCCTTGCGTGGCTTCGCTGAATTTAATGCCATTGTGCTCGGCATTCCATTCCAGAAGTCGGACGTTTACGTCTTCATCGACCGTCACATCCCAGCCGATACAGCGGGTATATGGTGTTTTCTTATGCAGCTCGGTCACAGTGTCCACACAGCCCTTGAACGCAGGAATCACCTTCCCGGCAAACGTCACGTGACTCGTCGGATGCATCTTGATTTCACGATATTCTGCCGTGTACCCCACATCATGAAAAGTCCCGCTTTCTAAATTGATCGGTACTCTGATTTCTGTTTTTGATTGCACGTGGGTTTCATCTCCACTTCCCATTCGCAAATGACACGCTCGAACTGAAATCTCCCCATTATCCTTGTACACGGTGGTGATTCGAAGGGTTGCCACGGAAGGTTTCGCGAACTCCGTAAACAGTCGATGCGGTTGGATGACGCGTTGAAACAGACCGTTCCCCAGCCCTGTGATCTGCTCGATACTGAATGACTCGCGCGTAAAGAAATGTATCCCTTTCCCTTGGAGCGAGCTATCGAGCTTGAACACGACTCGCTCATGCTCCTTGAACAGGTGTTCTTTCACTGCGTCCGGCGAAACAAATCGGTAGGCGGTATCAAAAAAGGTCCCGTTCACATAAGCGAGCACGTCCGGAAAGGCCTCGCTCTTGAGCATGACCGCATTAAGGCCTCTGAGATCTGCAATCCTTCCATACCGTCCCTGCAGTTTTGGCACCACGACCGAGCCATAGTAGTTTTCCGGCACCCAGCCTTCTTTGAACCGACCGGAAACAGCCGTATAGACATACAACCAGTGTGCGAAGTGCTGATGTCCGAGGACCTCCAGGGCATACTCGTCGCACAACTTCAAATCACGAGTCGCTGTTGGGCCTTTATAGCTCTCGACATTCTTCAGTATTCTCGTGGCGTCTCTCACATCCGCATAATGATTGTAGGCGTAGCTCGTCCAGGATCGAAGAACGGCTTTCACTGCGGACTTGATAGTTGGAAGCATGCTGCAGTGCCCCTTACAATCGAGCCGTGTGCGGTGATTGTTCCGGTGTAACGGGACAGGACCCCGGCACCCGAGCACTGGATGGGGTCGTTGGTTATACCACCAACTCGAATAACCTGCCAGGGCTCTTCGAAGTTCCGGAATACATGCTGCCACACATGTTCCTCAATGAAACGTAAATTCGAATTTTATTGGGGAGGGGGACGGTTGCGAGTGACATCAATGACCGCTGTTCGGTCGAGCGAGGAAGGATCTTTACTTCCATCGCGACAGGGCTGTCAGCAGGTATTCGGAGTCAGCCAAGAGCAGATCAATCACGACTTCTTGGTTTTTCAAATTCCCACACATCGCCAAATCGAAATGCCATGAAAGACCATCGCGGCTGGATAGACGATGGTTGAATCAAAAAGGGAGGAGAGCAAAGACTGAAGCCGATCACGGGAAGGCTGCTCCAGTAACAGTAGAACATCGATATCGGTCGTCGCTCGTGGCTCGACCAAGGCACTGTACGCCCAGCCTCCGGCCAGCGCATACTGAATCCCGCGTCGATTGAAATCCGTGATCAGAGTGGAGAGGGTCCGAGCTAAGAACGATTCTGCCGCCATGCCTGCTCTTTTGCGCGCCGAATCTCACGCATGACTTTTACCATGGCATCGCCCTGAGGTTCATCCTGTTGCAGCACTGATCGTCGCAGAGCTAATCCGAGTTCGGTCAACTCGATGGCGCAGCGCAAATTGGCGGCAACCTGTGAATCGTCTAGTTGACCGGAGCGTCTTTGCATCACCTAATCCCTCTTGGCACACTCTGGGAAGTGTACAAGACTTCTCACGCATGGGCAACTTCGATCCGGTTCTCTTATTGACGAACCCGGCGGCGCGCTGAGAGCGCAATTCACGGAGAACAACGGCTATCGCAGTGTTCGCAAAAGTGATTCGCGAAGCGGGGCAGCAGTATCGACAAGGTTACGCCAGCGTATCATGCAACAGCCTTAGAACGGCGAACTTCCCGCAGGACTCGACTCCCTACACGATCCTCGGCAACATCAATATCGTAGCGGCTTTGCAGATGAAGCCAATAGCGAGGACTCTGGTCGAGATACCGACCAAGTCGCAATGCCAGTTCAGCAGTTATGGGACGTTGTCCGCGCACGACATGGCTGATCCTCATGGCAGGGACACCAAGTTCCTGCGCTAACCGATACTGAGACACCCTTAATTTGTCGAGAATCTCTTTTAGGTAGACGCCAGGATGCACTGGGGTGATACGGGACTTCGCCATACATCCTCCTTAGTGATAATCGACGATCTCTACACGTTCAGCATGGCCATCTCGAAGGCGCACGAGAATTCCAGACAAACTCCAAAGCAAACCTTATGATAGGACTTTGATAGGAAGCATCCGTGTGGGGACCTCCGTCAAGGCGAGCAGGCGCTGATCGTTGGTCAATAGAGTTGCATCCAGAGCCAGTGCTGTTGCGGCGACAATCGCATCGGGAAGCTTCAGACTGTATCGTTTTCGAAGATCCACTGCGTGATTTTTGATTGCCTGAGTCAGCTCCGTCACAGTGACATCGTTCAAGAACGCCCGCACCCGCTGCTCTTCGGATGGAACCAGACCTGGATAGGCCAAGAGCTCCAACTCGGAGATCACCGAAATAGCATAGAGTCCGGCGGGAAGCGGTTCTGCAAGGCGACCACCGAGAAGATAGAGAATGACATTGGTGTCGAGAACAAAGCGGACCACGGTCAGGTCCACTCATCTCGCAAGCGGCGCTGGTAGGCCACGGGATCTTCTGTCAAATGGATGCCACCCTCGTGACCCTGAAGTTGCGTACTCCCGTTTGGTCCGGCTGCTATTCCCAGCTGTTGTTCGATGCGCAACCACTCCTCATAGGGAATCAGAACCCCAACAGGCCGCCCCTGCTCATCGGTCACGAGTTGTTTGTGAATCGTGTTCATTGCCTGCATTATAGAGATCCTGGCACCAAAGAGGAAGCTTCAGGGTCACTTCTATCACGATCGAGCAAATCCCAGCCGATTCGGTCTGCAGGACTTCAAGCTGCTGTTGCTGGGGAAAACCCGGCGGCGCACCGAAGCACAGTTCATCAAGACCAGAGGCTATCGGTAGTATTCGCAGAAGTAAGATTAGCCCAATTATCCCTTCTGTTGGGCATCCGCAATACCCTTTTGAACTTTCGCAGGGAGCACAAACATAAACTGCCCTAAAGCAAGAACAAAATCGATGACTCGTCTTGCATCATCAGAAGTTGGCAGAGGAACGTCTTCGTCCGCATGGCGCTGATCATTTGCATCAAGCCTGACTTCGTGTGCCCACTTTCCCATTTCTGAGGTGATGACATGATCGTGAACAGCCTTATCGATCCTGGCATACAAACTGCCTTCTCGATAACTCTTGGCTTTCAGCATCGCGTCAACTCCACTAGCCGCTAGCATTACTGCTCCGGCCGGTGAGTTAAGGCTATTTATCGCCTGGTCTAGAAAAGTCTTGGCACGCAGTGGAATATTCAAATCTACTGTTATACCTGATGGGAATAATTCAAGAATATCCTGATCGGGTCCACGCGCTGAAGCAGTTATTACACCACAACGTACACAGCGATAGAATCTCCAAAATCGCTTATTGGCACCCGCATAATCAGTTGATTCTAATTGTGCCGAAATCCAGTTCAATGTCGGCAAATCTACATTGCAATGCGGGCATCAATCAAGCGCCAGCTGCGTGCTTAAGAGCTTCGGCATAATTCTCGACTCCTTCGCTAAAAAATGCGCTGCCCTAGCTGACTCAACACCCCCTTCTCTCAATCCCAGATCACTCACCAAACATTGCGATAACTTTGGCTCGACGTCCTGTCATCATGCATTGAGCAGCGCACGAAATTCTTCGAGCGTCAGTCCTGCTTGCCGGAGCATTTCGTGAGACCAGCCACTTGGGAATGTCAAGCTTGTGCTGATGACTGATCCGAACTCGCAGAATCGAGCCATTCGGCAGGAATTTTCGCGAGGAGCCTGTCCGACCTTGCTGTTCGTCACGAGACGAATGAGGTACGGGCAGATGCGCGGCCGCAGACCTCGAAAAACCGCAAGCGTATTCGCTGGAATACGTTGAGGATTTTTCGTGGGTCGAGAACAAAGCAGATGCCCGTGCATCGTTCGCCGCAGTAGAAGAGACAAGGTTGGACAGGCTCCCAAGTTTCGTGTTTTTCGGATCGCAGATGTTCGAAGCCTGCGCGCTTGAGTACAACTCGGAAATCGCTATACGTGAACGAGGCCATGCTTGATCTCGATCAACGTCCGCAACTCCCAATCCGTCTTACAGGCGGCAATGGCCTTGATATAGGGCAAATGGTGGGCTCGGTTAGGGCTCATGGCGTATCGATCGCGGTCTTGGAGATACTCCTTCGCATAGTCTCGAATCGCTTCGATCAGATCTCTCAACGCGGCGTCGACGGTCGGAAGTTCGGTCACAAGATCTAACTCTGGACACTTGGCACAATAGTGGCCGTTGTCCTTCGCAAGAAGAACCGTCAAAAGAGGATCGGCGACCATAATCTTGGGTTCTTTCCCTCGACGACAGCTCATCTTTGAAATGGCCATAACGGTTCCTCCCAATGAGTTGCATTGTAATCTACCGTTCAAGCCTGAGCAACTTCGCTTGAGCTTCGTACTCACCGATTTGCCATCCGCACCGCCAGATCTATCAGCACCCCTTCCCTCAACCCTAAGTCACTTACCAGACATTCCTGCTGCCCCAGCGTTTCCATAATCGTTCGAATGATGATCGCCCCGGCGGCGATGACTTCTTCGCGGTTTTTCTCCAAACCTGGCAAGCCAATACGTTCTGCTTTCGTTCTCCTGAGCAGCGTCTGCTCCAATTCGCGAATTGTTTCCAGCTTCAATTGATAATTATGGATACGTGCCGGTTCGTAGGTCGGAAGCTTCTGAGCCATGGCGGCAAGGCTGGTAATTGTGCCGGCGGTGCCAACGAATGTGGCTTGCCGATAGTCTCCCATATCAGGAACAGCCGCTTTCGTCTCTCGGGTCACCCACTCACGTGCTTGTTGAATCTCCTCGATGGTCGGCGGATCGTGACGCAAAAGGCGTTCACAGAGGCGGACAACTCCGATATCGATCGAGCGGATGATCGGCTTCTGTCCCAGGCGATCGAGGATGAACTCGGTGCTGCCGCCACCGATATCCAATGCGAGGATGTCCGTGACCCCAGTCGGCAAACCGGAGCGAATGCCCAGCAAGGTCCGACGCGCTTCTTCCTCTCCCGAAATCACTTCAACATCGAACCCGGTTTCTCGCTTGAGACGTACAAGAAACTCTTCTCGATTCGCCGCATCGCGGACGGCGCTCGTGGCTACAACGACAATAGCCTCAACATGATAGCTGTTGATGATATTTTGCCATTCCTGTAGACAGTGGATGACCCGATCCATCGCGGTTGGACTCAGGTGTTTGGTCTGATCGACTCCTTCGCCGAGACGGAGAATGCGCCGATCAGAGCGAACTTCTTGGAGAGGTTGTCCAGGAGCAAGATCCGCAATTAACAAACGACAGGTGAGGGTGCCGATATCGATGCCGGCAAATCGTCGCGCGTGCTGACGCGGTTCGGTCATTGCTCGTTCCGAAGTTCTTCCATGTCGGCTTCCAGTTTCTTCCGCGACTCCTTGAGCACCTCAACCTCCTTGACGAGACGCACGATCTCAGCGTCGTACACGACACGCTCCGCCGTTTCACCCCGCTCCTTCATGTCAACGGCGCGCTCGCCGATGTCTTTGTATAGATCGGAGAGTTGCTGGTCGAGCTTGCGAAGCTCCAGCCTCATGCGGAGTAATTCGGTCTCTTCCAATGCGCGGCCTGCAGCATGGACGGTCCCCAGGCGCAGGGTGGTAATACCAGCTCGCAAGTCATCTTTCAGTCGTTGAAGGAATCCCATCGATGTCCTAGCTTATCGATCCAAGTTCGAGTTTTTTCTCCCATTTCCTCAACATCGCGTCACGCAACCCTTGATGGGCCGGTTCTTTCAATCCTGGGTCCGATTTCATCAGTGAAAAGGCCTCCTGCCTGGCCTGCTGCAACAGATCCCCGTCTCGCACCAGATTTGCGACACGAAACTCCGGCATCCCCCACTGGCGCAGCCCAAAGAACTCTCCAGGGCCTCTGATCCGCAAATCGTCCTCAGCAATCACAAATCCATCGTTTGATCGGACGAGCGCCTCCAGCCGTTCCCTGGCCGTGGACACGGACTCCTCACTTCCCATGGAACATCTTCCCAGCTGTGTTCTCCCTCGTGCCAGGTTCTGAGTCATCAAGAGGCAGTAGGATTGATGGTTGCCCCGCCCCACCCGCCCCCGCAATTGGTGCAGTTGTGCGAGACCAAACCGCTCGGCATGTTCGATCAAGATGACGGTCGCATTCGGCACATCGACTCCAACTTCGATCACCGTGGTCGCCACCAATACCTGGATCGTTCCGGCCTTAAAGTCGGCCATCACCGCTTCCTTTTCGGCGGCCTTCATGCGCCCATGTAACAGGCCGACGCTGAATTCGGCAAATTCTCCGTTCCGTAACCGTTCGGCGCCCTGAATCGCGTCCTGGAGATCGCTCTTTTCCGATTCTTCCACCAGCGGATAGACCACATACGCTTGTCTTGCGGCACGCAATTCATCACTCACAATTTGAGTGGCACGTCGTCGCTGTGTATCATCAAAGAGAAATGTACGCACCGGCTTTCGTCCCGGAGGCAGCACATCGATCATCGATACATCAAGGTCACCATACACCGTCATCGCCAATGTCCGAGGAATGGGCGTGGCCGTCAAGACAAGCACGTCCGGCTTGTAACCCTTCTCGATCAACATCTTTCGCTGCAGGACGCCGAACCTGTGCTGCTCATCGACCACGGCCAATCCCAAGTTCTTGAATCTCACCCCCTGTTGAATGAGGGCATGAGTGCCGATGGCCACCTGAATGTCGCCCGATGACAGCCGCTCCATCTGTGCCTTTTTCACCGAAGATTTCTCTCCCCCACGCACGAGAGTCGTGTGAAGTCCTAAGGCCTGCAACATTCCGGACAGGTTTCGGTAGTGCTGCTCCGCTAGAATCTCGGTCGGCGCCATCAGCGCGGCCTGATAGCCTGAACCACAGGCCATCACCAGTGCGTGCAAGGCGACTGCGGTTTTCCCCGACCCCACATCGCCTTGCACCAGACGATTCATGGGCCGTGATGAAATCATGTCCCGAAATATTTCGCGAACGACTCGATCCTGTGCCGTCGTGAGACGAAAGGGCATGAGACGACTGAGCTGCTGCAAAAGAGGTGTCCGCGGATTGAACCGCAGTTCTTTCGGCTCTTCGTGTACCGATCGATGCCTGGTCGCTAAGGCCAATTGGAGCAGCAGCAGTTCCTCGAACGCCAATCGACGATGCGCCGCTGTCTTCCCTCGCTCCAGGAGCTGAAGATCGGTGCCGGTCTTGGGGAAATGAACATCATGCAGCGCTTCATGCATCGGGATCAGCCTCTGCCGCACCCGAAGAGGCACAGGCAAATGGTCAAGGAGCGCAACCCCATGGTCCGCCAACAGAGTCTTCACCAACACCCGCATCTGGCGAGAGGTCCATCCTTTGGTCTCATGATAGATCGGCACGATTCGACCGACATGCAACGTCAATTCGATATCTTCTCCGATGATTTCATACTGGGCCACATCCATTCGCGGAACCATCCATCCTTGTCTGCCTGAGAGTACCCGCCCGCTCATCATCACGCGAGTCCCGACCGTAAGAATCTCTTCCACATACGGTTGATTAAAGAAAACCACCTGCATTCGCCCTGACTGATCTTCGACACCGACTTCCACTACGCTCAACCGCCGATTTCTCGTCCGTTTCGCCTCGCATGTTCCGATCGCCCCACAAATCGAGGCAATCCTACCCGGGACGAGATTTCCGATCGGTGTCATGACCGATCGGTCCTCGTAACGCCACGGCACGGTCCAGAGCGCATCCTCCACCGTCGCGATATGCAATCGTTGCAAGACATTGGTACGTTTCGGCCCGACGCCTTTGACGAACCGGACCGGAAGATTCCAGAGATCGGATCGGCCTGCACCCATCACTTCGGAGTGACAGGAAGCTTGCGTCGGCGAATCCTTCAGCCGAATGAGCTTCTGTTGATCAACAGATCGAAGCGACTTAATGAGCAACGCAGCCGCTTGCAATCGCCGACGTTGCTCGTCGAAGGGGAGCGTCGGCTGAAAATCGATGAACAGGTCCCGCAACGAAATCAGGCGAGCTTCAATGGCCTTGGGATAAACCTCTTGACAAAGGGCAGACAAGACTTGTGAGGAGATAAACGAACTCAGATTTGTGACAGCCTTGAGGTGGGCACAGTCATCTCGGCTTGCAAACTCGATTGGTCGCGCGATGCGGTCCAACCACTCCTGAAAAGGCGTGTATGGACTCGATTCAGTGGGAGTCCGCATATGGTGGAGGATCGTAACACAGCGTTTCTCAACGCTCAATGAACCAGATAAACCTCATGGCACGGTGCGCAGCCTGTTTTGCCGGATTGCTTGGTCACCTTTTCTTAGGGTGCTACACTCGGTCTCAAGCACACATGTATCGCCGCAACATCAGACATATTCTGATACCGCTGGCCATCGGCCTGGCTTCAGTGATCGGATACAACCTATTCTTGAGGCCTGCCCAGCCGCCACAGCCGGTGCAGCTCACAGAAACCGTCGAACCGGTTGCGCCTCCTCCCATGCCATCGCAGAACAGGTCGTTCGAACACGAGGCGAAATCGGTTCGTATACTCGATCAGAGCGTAGTACCGCCTACCCCGCATGAGGCCTTGCTGGAAGCCATTCGCGATGAGATCGAAAAACATAACTTGTCGCTCGCCGAAACGAAATTGAACGAGATCCAGCCGGCTGTTCTATCGGACGCAACAGCCAAGTCCTTCGTCGCAACTCTGTGGAACAACCTCGGGTTGCAACAGGAACGACTCAATGGTACTCGGCTTTCGCTTAAAGCGTTCAAGCGAGCCGCGGACCTTGACGAATCGAATCCCGTGATCCTCATGAATCTTGCCCATGCCTATTGGGAGCAGCGAGACCACGCGCTGAATGCGGAATTCCTGATGAAATTGATGAAGGTAGCCCCAAATGAACCGTTTCCCCACTTGGCCATGGCCGACTTGTTGCAGGAGCAGGATGAGCTGCAGGAAGCGGCGAAACACTTGGACCAGGCAGCCGACCGAGCACGGCAGGACCCTGCATTGCAGTCCTATCTCGCTGCCGTTACGACGAAGGTTCGCCGTGCTCAATCGCTTGAATCCCGGATGACAGCAAGGAGCAGTACTCACTTTGTCGTGAAGTTCAACGGGGAGGAAGACCAGAATATCTGGATCTCAGTTCTAGAGATTCTTGAAGAAGCCTATCGAGAGATTGGACAGAAGTTCAGCCATTTCCCTGCAAAACCGATCATGGTCGTCCTCCACACTAAGGATTCGTTTCAAGGAACAACCGGGAGCCCGGCTTGGGCCGATGGCCTCTATGATCCTACCCTTGGACGTATTCAGATTCCCACGCAAGGGGCGCCCACGGATCGGAAGTGGTTGGCGAACGTGCTCCGTCACGAGTATGTCCACGCTCTACTTCACGATCGCTTAGGAGCAAGCAGCGGGGCGCTGCCGACCTGGCTGAACGAAGGCCTGGCCATGCAATTGGCCGGAGATGCGTGGCCCGAGCTTGATCAGGCCATGAGCGGGGACATCAAAGTCATTCCTTTGACCTATCTGGAAGGCCCCTGGGGCGCGCTGCCGGCCAGTACGTCGACAGTGGCCTACTTAGAGGCGAATTCTGCAACACGCTACTTAATTGAGCGGTGGGGGATGGTCGGCGTCGATGAGCTGTTGAATGCGTTACAAGCCAACTCGTCGATCTCAGTTGCGCTTCAGAACAAGCTGTTTGTCTCCTACGAGCAGTTCCACCGGCAGTGGATCGAGAGCTTCGAACGGAGTCGGTCGTAACGTTCGCTGCTTAGATCGCTCCTGCTGCGGACTCTTCTGGCGGTAGGTTAGGCCAGGGGGGCAGTATATCGGCCTGGTCGCTGTGCGACTGCTCAAGCCCTTCAGTGGACTCCATCTGAGAGAGCTGATCCTCCCACAGAACCTTCTTTCCGCTGGGATCATACATGCGAATTCTGAAGTTAAATGTGTGGGAACTCGCAAGTGAACCGCTGTCCGGCTGGATCGATCGATCTGCAATCCGCTGGGCTCGCGGAATTCGTGTACGAATGGTCGTAAACTCATCCTCCCACACAAGTACGCCGGTCGCTGCGTCCATTGCGCGCAGCAAAAACACCGGCTGCTCAATCGTCGCTTCAACAACGTGTACCCTCGTAATGATTGCTTGCCGGGGCAGTGCGGTCGATACGACCTTCCCCCCTGCCTTCCAGTCAGGCTGCACAAGATTGAGTCGCCCTTCCCATTGAAACACTCCGGTATTTGCGTCGTATACGCGCAACACGAAGTTGGAAAGATCGGTAGCACCGAGTCCGACTCCACCGGCAAAAATACGCGGCCCTCGGTTCGATCTCACGCCGTCGCTTTCTTTGACGGCTAGTTCATAGATTTCATTGGACAAGATGTCGCCCGATTCAGCGTCATACACTTTGACCGCAATCGTTGAGACAGCACCGATTTGGTAACCGAATCCTGCGGCTACAATCGCCTTCTTGTTCTCTGTGCCAATTTCTCCCCAGGCCTGACTAATAGAAAATGAGAGACACAAGACGACGGCAACTAGTCCACTCAGGATCTTCAAAGAATCAAGGTGAGCATGGCCTTGCAGTTGATCAGTCACACGGACTAGGCTAGAAGAACTCGGCAACATGTCCCATCTGTGCAACATATACCCTCCTCAAAAGTTGAACGCATTCTGAAAGAGGGTCGGCCGTCCGTAAATTCCTCGCTGTAAGGAAGAATCCCCTCGAAAGCAGGGGATCTGAAAGAGGACAGAAGATAGGAACCGCTTACATCAGTTTTGTCGGCGAGAGGACTCGGCTTCACCAAACCATCGATACCGATGGCGTGCAACCACGCGATAGCTCCATTCGGCAAGCCGCTTGGCAGAAGGGAATCGTAACCACCACAGCAGAAGCTTCCCACCTGGGAGATTGGGAACGAGAGGGAGAAACGCGTCGATCCCTCGGAGCACTTCTCCTGAAGGTCGAACCAAGAAAGCCGCATCAGGTCGGCCAGAACGATAAATCGGCCCTATGATTCTCTTTGCCTCTTCGCTCTGGTACGCGAGGAATCTCACGTCTGATTTTGCTTGTCCAACTCCTAGCTCTTCGAGTTTCTGTCTTGTGGACACACACAATCGGCATTCTGCGTCATAGACCAGTAGGCAGGTTTGCGTGGATAACTGGCCCTCGATCTGTTCCTTGAAGTCCATAGTCCAGACAAGTTAGCACTTTCAAACTGTACGCAACAAGACAACCATTGCCGACGTTTTCCTCCCTGGTCTATAGTCTTCAGATGAAACAAACCGCCTTGCTGAATCTGCTGATCGGCGCGTTTATCGTCGAGACAGGATTTTTCCTCATAGAAAACGGCACATCCACAAAGTCAGGCATGGCGTGGAGAATCGGCTTTTTCATCCTCACGCCCCTGGCACTCTCGGTATTGATTTGGCTTCGCTTCCGATGGGCCGCCATGGCTTGCGTAATCTACGCCACGGTTGGATTAGCACTGAATATCGCAACAATCATTCAGGTGGTGACAAAAGATTCAGAGGTGGGAGTGGCCTTGATCGCTAACGTAATCAGCGGGCTCTTCAATTTCTTCTTGATCGTGTTCGGCGGGCGGTCGTTTTTGGATGTAGGCCCGGTGCCGATGCCTCTAGAACCCCGTCCTCCCAATCCTCCGTCCCCTTCCTGATGGGAAGCGATTTGACCGCGACGAATCCGGTATCTTTCACCCACTTGGCCGCCTCTGAGGCTGAATAGGTGTTTCCGCCTTCCGTAAACAATAACATCGACACAGCAAACACGCTTGCTTCCAACGGGTACAAACTTTCGCGATCGTGGAGAAAGGCGTCTTGGATGATGAATCGACCACCGGGCGTTAATGCGGCCAAGGCTCGACGAAAGATGGCTCGGTTCTCTTCGGGTGAATACATGTGCAGCACATTGGAATACCAGATCACATCATACATACCAGGGATAGGTTCCTTGGAAAAATCGAGCGAAAGATAGGAGAGTCGCCGCCTCGCTTTGTGTGTGTCGGCGATTTCTTTGGCGACCTCAAGAGCGGCCTCTCGATCACAGACGGTGGCGTGAAGCGTTGGGTTCTTCGCAAGAAACGCCATGGCGTAGGTGCCTGGCCCTCCACCGAGGTCCAGCAGTGTTTTCGCGTGACCCATGTGAACTTGCGCCGCAATCGCCGGGGCAATTTCCAAGGTCCTATGGTGCATGGCCCACGTGAATTGTCGACGATAGTCCGGGCTGTCTGGAATATCATGGTCGATCGGCAAGCCACTCCGCACAGATTCCAACAGCCGTACCCAGTCCGCCCAATGGCGTGTAATCAAATTCAAATAGCCGCCTCGATATGCGCGATGGTCGGCATTCAGCGCTGTGGCGCCCAGCCGGCTATTCTTATAGATGATTCCTTTTTTCTGTAATACCCCGACCGCTGCGAGATTACGACAAAGGATGCTCAAACCCCTTTCGCTGACCTTGAGCTCCTTGGCAAGATCGGGAATCGTCCACGATCGGTCGCCGACAGTCGTAAAGAGATCCAGTTCCAGCGCGACCAGCAACACTCGTGGCAATCGATAGGCTGAGACAGCGTCCCGAAATTCGTCGAATGTCGCGATTCGTTGGATCACGACGCGCTTCCGATTTGCCTGCAGCACCATCGGAGGAGATCCTCGAGCTTGGCGCGATTCTGCAGATCGACAGGTCGCGCAAACGTGACCGCCACAAATTCGTCAGTCATCTCGGTCTCCTCAATAAACCCGGACTGAAGCAGAAGCGCGCGATATTTGGAAACAGCGGGCTGAAGGAAATACTTGGCCTGCTTGGCGACTTCATCGGTTCCTAAATCCTCCGGCGTCCCCTCCGACATGAGCGCCATGACATCTTCCATTGCGACCCCGTACTGGCACAGGACCTTGCCCTCCGGTTTGACCTCCAAGAGCCAACCATCTTCCCCAAGATCCATGACGAGCGGTCCATCAGCCTCCAACTCATAGAATCGCGGGAATGATCGCACCAGTTCAGCGCGAAGGTGTGTCCAACCTGAAAATGCCGGCTCCATCATACGTGCATCCCTCGTCTGGCCCGCGACTGATACGGATCGGCGAGGCGGGCGCGAAGTGTTTTGAGGCGCTGCGTGTTTTCTTCCAGTTTCGGCAGGCGATACTTACGATCCATGTGCACCACCTGTTCAAGCAGATCTGCTGCCTCCTGCAAACGCCCCATTTCCTCATAACAGTGCGCCAGCACGTATCGGGCTCCACCGGCACGAAGCTCGTCTCGTAATCGCTCGGCGATTGATTGGCTGGTCTGGCAACAGGCAATGGCGTCATCGTAGCGCGTTTGTATTAAGAACGTGCGGCCTATCATACGCCAGGCGTCGGCAACACCGCCCAGATTGCCCAGCCGACGCATCAACTCCAACGACCGTTCGTAAAACTGAATCGCCTCCGCAAAGTGACCGGTTTCACGAGCCACCAGACCGAGGTCCGAGAACAGGACGGCCTGGGCCGGCTCATCATGCGTCTTGGTCATGAGGTCCAAAGCCTCCAGATAATACGCCTGTGCCCGATCCCATTCGCCGGCATCAGCCCGGAGGTTTCCCAGGTTTGCCAGCGTCGTCCCGATGCCTTTTTCATCACCGAGGAGTTTTTGCAATTCCAGGACTTCCTGATAATGCGTCCGGGCAGCATCCCGCCGTCCGCTGACTGCGCAAATGTTACCCAGGTTGCCAAGTGTGGCGACTAGGGCACGTTGATCACCGGTCAGCCGATCATACTCTAACGCCTTGGCGTAACAAGTATAGGCCTCCGTGTAAAACCCTCGTGAAAAATGCTCGTTGCCTTGTCGATTCAATTCTTCGGATAGGCTGTTACGCAATGTCATGACGTCACCGACAAGAGCTGTTCCACCTGCTGTTTCCCGCCGGCAAGGATGGAGCTGCCGTCCCCGACAAGAAGACTATCGAAGTTGTACTTCAAAAGACGGCGAAGTCCCTCCTTGGCTTTCGCGAGGTCTGCATACTTTTCACCAGGGAGCATGCGCACGGCCCCAGGCGGTTTGCCGATCAACGCATCCCCTAGGATCAGCACACCTCGCCCCCGTTCAATGAACAATGCCGATTCTCCCGGAGACTTCTGCTCCCTTAGATGAATAGCCCAAATCCCACCGGGTAATAGCTCGCCATCCTTATAAGTCTTCGTCGGTTTCACATCCATCTGAGCGGCATCGGCTTCCGGCACTCGCAGCTGACACTTGAGCTCTGACTGATAGGCCGCAGCCTCTCGAATGTGATCTCGGTTCGTGATGATGATGTAGTCCATCGGTTCATATCGGCGGACGACCGCTCTCGCCTCGGTCGTCATCGGTGGTGGGTCTACCAGGATTTTATGTTCCCCGATCACGAGAAGTAACCCGTTGAAATCGAGCTGCTTCTCGTCGGAAAACCACGACCATTGCCAGATATCGGGCAAGATTTGTTTCATGGCAAGAAACGGCGGCTTGTTATTGGGAATTCATGACATCGAAATCACAGAGCTGCGATGGCGTCTTTGATGGTCTTGGTGACTTTCGTCCGGATGCTCGCTTCGTGAGGCAAGTCGATAATGTCATCTTCGGGCACCGTGATAAATTTACGATTCGATCCTTTCGTCAGCGAGATCAAGAACATACTATTGGAGGGAGTGACAGGAATCACGACTTGGACAGCCCCGTCAACTTCCTGCACCACTTCTAGAAACTTTTGTTTCCCCTCCTCAATCTCATCCATCGCTTCTTCTCTCCCCTCTAAATATTTCTTATCACGAGTCGGCGGGACAGATGTTTCTCTTATTGCGCGCATTGACCGACCGCCGCCAACTTTCTACATTCGATGGGGTCTTGGCGGGCGGTCAGCGAGCACAGAGAAATATCTGTCCCCGCCCACTACATCTTATTTCCACTCGCCAACAACTTTTCGACCTCCGCAACGATGACGTCCGCTGCGGCCAAGTCCATATTGCCGACTCGCTGCCAACGGATGACTCCCTGCTGGTCAATCACATACACATTGGGAATGAACTTTCCCCCACCATACAACTTATCTGTCACCTTGGTGGGATCTAAAAGATAGGGATAGGTGACCTTGACCGGGAAGCTGGACAAGAATTCGCCGACCTCCCGCTTCGCATTGCCCGACGAATTGACACCCAGCACCGCCACGTTCCTGCCTTGCGTAGACTCATGGACCTTCTGCAACGCGCTGCCCTGTATCATGCAAGGCTCACAGATGTGAAAGAGTCCCAGTACCACAACTTTCCCTCTATAGGACTGGAGCGATACGGTTTCACCGGTGATAGCGGTGAGGGTGAAGGATGGGGCATTCTCTCCTACCTGGAATAATCCCGCCGCGGAAATCGGTGTTGTAGACAGGACTGGAAAAACCAGCAGCCCGAACGCCAGTATAAGTCGTCTCATCACGACCTCCCTTTCAGCGAACACTCATGATCTCGCAACCGCTCGACCATGCTCCTCGTCGCCATGGTACAACAGATTACCGTTGCCCACACACTCGCTGTTGGATGTTGCATCCTACCATGGCAATTTTTAGCGCGGCAACCGCTGGGCAGGCAGAAACTAATCTTCGGCAGGGTCTTCACGCTGGTTCAGCATATCCTCGAGCTGTTCCTTGGTTCTACCCTCAAATCGAACGAACTCGAGTCCAAATCGATCACCATTCTTCCAACGGACGATGGCGAGGGCGATGATAATCGGAGGCCGAGCCTCCGGAGCCTGTACACGGAGACTCAGACCGGCTCCGATGGGGAGTTGGATATGGCTCTTGATTTCACATCCGGCAATCGTGAGATTGGTCACCGTTCCATGGCCGGATCCTTCATCTCCCGTGAATAAAGCGGGATAATCGACCGGCACCCGGCGTCTACTCCGTGGCTGCTGCGCTTTCTTGTCGTCGTCCTTCTCTGGAAGTGTCATGTCTTCCGTACAGATGAGCTCAGCGCGCTGATTCGAACAGGCCTAACTGAAGCTCTTCTGCGCGGGTAAAAGGGATAGGATAGCGCTCGGTAAAACAGGCCGTACAGTATTGGTCGGGCGTCCTCGGGGCGGATTTCAACATGCCGTCAAGGCTGAGATACGCCAGGCTGTCGGCTGTGATGTACTTGCGGATTTCTTCCGTCGAGTGATCGGAGGCAATCAGCTCTTTTTTCGTCGGTGTGTCGATTCCGTAAAAACAGGGTGAGACGATCGGAGGGGAGCTGATCCGCATGTGGACTTCTTTCGCCCCGGCTTGCCTGATCATCTTGACGATCTTGCGGCTCGTCGTGCCACGAACCAACGAATCGTCGACGACGACCACTCGTTTCCCATCCAATACTTCGGGCACGGCATTCAACTTGACTTTAACCCCGAAGTGACGAATCGACTGTTCGGGTTCAATGAACGTTCGACCGACATAGTGGTTGCGGATCAACCCGGTCTCAAACCGGATTCCAGCCCCCTCGGAATAGCCAAGCGCAGCCGGCACGCCGGAGTCGGGAACGGGAATGACGACATCCGCCGGCACCCACGACTCTTGGGCCAACTGGTGGCCCAATGCCTTGCGCGTGGCATACACGGCGTTAGCCCCAAAGATGCGACTATCAGGCCTCGCAAAATAGACGTATTCGAACACACACATGGCTTGATTCTTCTTGGGAAACGGATGGTGGCTGTCGAGCCCTTGATCGCTGATGACGATCAACTCGCCCGGTTCCACCTCTCGAACATACTCGGCATCGAGCAAGTCAAACGCACAGGTCTCGGACGCCACAATCCAGCCGCTGCGCAGGCGCCCGATGCACAGCGGTCTGAGCCCATAGGGATCACGAGCGGCGATAAGACCGTTGTCGGTCATCAATACAACCGAGAACGCGCCTCGCACCTGACTCAGAGCATCGACGACCCGCGCGAGAAACGAACCTGCCCGCGAGTGTGCGATGAGGTGGATAATGACCTCGCTATCTGATGTGGACTGGAAGATCGCCCCGTAGGCTTCGAGTTCATGTCGGAGCATTTGAGCATTGATGAGATTGCCGTTGTGAGCCAAAGCCAAATTACCGAGTGCGAAGTTCACGGTCAACGGCTGCACATTCTTCAGATCGTGGCCACCGGTGGTGGAGTAGCGATTGTGCCCGATGGCCATATGACCCGGCAGCTTCTCCAGCACCGATTTGTGAAAAATGTCGGCGACGAGGCCCATGCCTTTCTGCATGAAGAATTGGTCGCCATCTCCCGCGACAATCCCGGACGCTTCTTGCCCGCGGTGCTGCAGCGCGTACAGTCCAAGGTACGTCAGATTAGCGGCTTCTTCGTGGCCGTAGACACCGAAGACGGCACATTCGTCGTGAAATTTATCAGGCGAGACGATCGGCAGTTCTTTATTCATGATCCGTAGCAGTCCGCAAAACTAGACTTGATTCAGCGCCTGCTCCAAAGAAAAACCCCATCGCTCGTGCAGCATCGCCGCCGGTTGATCGATCAGACGTTCCATCGATCCCTCATTTCCCACATCCACGATCAGCCGATCGCCGGAGACGGTTCCAATCACTTCAGCCGGCACACCGAAACCCCTCGCGTGATCGAGAATGGCCTGTCGATGGACCGGCTTTGCAGAAACCACCACTCTGGACTGACTTTCGCCGAAGAGAACCGAGTCTTTTCGAAGCCGACCTCTGATCAATCTTACCACAGCACCCAAGGGCCGCTCCGGTCCGGAGATACAGCTTTCCGCCAATGCGACGGCGACACCACCTTCCGAGCAATCATGCGCGGACTGCAGAAGTCCATCACGAATCAGCGATAGCACGCAATCATGGAGAGCCTTTTCTGTATTCAGGCTCAAATAGGGCGGCGAGCCCTGTTCGCGCGCATGAACGACCTTGAGATACTCCGATCCACCCAAATCCTCGCGAGCGGAGCCCAGCAAGATAATGTCGTCGCCTTCCTGCTTAAACCACTGGGTCATCGACCGTTCAGCGTCATCGATCAGCCCGACCATGCCCAGCATGGGGGTCGGATAAATGGAGAGTCCATTGGTTTCGTTGTAAAAGCTGACGTTCCCGCTCACGATGGGGATTTGAAAATGCTCGCAGGCATCTTTCATCCCTTCGATCGCCATGGCAAACTGCCACATAATATCGGGGCGTTCCGGATTGCCGAAATTGAGACAATCCGTCAAACCGATCGGCACAGCGCCGGAACAGACGAGATTCCTGGCCGCTTCGGCCACGGCCAGCCGGGCTCCTTCATAGGGATTCAACAGGCAATAGCGGCTGTTGCAATCCACCGTCATCGCCACAGCTTTCTTCGTGCCCTTGATCCGCACCACCGCCGCATCGGACCCGGGGCGGACCATGGTGTTCGTCCGCACCGTATGATCGTACTGCTCGTACACCCACCGTTTGCTGGCGATCGTCGGCGACTCCAACAAGGCCAGCAATGCCGCATTCGCATCTTTCACATCAGGAACGGCGTCGTAGTTCAGGTTTGTCAGCATATCTTGATAGGCCGGCGGCTGGTAGGGCCGTTCATATCGAGGCCCGTCGTCAGCCAACGCTTTGGCCGGGATTTCTGCGACAACCTTCCCCTGATCCAGGACACGCAAGATTCCGTCGGCCGTCACTTTCCCGACCACGGCGACATCCAGATCCCACTTCCGGCAAATCTCGATGCATTCGTCTTCTTTGCCGGCTTTCGCCACCATCAACATACGTTCCTGAGATTCGGACAGCATGATCTCATAGGGCGTCATGCCAGACTCGCGCCGTGGGACCACCGTGAGGTCCAGCTCGATCCCGTTGCCGGCGCGGGAGGCCATTTCACAGGAAGAACTCGTCAGGCCTGCAGCGCCCATGTCTTGAATCCCAACGAGGAGATCGCGTTCCATCAGCTCAAGACAGGCTTCCAGCAGCAATTTCTCCGTAAAGGGATCGCCAACCTGGATGGTCGGCCGCTTCTGCTCCGATTGATCGTCGAACGAATCGGAGGCCATCGTCGCCCCGTGAATCCCATCACGGCCCGTTTTGGAGCCGAAATAGATCACGGGATTCCCGACGCCAGCAGCCATGCCACGGAATATCTTGTCCTGATGAGCAAGCCCAAGGCAAAACACATTGACCAACGGATTGAGAGAGTAGATGTCGTTAAAGACGATCTCGCCTCCTACAGTCGGGACCCCCATGCAGTTGCCATAGCCAGAAATCCCGGAGACGACCCCTTTCATGAGATGGCGATTCTTGGGCGAGTGCAATTCTCCAAATCGCAGCGAATCGAGCAGCGCGATCGGTCTTGCCCCCATGGTAAAGATGTCCCGCAAAATTCCACCGACCCCCGTGGCAGCGCCCTGATAAGGCTCGATAAACGACGGATGGTTGTGCGACTCCATTTTGAAGACCACGCAGAGCCCGTCACCGATATCGACTGCTCCCGCATTTTCTCCCGGCCCTTGCACGACACGAGGCCCGGTCGTCGGCAGTTTTTTCAAGTGTACCCGAGAACTTTTGTAGGAGCAGTGCTCGGACCACATCACGGAAAACATGCCGAGCTCCGTCAGATTGGGCTCACGTCCGAGAATATCGACGATTTTTTGGTATTCCTCGCCCGTCAGATTATGCTGAGCGATGAGGTCTTTGGTGATGAGCGGCATACCGGCCTGCATTACGACCGAGCGGTCACAGAGACAAAACCACTATGGAGCGTTCCGAACACCAGAGCATGCATGGCACCGTTGTAAGCATTGCTCAAGGTGACCGGCGAGGCGCAGGATGTGCGCCTCGCCGAGTCGGTCTGTATGATCAATGAACCCTGATCCTGTTCTACTGCACTTCCACCTTCACAGCTGATTCAGCGGCTAAGGTCTCATGATCCTTATCTGCTGCAACAAGCTTGATCTCACGAGTCCCGGGCGGCATTCCCTTGACCATCCCTTTCCATCCCTTCTGATATTCCCCATCCACGAAACAATGGACATGCGTCGCCTTGCTACCCTTTGTCAGCTCATACTTGATTTCGACATCACCGCCCTTCAAGACAGCCCCCTGTGCCGGACTGATTATCTTTACCTGACTGCCGTCATCTGCCGCAGCCCAAACATTGACACCCACTCCCAAGGTCAACAGACCAACTGTCGCCAATACTGCACCTACACGTCTCATTACGACCCTCCTCATTTATGATTATGAAAGAAATGTAAGACTGATGCGCACGTACCGACGCAATACTTTACCGCGACCACTTTCCATCTTCAATCCGTCATAGGCAGATTTCATACCTTGATGCTCCGCCACGTCATGATATTGTGCCTTGGTCTTGCAGCCGAACGATCATGCTTCATCCAGAAACGCAAAGTACTCGTCACGCGAAAGACCAGCGGTGCGTAAGTTATTCTTGATGATGAACACGGGCACTTCGTTCCAATCAGGAATCACAACAGGTCTTGCAACACCCGGTCTCACGTATACAAAGTGATCTCCTTCTGTCCGCACACATTTAAAACCCGCCCTTTCAAACACCTTTCGCAATTTCCAAGACGGTATCGCGGTGATGCGCGGCATCACATTACGCAGACAACGACATTACTTCAGTCGATACGATTCGAGGAGACTTCCATGTCCCATCCGCTGCTCGCTGATACCCAGCCTCTCGGAGAATGTCGTCCAACGTTCCAAGTTTCTCAGCCTCCTCAATAAACAAACGAACGGCGGTTTTCAGGTTCCGCCTGGCCTCATCGATGTCCTTCCCGCAGCTGGAGACATCCAACTCCGGACAGTGCGCCACATAGGCCTTGCCTTCCTGAAAAATGATGGCGTCGAATTCAATAGGGTTCATGCGTCACTCCCCCAAAGCGTTTTGTGTATCCTGAAGAGCCGTCTGTAATGATGATAAGTTACCCCCCACACGACCAAATCGCGTGTAGTTCGCGGTGCACGAACATCTCAGATGTGCAGAAGAATCATAGCTTCTGCGTATCTCCTACGCAGCTTGATCTAAACTCTCACGGTCAACATATCCGCGACCGTCTTCTAATAGAGAAACTAATTGCTCGCGGGAAAGCTTTCCCTCGACCTTGCGCAAGCAATACTCCACAAGTACATCCAAAGTAAGCAGCAATATTCTCTCGCCTTTTCGAGACATTTCTGATGAATTTTCGATCGCAACCTTATGAAACTCTGGCTTTCCTATTACAACAAAATTGCTAGCAGTACCCTGATACCCGACACTGCCAAGAACTTCCCTAGCCTTATCCCATGATATTGGCTTTCTATCACTATCAGAAGCTGTGGCTGACATGACTACCGTGCCCTTTGCTGCATTTAATTCCATGTCAGGTTGTCCAGTGTTCTGTCTCGTGAATCGGTGAACGCTAAGCTCGATTAATGCGGCATTGAGTAACTCTTCCAATGCCATCTCGAAAGCTTTGGCACTACTTTCATATACTCGCTGTATAATTGGCCTTATCGCTGCCAACTTATCACAACGCATCAGATGCCCAATCTTTCGTCGATTTAGAGTTTCTCCCACTTTTCGCAATATGCTTTCTTTAAGCGCTGCCACCTTGTCATGAGGAAGTATTCCGGAAAACTGAGAGGGATCGGCATCGAGAATTTTCTCAGGATCAGTTAGTGCTATCCCCTTGCTGTTCTTAAGAAGACGCATCAAATCTGATCTTTGCAAGACTCTGAGTTTTGCCAAGGGCACCAGCTCATCAGGGACGCCAAAATGGCATTCCCTCGCAAGACTTTCGATCCTTTTGATTGCTGCATCGAGCACACCAAGCACTCTAGCAATTTGAGCAGCGGAAGATAGCAACCATTCGGCCATCTCCCCAAGATCTCTGATGCGTCCGTAGCCTATTGAGTATTGATTGGAATAATCTCCCGACAAATCCATGACGCCTTCACCAGTAATCCACCGAGATAGAAGGCCCGCACGCTCCGTACGCGAGAATGGCCGAAGGCTCCTCATCTCTTCGACATCTGTTATTCCCTGAAAAATTTCAGCTGCTGAAATGGTATCAACCGGTGCCAAGCGAACGAGGGTTTCGAGTGTCCCGAAAGTTTTTACTGAAACACCTGATCGAGCGCATACTGCCCCAAGCGGAGTAGCAGTCAATTTGCGATCCTTCACTTCAACTAACTGCAATGAAATCAACTCGTCAATCCCGGACTCTATCGCTTTGATTAGTTCGGACTCGACCCCCCCCGGCACATAATAACTGCGAAATGCGAACGACTCACGAAATAGTGAGACGATGTCCGCCTTCGACTCACCAAGTCGTTCCGCCACCAATCCCAGGAGGTGTTTTGCAAGTTCAGGTTGCTGAGGAATTGCAGATTCGAGCTTAGGCAAATCACCATGAATGTACTGAGTCTCCAAAATGTTAGCTTGCCCTCCAACCTCGCTAAGCAAGAGACACGTTCCAGCCTGTTTCTTGCCATACCTTCCTGCTCGGCCAGCACAGTTCTTATACTCACCAACGCCAATAGCAATATTGGTTTTTCTTGATGTATCCCATCGTTTATGATCGGCAACAATTACTGTATCAACGGGAAGGTTTACTCCGGCAGCCAAAGTGGTGGTCGTGACAATAATCCGCAAAACACCTTGTCTGAACAAGTCCTCCACTAAGCGTCTTTCTTCCAATGAAAGGCCAGCATTGTGGTACGCGATGCGCTTTTCTATGTTCTTATCGAGAAACTCTCTTAACGGAGTATCTTCTAGCAACATGATGCGCTGCCTAGCTTCTGCAGCTACTGTCTGAGGGGGGGAGTACCTGTGCTAACTTCTCTGCTGTTCGCTCAGTATCATCAACCTTGGTCCGGAATATTAACAGCTGTTTTCCTTCTTCTGTTGCCCTCACTGCGGAATCAATCAAGTCATCTTTCCCAGCGGCTGGAACGTTCCCGCCTATATTTCTACTCTCAGTTTTACCTTCTGCAACGTTATAGAAGATCACATCCCCTGGCTTTTCAAAGACCCCTTCCCATAGAGGGACCGGACGACCTGTAATTTCGATCACCTTAGCTCCAAGCCAAAGATGAAAGTCATTTAGGGCACCAACTGTTGCCGATAGACACAAAATCTGAGGAGATGGCTTTCCTCTCTTTATCTTTGCCAAAAGCATCTCCAGTAAAGGTCCCCGATTCTTATCCCCTAGCAACTGAGTTTCATCGACTACAACAAGATGACAATCAGAAATAATTCCTGGCGACTGCACAAGTAGCTGAGCGAGTTTTTCGTAAACAATGACCGCGATACTGAAATCTCCTCGGCGGATATCTCGATCGAATTCAGAATGATCTCCAGAAGACACAACTACTGGCAGGCCAAGATCACGATAGGATTCAGAAAAGTCGGCGTATTTTTCGTCAGCGAGGGCCTTATAGGGAACGAGATAGACTACCCTGTGAAGACTGCTTGCTACTCGAACTGCCAATACTTCTCCGATGAAAGTTTTCCCGCTAGATGTAGGCGCAACGATTACTGCATTCTGTCCATTAAGTATGTCTGAATCACTGAGAGCCGCTTCTTGAACTTCTGTGAGCTCGTTTATTCCTGCACCCTTCCAAGCTTGGATGAATTGCTTGTCGATATTGAGTGTGGATAATTCCTCAACTTGCATAGTTTCGTCTCAACCAAACCATCGAATAAAGGCAGTTAGCGCAGATGACTAGTGCCGTTCGTCCACCCGTAGAAAGCTTCCTGCACCGGGTGAGGCGCAAGGACAGGCGCGCTGGTCAGCACCAGGACCCGCATCATACTCCGACCAGTTTCTTCTTGCCCAAAGACGTGATGATCGATTCGAAGATCATCCGCCCGTCTTCGTTCCCCAGCACCGCCTCGGCACATCGCTCCGGATGCGGCATCATACCCAGCACATTTCCTTCGGCGTTGCAGATGCCCGCGATGTTGCCGAGCGACCCGTTCGGGCAAGCCTCCGGCGTCACCTTCCCGTCTGCCGTGCAATAACGGAAGATGATTTGTGCATTGGCTTGAAGACCGGCTAATGTCACTGGATCGGTATAGTAGTTTCCCTCCGCGTGAGCGATCGAGATTTTGAGCACCTGTCCGGACCTGCAGCCGTTCGTAAACGGCGTCGCAGCGTTCTCCACTTTGACGTAGGTCTCGCGGCAGATAAAGTGCAGCGACCTATTTCGCAACATGACGCCGGGCAACAAACCCGCTTCCAGCAGAATCTGGAATCCGTTGCAGATCCCAAGCACCAATCTTCCCTCGGCGGCAAACTGCTTGACTGCTTGCATGACCGGAGAAAACCGTGCAATCGCTCCAGTCCGGAGATAATCACCGTACGAAAATCCTCCCGGCAGGATCACCGCGTCCAAACCGGCCAAAGAGGATTCCTTATGCCAGACCATCGTCACATCTTGTCCAAGTACATCCCGGAAGACGTACCGGCAATCGTGATCGCAATTACTGCCTGGAAAAACAACCACTCCAATATTCATCAGCCCCCCTTCCGCATGGCGAGGCGATAGGGCTTGGTTTTACTGCGCGCATGCAACGAGCACCGCCCGCTTCGATCCAAACCGATCAACATTGCGTGCGCGTTGCGCGAGTACGAAACCAAGTCCTGTCACCTCGCCATGTTCACCCCAACTCGTACCGGTATTCTTCGATGATCGTATTCGCCAATAACTTTTCGCACATGCCTTTGACTTCAGCCTCAGCCTTGGCCATATCGTTTTGTTCAAGATCCAGCTCCATGTACTTTCCTATGCGAACATTTGCGACATTCTTGAATCCCAACGAGTCCAGCGCATGTTCGATGGCTTTGCCTTGCGGATCCAAGATGCCTGGCTTCAGCGTCACATGAATTTTGGCTTTCACGACTTGCTCTCCCGCTTTTCTTCGGCTTCGTTCAACCGATCCACGTATTTCTTGATCCACAAGATGACCGCGACGGTCAGCCCGCCGGCAAATACCAGACCGACGAAGGCCCAGCGCCAGGGCGACTCGTTCAATCGATAGGCCATCACGCCCACGATGGCCGCCCAGATGACCACCGATGCGATCAGGCCATAATTCAAATACGCCCGCAGCATCTCTTCTTCCTCCCACCCCCACAGATCAGGAGGAGACGCTGAGCCTTGTCCCGCGATATCACGGAAACTCGGGATACCGCACTCGTTGAGCCCGAGCGGTCCGCGTTGCGGACGGCTCGCGATGTTCGAAGTTCCGTTCAAGCTCCGCTTAGAACGGAACAAGTTTCGCGTGCCGAGCGACGGCGAAACTCAGTGCGGTCGAGTTGACGTGCTTGAGCGAACAAGGCTCAGGTCTCCGCTAGCCGTATACCCGCCGTAACACCTCCTGATACGCCTCCTCGATCTTTCCCATATCCTTCCGAAACCGATCCTTGTCCATCGACTCACCGGTCGTCATATCCCAGAAACGACAGGTATCCGGAGAAATTTCGTCTGCCAAAATCAGCTTATTGTGAAAGACACCGAACTCAAGCTTAAAATCAACCAATTGCATCTTCCGTTCGGCAAAAAATGGCTTGAGGACCTTGTTGACCGCATGCCCAGCCTCTCGCAGCTCGCGCAAAACGCCAGGAGTTGCCACATTCATCAGCCGCAAATGATCATCATTGACAAGCGGGTCTCCCAGCGCATCGCTCTTATAATAGAATTCAACGACCGCCGGATCGATCCGGTTCCCCTCCTTCAGTCCGAGCCGTTTGGCCAAACTGCCCGCCACGACGTTTCGGATCACGACTTCGATGGGGACGATTCTGACTCGTTTCGTGAGCATTTCCCGGTCATTCAATCGCTCCACAAAATGTGTCCGTATCCCGCTTTGCTCCAAGAGACGAAAAAGCCGCTCTGAGACCTTGTTGTTGATGACGCCCTTTTCGACGATCGTGCCGCGCTTCTGTGCGTTGAAGGCCGTCGCATCGTCCTTGAAATACTGCACGACCTCATCCGGATTTCCCGTCGAAAAAATCTTCTTCGCCTTGCCTTCGTAAAAAAGCTCGCCGGTCGCCATGATCGGACCTCAATGGTTCAGCTTACTGCGCCAACAGTTCGACAACCTCGTCCAACGATTTCATCGTACCCAGTACGATCGGATGTCCGAATCGCCGCGTATAGCGGAATTCCTGCACTTGTTCGAGCGACAGCACCAGGTTGTGAAAGTCCTCCAGCTTGGAGGTTTCAAAATAGGCAATGAAGTCCTGATCGTCCAGTCCACTGGAGTGATAGAGCTTCCGTTTGACCGTCTTCACGTAGGGCAGCGTGGCAGCGGTATGTTCCTGCATCATCGCGGCCCGTTTCTCCTGATCCAGCCCCCACCACTCGGCCGATTTCCGGATCGGGATCACGACGGCATATGGTTTCCGGCCGGGGTCACTGATTGTGTTTAAGTCATCCTTCATCTGATCCGGGAATCCCGGCACATAAACCGGTTTTTTGGTGAGCCCGTGCATGACCCCGACCGTTTTGAGGTGTTTCCCAAATTGGCTGCTCTTCAGATCCAGGAGAAACTCTTGTGTCTCGTACAATTCCGCCGCATGAATCCTGAACAAGAGGTCCCCTTGATCGGAAAGCCCTCGAAGGAGGTACAGATCGATGATCACATGCTCCTGATGCTGTTCCACCACACCTTTCAGCGACGTCAGACGGAGGATCCGCGTCGCTGGGTCTTGCTTCGCCCATTCCTCATTATTGAGCGCGAAGACGGCAAACGTGCCGTAAACCCCCGGTTCAGTCAGAAGCTTTTCTCGATCCGCTGCCGCCTGAATGTTCGATGCCCAAGAACCGACCAATAACCACATAATCGTCAGACCTGTGACGAGTGATCGAGTCATGATCTCACTCCCTTCGCCCTGATGCCGGGCGAACGTCGCCTGTCGCGTCCGAACACCCGCCGATAGATCTGATCGAGGTGGCGCAGATAGTGTTTTGGATCGAAACAGGCGGCAATTTCACTCTTTGTGAGATGCTCTGAAATAAACGGATCTTTGCCGGCCAATTCTTGTAATCCGCCCCCTCCCCTCCAGGAGGCCATGGCATTGCGCTGAACCGCTTCGTATGATTCTTTACGCTGCGCCCCCTTCTCAACCAACGTCAACAGCAGCCGCTGCGAATAAATGAGTCCGCCCGTCAATTCGAGGTTCTGTCTCATCCGATCCGGGTAGACGACCAAGTGCTTGATCAGATCCGTCACCTTGGCAAGCATGTAGTCGATCAAAATTGTGCTGTCCGGCATGATGACCCGCTCGACGGACGAATGGCTGATGTCGCGTTCATGCCAGAGCGCGACGTTTTCCATCGCCGCTACGCTGTTGGCCCGCACCACCCGAGCTAAGCCGCAGAGGTTTTCGGAGACAATCGGGTTCCGTTTGTGAGGCATCGCCGACGATCCTTTTTGTCCTTCGGAGAAAAACTCTTCCGCTTCGAGCACTTCCGTGCGCTGAAGGTGACGAATCTCGGTGGCGAACTTCTCGATGCTTGCGGCCAGCAAGGCGAGCGCTGTTGAATAGGACGCATGTCGGTCTCGTTGGACTACCTGGTTAGAGACTGGAGCAACGTTCAATCCAAGCTTGGCACAGACATAGTCTTCAATGTCCGGCCCCTGGTGCGCGAAGGTCCCCATCGCACCGGACAGCTTGCCGACGGCAATCTCGTTTCTCACGTGCCGGAGCCGCTCCAGATGGCGGCGGACTTCTTCGTACCAGAGAGCCATCTTCAGACCAAATGAGATTGGCTCCCCGTGAATGCCGTGTGACCGTCCCACCATCACCTGATTCTTGTAGCGAAACGCCTGCTGTTTCAGCACGGCGAGGAGTTCATCAACTCCCCCCAGGATCAGATCGAGCGCCTCGGTCATTTGTATGGCGAGTGACGTATCGACGATGTCCGAAGACGTGAGTCCCATATGGAGAAATCGATGTTCCGGCCCCACTGTGTCCATGAGCGATTCGAGAAAGGCGATCACATCGTGTTTCGTAATCTTTTCGATGTCGGCAATCCGTTCGACATCGATCTTGGCCTTCTTCCGGATTTTCGCCGCCGTTCCACGTGGCGCCTGTTTGGCCAGCTCAAAGGCCGCACAGGCCTGCAATTCAACCTCCAACCAGATCTCATACTTATGCTTGAGATCCCAGATCGCCTTCATCTGAGGACGTGTATACCGTTCAATCACGATCCGCTCTCCTCCAGATCCCTCGATCCGGCTCTGCCCGCTTCGCAGCCAGCCGCGACTCGGCGGCCAAGGCCTTATCCAGAACCGCGTTCACGAACTTTGAGGCATCGTGATCGCCGAAACTCTTCGCGAGTTCGATGGCTTCGTCCATCGTGACCTTCGCAGGCACTTCATCCAGCCACAACAACTCATACAGTCCCGCACGCAAGATGTTGCGGTCGACGACCGGCATGCGACTCACCGTCCAATTCGTCGCATACTTGCCGATGACGGCATCGAGTTCCTTTTTATGCTCCAGCACACCCTGCACCAACTGTTCGGCGAACGCTTTCGACTCATCGGACGTCGAGTATTCATGCCAAAACTCGTCGAGGTGCACGTCGGCCTTCCCGTGAATGTCCTGCTGAAACAGGATCTGCAAAGCCCGTTCACGTGCTTGATGACGAGTTCCCATACGCTAGTTCGCAAGGCGCCGCGCGTCCGGTCGTGGCGCAACCGATGTCTCCGCATCCGATTTCTGTCTGATCCTGTTCACCTGCCTCATCACCATCACCATCTCGATCGCGGACTTCGCCGCATCGCCGCCACGGTTGAATTTCTTCCTGTCCGCACGCTCCACTGCCTGCGCAACTGTCTCAGTGGTCAACACCCCAAAAATCATCGGAACATCGGTGTCCAAAGCCGCTTGCCCGATGCCTCGGCTGACTTCAGCACTGATATACTCAAAATGCGGGGTGTCGCCACGAATGACCGCTCCCAAGCAAATGACCGCATCAAACCGACCGGACTTGGCCATGGCGCGCGCCACAAGTGGAATTTCGAACGCCCCCGGTACCCGCATGACATGCATGTTTTCTTTACGGACACCATGGCCAGTGAGCGTATCGACGCAGGCATTCACTAATTTGTTCGTGACCTGTTGATTGAACTTCGCCGCGACAATGCCGAATCGAAATCCCGCCGCAGAGCGTCCCATCTTTCTGTACTTCATCTTTCAATTGCCGCCCTGCCCGAAATTCCGGAGAGCGGACTTGAGCTGCAGCAGCTCATCAAACTTTCTTGAGAAGGTGCCCCAACTTCGCCTTCTTCGTCCGAAGATACCGGACATTCGCGGCGCGCGGAGGAATTTCAATAGGAACACGTTCGACGACCTTCAGACCATAGCCTTCGATCCCAACGATCTTCCGCGGGTTATTCGTAATCAACTTGATCTGGTGCAGACCGAGATTCGCCAAAATTTGCGCGCCGACTCCGTAGTCGCGGAGATCCGCCTTAAATCCAAGCTGCAGATTGGCTTCAACCGTATCACTCCCTTCATCTTGTAACCCATAGGCCTTGATCTTATTCAGCAACCCGATTCCTCGGCCTTCTTGATTCAGATAGAGGAGCACGCCTCGGCCCTCCTTCTGAATGATCTCCATCGCAGCGTGCAATTGATCGCGGCAATCGCAACGCAACGATCCTAACGCGTCGGCCGTCAAACATCCGGAGTGTACCCGGACGAGTGTCGGCGCCCCGCTGTCGACAGGGCCCTTCACCAGGGCAATGTGCGTCACTCCGTCGATCTGATTCTCGAACGCCACCGCCTCAAACTCGCCGAACGTCGTGGGCAATCGTGCGCTTGTCATCCGTTTGACGAAGGTTTCCCTCCGCATGCGGTATTCGATCAAGGCCTTCACGGTCACCATCTTCAGCTTATGGATCTTGGCGAACTTCGTCAGCTCAGGAACACGAGCCATGGTCCCATCCGCATTCATGATTTCGCAGATTACCCCGGCAGGACGCAGGCCTGCCAACCGTGCCAGATCGACTGATCCCTCCGTTTGTCCGGCTCGTTTGAGCACTCCTCCTGTTTGCGCTTTGAGTGGAAGGACATGTCCGGGCCGAGCAAGATCACTGGGTTTCGATTGTGGATCGATGGCCACATGAATCGTCGTGGCTCGATCGGCGGCTGAGATCCCGGTTGTAATGTCTTTTCGCGCGTCGATCGAGACGGTAAAGGCGGTCCCGAACGTCGCGGTATTCTCGGAAGTCTGCGGTGGCAACTGCAGTTCTTCCACCCTTTCAGGCGTCAGGGCTAGACAAATCAGGCCTCGGCCATGCGTGGCCATGAAGTTAATGATCTGCGGTGTCACTTTTTCGGCCGCGATGACCAAGTCACCCTCATTTTCCCGATCCTCATCGTCCACCAAGATGATGCATCTTCCCTTCTTGATGTCACGAATCGCGTTTTCGATGCTATCAAAAGGAGTGGCCATGTCTAAGTCCTACCGGTCACGATACGACAATTTAGCATTAAACATCGAAGATTTAGCAACTAGGAGGGTGACACATAACCTTGTTTCTCTCTTAGCTGTCAACCCCAAAAACACCGAAAATTCCCCTGAGTTCTGTCGGAAAAGGGAGGCTTCACTGCTGAACATCCCCAATCATACAGGAAGCGTATCTGTTTTTACCCTCTCCCGTTCAAATAAGAGACTCGGGCCGCTTTCAGCATTGTTGCAACCTAGGAGTCTGGTGTAGTCTGCCGTCTATATGTCCACTCTCGACGAGACAGACATGCAACTGGACGAGCCTGAAGGTGAGGAGCTCGCTCAGACGGACCCGAACGAGCTTCCCGCCGGCATCGAGCTGAGTCCTGCTCCCGAGCCTGAGACAGGCTCTCGATCCGACACGACTGCCGTGGTGCCGGTCACGGCCCTACAGCAGTACCTTGCCGAAGTCCGCCGATACCCCTATCTGTCGAAAGAAGAGGAGCTTCAGCTTTTTCAGGAGTACCAAGCACACGGCAGCCGCGAGGCGGCGGTGAAACTCATCATGGCCAACCTGCGTGTGTCGGTTTCGATCGCAGCCGAGTACCTCCATACCGGCGCCGACCACATGGATCTGATTCAAGAAGGGAACGTCGGCCTGATGCAAGCCATCAAGAAATTCGATCCCTCGAAAAACGTGCGCTTCTATGCCTATGCCGCCTGGTGGTCCAGGGCCTATATCCTCCGTTACCTCTTACACACCTTTCGGCTCGTCAAGGTCGGGACGACGCAGGATCAGCGGAAACTGTTCTACAACTTAAAAAAGGAAAAGGCCAAGCTTGAGCGGGACGGCTTCGCGCCTGACACCAAATTGCTCGCGGATCGTCTGAACGTGCGCGAGCGCGACGTGATCGAAATGGATCAGCGCCTCGGCAACTGGGAGTTATCGCTCGACCAGCCTATCGGTGAAGACCAGAACAGCACACTGCTTGATGTCTTGCCATCTCACCAAGAACCGGCAGATGAACAGCTCGCCGATCATCAGCTCAAGACCCTCTTCAGGGCAAAGCTCGCCGAGTTCATCACGACAATGGAAGAACGAGACGAAGATATTCTGAGAAATCGCATTCTGTCCGATTCCCCGCTGACCCTCGATGATCTGGGTGACAAATACGGCATCACAAAGGAGCGCACCCGCCAATTGGAAGCCCGCATCATCAAACGCCTTCGTGATTACCTAAAAAAAGACATCAAAGATTTTGATCGGCTACGGGCGTGATGTCCCAAACTCATCCCGCCAAAACCTCGCGAAATGCTCATAAACTATCAACTTATCAATTGGTTATAAATATACCATCCTCCGAAGTGACGAGAATGCAGCTGTGCGACAAAAATTCCTGAGCCCCCTCTTGACTTGAGCGGACTAAGGTCTATCTCTACACGGGTCACAGGCTGCCGGGGCTGCAAACGAGTTCCGCCCAACTTTCAGCCGTCAACACCTAAACGAGTTAACTTTCATCAGGAGGAGGTTCTGTTATGGGTACAGCCGAGAAGGAAAAGAAGAATGTCGCCAAGGGATTCCAACCGTTGGGTGAACGGGTGTTTGTCACCTACACTGAGGAATTGGATCGGACTGCCGGTGGCATTTATGTGCCGGATTCAGCGAAAGAAAAGCCTCAACGTGGAGTGGTCCAGGCAGTCGGGAAGAAAGTGGAGAACGTCAAAGTCGGTGATCACGTGCTCTTCGACAAATATTCGGGCAGCAAGCTTCGGATTGAGGATGAAGAATGCTTAATCCTCAAGGAAGAAGACATCCTTGGCGTCTTTACCAGCTAGAGTTCGTCCCCCGGCAATGTCGATGACCTCATTCAACAAAAAACGATAACAGGAGGAATCCAATGGCAAAGCAACTCATGTACGGCGATACAGCACGAGCGGCCATCCTGAAAGGGGTGAACCAGCTCGCGGACGCCGTCAAGGCAACCCTCGGCCCGAAGGGTCGGAATGCGATTCTGGATAAGAAATTCGGAGCACCGACCATCACCAAGGACGGCGTCACCGTTGCCAAGGAAATCGAACTCAAGAACCCGTACGAGAACATGGGCGCCCAGCTGGTCCGCGAAGTGGCCAGCAAGACCAGCGACACGGCGGGCGATGGGACCACCACCGCGACGGTACTGGCCCAAGCCATCTTCCGCGAGGGTGCCAAGAACATCACCGCCGGGGCCAACCCGATGGAGATCAAGCGAGGGATCGACAAGGCCGTCGAGGCCATCACTGCCGAACTCAAGAAGCTCAGCAAGCCGTGCCAAAGCAAGACCGAAATCTCCCAAGTGGGCACCATTTCGGCCAACAACGACAAGACCATCGGTGACCTCATCGCGGAAGCCATGGAAAAGGTCGGCAAGGACGGCGTCATCACCGTGGAAGAAGCCAAGTCGATGACCACCTCGCTGGACGTCGTCGAGGGCATGCAATTCGATCGCGGCTACATCTCTCCCTATTTCGTCACCAATGCGGAGCGGATGGAATGTTCCGTGGAAGAACCGCTCATCCTGATCAACGAAAAGAAAATCAGCAGCATGAAGGATCTGCTCCCGCTGCTCGAGCAGGTGGCCAAGATGGGCAAACCGCTCGTCATCCTGGCTGAAGAGGTCGAAGGCGAAGCGCTGGCCACCCTCGTCGTGAACAAGCTGCGCGGCACGTTGAACGTCGCGGCGGTGAAGGCGCCTGGCTTCGGCGATCGCCGCAAAGCCATGCTGGAGGATATCGCGATCCTCACCGGCGGCCAGGTGATTTCGGAAGACATCGGCATTAAGCTCGAGAACGTCAAGCTGACCGATCTCGGCCGCGCCAAGCGCGTGACGATCGATAAGGACAACACGACGATCGTCGAAGGCTACGGCGATTCCAAGAAGATCGAAGGGCGTGTGAAGCAGATCAAGGCCCAAATCGATGAAACCACATCCGACTACGATCGCGAGAAGCTGCAAGAGCGGCTGGCGAAGATTGTGGGTGGTGTGGCGGTCATCAATGTCGGCGCTGCAACCGAGACCGAGATGAAGGAGAAGAAGGCTCGCGTCGAGGACGCACTGCATGCCACCAAGGCGGCGGTGGAAGAGGGAGTCGTCCCCGGCGGCGGCGTGGCCTATCTCCGCTGCGTCAAAGCCCTCGATGGGATCAAAGACGTCCCCGCAGAACAGAAAGTGGGACTCGATATCGTCCGGCGCGCGCTCGAAGAGCCGATCCGGCAGATCGCCGCGAATGCAGGGGCAGAAGCATCGGTCATCGTCGGTAAAGTTCGGGAAGAGAAGAACGTCAATGGCGGGTATAACGCCGCCACAGACGAGTATGTCGACATGATCAAGTCCGGTATCATCGATCCCACCAAAGTGTCGCGGACGGCGCTCCAAAACGCCGCCAGCGTGGCGGGCTTGATGCTCACCACTGAAGTCATGGTCACCGAACTTCCCGAGGAGAAGAAAGAGCCGGCTATGCCGGGCGGCGGACACAGCCACGGCATGGAAGGGATGTACTAAGACTGAAGAGCTGATAGCTCGGAGGAAAGCATGAAGGGCTCGGTGGGTAACCGCTGAGCCCTTTGTGTTTTTATATCCCCCATGAAACGAGAATACGATTTTTCAAACGCTGTCCGAGGAAAATTCTTCCGAAAAGGAGCGGAGCTGAACTTCCCCATCTATGTAGATGGCCCCATGCATAAACGTCTAGAGCGCCTTGCCAAGAGAAAGGGAACGCTTGTGACAGATCTGGTGAATCAATTGCTCAAACGAGAGCCGGAGTTACTGGAAAGCTTGTCGTAACTCCAGGCATCAGGCTATGCACGCAACAAGAACCTTCGCAAGAAGCCCAGACGCATTCGATCGAGATAGAGATAGACGACCGGCGTCGTATAGAGGGTAAGCAACTGGCTGACGAGCAGGCCGCCGACGATGGCGATTCCAAGGGGACGTCGCAACTCCGATCCCACACCCATTCCTACGGCCAAGGGCAAGGCGCCGAACAAGGCCGCCAGCGTCGTCATCATAATCGGCCTGAAACGCAGCAGGCAGGCTTTGTAGATCGCTTCCTCCGGCCGTTCGCCGTTCTTCCGCTCGGCATCCAAGGCAAAATCGATCATCATAATGGCGTTTTTTTTCACGATGCCGATGAGCAGAATGAGGCCGATGAGCGCAATCATGCTCAATTCCGTCTTAAACAGGAGCAGCGCGAGCAAGGCGCCGACGCCGGCGGACGGGAGCGTGGAGAGGATCGTCAGCGGATGGATATAGCTCTCGTACAAAATGCCCAACACAATGTAGACCGTCAGGAGCGCGGCAAGAATCAACAACGGTTGATTCGCGACCGATGCTTGAAACGCCCTGGCTGTCCCCTGAAAACTGCCTTGAATACCGGCCGGCAGTCCGATCTCCCGCATCGATTTCTCGATAGCCTCCACCGCTTCGCCCAGCGACACGCCGGGGGTCATGTTGAACGACAACGTCACGCCGGGAAATTGTCCCTGATGGTTGACGAGCAGCAGCGTGTTCGTGGGTTCATACCGCGTCACCGCGCTCAGCGGCACCTGGTCCCCCATCTGAGACCGCACATAGATTTCCTGAAGCGTGGACGGGTTCTGCCAGTATTGCGGCGCCACTTCCATCACGACGTGATACTGGTTCAGCGTCGTATACAGGATGGAAACCTGACGCTGGCCGAATGCATCGTACAATGTGTCGTCGATGAGCTGGGGACTGAGACCGAGTCGCGAAGCGGTACTCCGGTCGAACACCACCAGCGACTGCAGCCCCCTGTCTTGCTGATCGCTGTTGACATCTACAATTTCGCTGAGCATGCGCAGCCGGCGCTCGACTCTGGGCGCCCAGGTGTTCAGCTCGGCTAGGTCCACGCTTTGAAGAGTATATTGGTATTGCGCGCTGCTGACCCGACCGCCGATGCGCAGATCCTGAATCGCCTGCAGCATCGTCGGCGCGCCCGGCACCTGGGCCAGCTGAGGACGCAACCGCGCGATCACGTGATCCACGCCGATCTGCCGTTCCTGAAGCGGTTTCAACGTAATGTACATGCGGCCTGAATTCGTGCTGCCGCCGCCGCCGCTGAATCCCGTCACCGTTTCTACTGCTGGATCGCTCTTGATGATATCCACAACTTGGGCAAGCTTCTGGCGCATGGCTTGGAACGAAATGTCTTGCGCCGCCTGAATGTTCCCGAACATGCGACCGGTGTCCTGCTGCGGGAAAAATCCTTTGGGAATGACCGTGTAGAGATACACGCTCAAGGCCATGGTGGCGAACGTGAACGCGAGCATTCCGCGCGGATGGCGGAGAACCCAGGAGAGACTCCGCGCGTATCCGGCGCGCATCCCTTCGAAAAACCCTGCGCTTACGCGGTAGCACCAGCCGTGAGATTGTCCCTGGTCGGACCTCAGCACCCTCGCGCACATCATGGGCGTCGTGGTGAGCGACAGGACGAGCGACACGAGAATCGCCACCGAGAGTGTGACGGCAAATTCCCGGAACAGCCGGCCCATCATCCCTCCCATGAAGAGGATGGGGACAAAGACGGCGACCAACGACAACGTCATCGACAGGACGGTAAACGTGATCTCCCGCGCACCACGCAGAGCGGCCTCCATGGAAGCCATGCCCTGCTCACGATATCGGCTGATGTTTTCCAGGACGACGATCGCGTCGTCTACCACAAATCCGGTCGCAATCGTGAGGGCCATCAGTGAAAGGTTGTCGAGGCTGTACCCGAGGAGATACATCACCCCGAACGTGCTGATCAGCGAGACAGGGACCGCCACACAGGGAATGAGCGTGGCACGGACGTCCCTGAGAAACAGGAACACCACCAGGATCACGAGGAGCACGGAGATCGCCAGCGTCCGTTCGACGTCATGCAGGGAGGCGCGGATGGCCGGCGTGCGATCGCCCATGACCGAGAGGGTCATCGTCCCGGGAATGGACGCTTCCAGCCGCGGCAGCATGGCCTTCACCCGGTCGACAGTTTCGATAATATTCGCTCCCGGCTGTCGGCTGATAATGATGAGCACCGCCGGTATCCCGTTCGCAACACCCATGGTCCGTAGATCCTCGACCGAGTGCTCCACGGTCGCGATGTCCGAGAGTCGTACGGCTCTCCCTTCGCGATAACTCACGATCAGCGGCAGATAATCTTCGGCCTCGTAGAGCTGGTCATTCGTCCGGATTTCCCAGGTCCGCGTTCCATCGGAGAGCTGACCTTTGGGGCGATTCACGTTCGTCTCGCTCAACATCCGACGGACGTCGCCCAGTCCAATCCCGTACTTGTGGAGCGCCGTCGGGTTGAGATCGACGCGCACGGCGGGGAGCGAGCCTCCTCCCACATAAACCTGACCCACACCGTCGATCTGCGACAGCTTTTGCTGAAGGACACTGGACGCGACATCGTACATCCGGCCGCGACTCACGATCTCCGAGGTCAAGGACAGGATGAGAATCGGCGCATCGGCCGGGTTGATCTTGCGATACATAGGCCGACTCGGGAGGTTGGCCGGCAGATCGCTGCGCGCCGCCATGATCGCTGCCTGAACATCGCGCGCAGCCCCGTCGATATCGCGGCTCAGGTCGAACTGCAGCGTGATGTTCGAGGAGCCGAGCATGCTGGTGGAGATCATCTCCGTGACGCCGGCGATACGCGTGAACTGGCGTTCGAGCGGCGCCGCAACCGAAGTCGCCATGGTTTCAGGGCTCGCGCCGGGCAGCCCGGCCGACACGTTGATCGTCGGAAACTCCACTTGCGGCAGAGCGGCGACAGGAAGGAACCGGAACGCCACGACGCCGATGAGCGTCATGCCGATGGTCAGCAAGGTTGTGGCGACCGGACGCCGGATGAATGGCGCAGAAATATTCATCTCGTGTCGGAAGTCACCGCTTCCGTCCTAGGTATCGAAGACCGCCGCGAACGGAGGCGGCGCGCCAGTCGATCGAACACGAGATAGACGACCGGCGTTGTGTACAGGGTCAGCGCCTGACTCAGTACAAGCCCGCCGATGATGGCGATTCCGAGGGGATGCCGCAGTTCGGATCCGACTCCGGAACCGATGGCCAGCGGCAGCGCTCCCAGCAGAGCCGCCATCGTCGTCATCATGATCGGCCGGAAACGTAACAGGCAAGCCTCGTAGATCGCCTCCACCGGTGGTTTTCCTTCTTTGCGTTCCGCGTCGAGCGCAAAGTCGATCATCATGATCGCGTTCTTCTTCACGATGCCGATCAAGAGAATGATCCCGATCAGCGCGATCACACTGAATTCAGTTTGGAGAAGCATTAATGCCAACAACGCGCCGACCCCTGCCGACGGCAGCGTAGACAGGATCGTCAGCGGGTGAATGTAACTCTCGTACAGAATCCCGAGCACGATGTAGACGGTGACGAGCGCCGCGAGTATCAGCCACGTTTCGTTCGCCAGCGATGCTTGGAACGCCTGGGCGGTGCCTTGAAAACTCCCTCGGATGCTGGCCGGCAGTCCGATTACTTGCGTCGTTCGTTCGATCGCCGCCACGGCGTCACCGAGGGAAGTTCCTGGGGCCAGATTGAATGACAGGGTGACGGCTGGAAACTGCCCCTGACGGCTGATCGCCAGCGGGGTCGTCGTTTCGGAGAACTGGGTAAACACGCTCAGCGGCACCTGGCCCCCGGTCCACGACCGGATGTCGAGAAACTGGAGAGCCTGCGGGCCGTTCTGGAATTCCGGCATCACTTCGAGCACGACGCGATACTGGTTCAGCTGGGTAAACATCGTAGAGACCTGCCGTTGCCCGAACGCGTCATACAGGGTGTCGACGATCAGCTGAGGCGTGATGCCGAGCCGCGAGGCGGTACTGCGATCGATGACCAAGAGGGACGCGAGCCCCTTGTCCTGTTGATCGCTGCCCACGTCGCGCAATTCGGGCAAGGCCTGCAGCGCCTCGACCAACGTGGGAGCCCATCGGCTCAATTCCTCCGAGTCCGCGTCTTCCAACGTATACTGGTACTGGGTGCGGCTGACACGATCCTCGACGGTCAAATCCTGCATCGGCTGCAGGAACAAGGTGATGCCATCCACTTTCCCCACATGATCTTGCAGCCGAACAATCACGTCCTGCACGCTGACCTTACGCTCAGCAACGGGCTTCAAGTTGATCTGGATCCGTCCGCTGTTGAGCGTCGTGTTGATCCCATTCACGCCGATGAAGGAAGACAAGCCGGCCACGGCCGGATCGGCGAGGATGGCGCGGGCCAGCGCCTGCTGGCGTTCGGCCATGGCGGCGAACGAAATCGACTGGGCCGCTTCGGAAATGCCCAGGATCGCGCCCGTATCCTGCACAGGGAAGAAGCCCTTGGGAACGACGATGTACAGCACGATCGTAACCAGGAGCATCCCGACCGCCACTGCCAGCGTGGCGGGCTGATGGTTCAGTACCCATCGGAGCGTCCACCCATAGGCCGCGATGGTGCGGTCGAATGCCCGTTGCGTCCGGCGGTACAACATCCCCTGCTCCGCCTCGCGGCGGTGGCGCAGCAGCCTGGCGCACATCATCGGTGTCACCGAGAGCGAGACGACGGCCGAAATCACGATCGTGATACTCAGCGTGACGGCAAATTCTCTAAACAAGCGTCCCACTACGTCGCCCATAAATAGGAGCGGGATCAGCACTGCGATGAGCGAGATGGACAGCGAGAGAATCGTGAACGCGATCTGTTCCGATCCTTTGAGTGCGGCCTGAAACGGTGACTCACCCCGTTCAATGTATCGCGAGATGTTTTCGATCATGACGATTGCGTCGTCAACGACGAAACCGGTCGAAATCGTGAGCGCCATCAAGGTCAGGTTGTTAAGGCTGAATCCCATCAGGTACATCGCGCCGAGGGTGCCCACGAGCGACAATGGAACCGCCACGGCGGGAATGACAGTGGCCGACAGGGTACGAAGAAAAAGAAAAATGACCATGATCACGAGGGCAACGGCGAGTATCAGCTCGAACTGCACATCGCGGACGGATGCCCGGATGGAGGTGGTCCGGTCGGTCAGCATCGTGACCTGCACGGCGGACGGCAACGCGCTCTGGAGTTGCGGCAGGATCTTCTTGATTCGGTCCGCCACTTCAATGACATTGGCTCCCGGTTGCCGTTGGATATTGACGAGGACGGCCGGCGTCTCGTCCATCCAGGCCGCCTGCCTGACGTTTTCCACGTCGTCGACGACGTCGGCGACATCGGATAAGTGGATGGGCGCCCCATTGCGGTAGGCGACAATCAGCGGCCGGTATTCGCGGCTCGACAGCAACTGATCGGTCGCGTTGATGATGGAGGCTCTCCGCGGTCCATGGAATGAGCCTTTAGCCTGATTGACGTTGGCGGCGGCCACGGTCATGCGCAGATCCTCCAGCGTCAGTCCGTAGGCCGACAGAGCCCTGGGATTCGCCCTGATGCGCACGGCCGGCCGCTGGCCACCGCTGATGCTGACGAGCCCCACGCCGGAGAGCTGGGAGATTTTCTGGGCAAGCCTGGTTTCGGTCAGGTCCTCGACCTGAGACAACGGCAACGTACTTGACGTCAGCGCCAACGTCAGGATCGGCGCATCGGCCGGATTGACCTTGTTATAGATCGGCGGGTTCGGAAGATCACGCGGGAGGAATGTGGAGGCGGCATTGATCCCAGCCTGTACCTGTTGCTCGGCCACATCCAAACTCAGATCGAGGCTGAATTGCAGCGTCACCACTGAACAGCCGTTCGAACTCGTTGAGGTCATCTGATTCAGACCAGGCATCTGGCCGAACTGTCGCTCAAGCGGCGCGGTCACCGACGATGCCATGACGACCGGACTGGCTCCGGGATAAAAGGTCGAAACCTGTATCGTGGGGTAATCAATCTGGGGAAGGGCCGAGACCGACAATTGCCGATAGGCCAGCACTCCGGTCAGCAGAATGGCGACCATCGACAAGGCGGTCGCGACAGGCCGCATGATGAAGAGCCGGGACGGATTCACGACCTGGCGCCTTGCTGCGGCATCTCGGGTCCGGGTGGGAGCGCGTCACGACCTTTGACAGGCTGGTCGTTCTTGTTCCGCACTTCGACTTTGCTGCCTTCGCGGAGTTTCTCAGTGCCGTCCACCACAACCAATTCATCGGGCGAGAGACCAGAGGTAATCGATGTGTCCTCGTCTTGAGATGCGCCGACCGCAACGGTTCGGACAGCCACTGTCCGGTCGTTATTCACAACATAGACGAAGGTCCCTGTTGCTCCGCGTTGAACGGCGACGGACGGCACGACCGTGACTCCGTGTTTCACCTCCAACAACAAGCGGGCGTTGACGAACTGATTGGGAAACAAGGCGCCGTCCTCGTTCGGGAACACTGCCTTCAGCCTGACGGTACCCGTATTGGGATCGATCTGATTGTCGACCGTCAGCAGGATGCCAGTGGCCAGTTTTTTCTTCTGCTCCCGATCGAATGCGTCAACGGATAGTCGTCGGCCCGCTTTGAGTCGTTCCAACACTTCCGGCAAACTATCTTCCGGAATGGCAAAGACGACAGCAATCGGCGTGAGCTGTGTGATGACCAGCAGGCCATTGTTGTCGTTTGCGTGGACCATGTTGCCGGGATCCACCAGACGCAACCCCACCCGCCCGCTGATGGACGCTGTGATGCGGCTATAGCCTAGTTGCAGTTTGGCATTGTCGATCTGGCTTTGGTCGGCCTTCACGATCCCTTCCAACTGACGCACCATGGCATCCTGGGTATCCAGTTGTTGCTTGGGAACATATCCTTGTTCATACAACCCTTTATACCGCTGCAAATCCAGCCGCGCGTTGTTCAATTGCGCTCGATCGCGAGCCATCTGCCCCTCAGCCTGGAGCAATTGTACTTCGAACGGTCGCGGGTCGATCTCTGCCAAGAGTTCTCCTTTCTGGACGAGCTGTCCTTCTTGAAACAGCACCTTCATAAGTTGCCCATCGACCCGGCTCTTCACATTGACGGTGTTCAACGGCATAACCGATCCGAGTCCGTTGAGATAGATCCCGATATCACCCGTTTTTGCCCCTGCCACCACCACCGGAAATGAGCGTGCGCCTCCCGATGCCTGACCGGCGCGCGATGGCTTCTCGTCTGATTGTGCCAGGAGTGCATACCCTCCCAGAGCAAGGAGACAGGCCGCTGACAGGCCGAGCACCCAACGTTTCAATGTGGTCGCAAAGCGGATCGATTCAGACATGCCGCTGCCTGCTAGAGCTTTTCATCATTTTTGTGAGCTTCCCAATAGTCATGTGAAAGTCGCCAACGTTGGTACAGTCCCGCATACATCTTGTCAAGTTCCGACTGTTAATCCGGAAACAGCGTTCCTTTTATGTCGCCATTCCCTTGCTCAAGATCCGTTCAATTCACACTTAGGTGGGTTCACGATATCTCCGACACCTCTCAGATCGAGAATGCGGCTCATGATACCACCTCACGTCTGAATCGAACCACCGAACCGACTAATCGACAAGCTTCTCCCCAGTCACCGATTGTGCCGTCAGAGCCTTCCCTTCTTCGCGAATGCATGCCCGATCCGCATCGAGTCAATGCGATGCTGATGATGAAAGGCGTACTTCGCGCTATGTTGCCCCATTATTCCGGAGAATTTTGGACGGCTACGCCTGGCAGGTGTGTCATTCGAATCTCTAGTCGCTCCGAACTCCGCAGAGGTTACATAAAGGCGCTAAGATGCGACAGGCGGACTGCCCAGACTGAAGGGCACCTCACCGCTCTACAAGGAAATCGTGCTTTCTACAGGTTCTATCCGATGAACGAGCGAGTTTGCGCAGCCTGTTAGGACTCCTACATGGTACTGCGGAGCTGCGCAAGAAACGGTTGGAGGTCACCCCGTGCCCCTGAGAATCCCAGTAGTGCACGCCACACGCCAAGACGGGCAAGCGCGTCGTCAATACTGGCATGGACGAGCAATTGCTGGGCTTCGGCCACTTCGACGACCGTCGCGAGCCCTGCGCGATAGCGGGCTCTGGTCTGCGTCTCGGTGTCCTGCGACGCAGATAGTTGGATAGGAGTGTTGTCCGCCACGCGCCGCGCTGCCTTGACTATCTCGACGGCTTTGGCATGTTTCCCTGTTAATGCCTGAAGCGCTTGGTCGTAAGCGGCGCGTTCCGCCTGTTCATGATGGTGTTCGATAGAACGCTTGGAGCGAATGGAGGCGAAGTCGAAGAGCGAAAAGGTGACCGTCCCTCCACCCGCCCAATTGGGAACATCGGGGAATAATGCGCTGGCCCCGGCAGTTCTGTTGCCTTGGTTGTCCCAACCGCTGCCTCGGCTGGAGAACGCGGCCTGCAGCTCGAATCGCGGCACCCACGCATAGTCATACGCTTCCTTCCGCTTGCGGAACACATCTGCCGTTGCCGACTGAGCAATGGCGAGTGGATGGGTCCAGGGAGTCGGCTCGGGCAATGGGGTAAATGCCGGCCGCTGAAGCAAGGGGCTCAGCTGCACCGCAATGCGCTCACCTGCGACTCCAAGCGTCTCCGCGAGTATCGCTCGTGCGATCTCGCGCGCCTGTTCTGCCTGAATGAGCTGGGTACGGGCCATCGCTTCTTCAGCTTTCGCCCGACTGGCATCCACACCAGGCCGTAGTTTGCTCTTCACGAGAACGGCGACCGACTCTGCAAACACGCGCCGGCGTTCCACATTCGCTTGCATCGCTTCCACGGTTTGTTCCGCCATAGCCAGCGTAAAAAATGCCTCGCCGACCCCCAGGCTCACATCCAACTTCGTTAAATTCACGCCGGCCGCGCTTTGTCGCTCGGCAGCTCGCGCCGTGTCAACATTCGCCGCGCGCAATCCGAAATCGAAGGGCTCCCACCCAGCCACCACACCGCCGGCACTTCCCCATGCCCCGGCATAGGACTTCCGCGCAAGATCCGGGCCGGTTACCGCAAGAGTGAAGGGATTCTCAAAGAAGACCCCTGAGAGATTATTAAATGTGGCGTTGTTGGCTTGGTATCCGATGTCCACCCTCGGCAGGTAGGCGGTTCGTGTCAGATCAATGCCCGACTTCGCGGCGGATACACGAGCAAGCGAAGCTCGGACGGAGGGATAGTGATCAATCCCGAATTGAATCGCTTGATCGAGCGTAAGAGGAGAAGAAGGCAGCTCTGCCGTTTGCCCATACCCAGTACGGGGCCCTTCAGTGAAATCCATCATTAACATAATCAAGAGAATCCAGACGATCGCCGATTGGGACATGTCCGCCCTCGCTTTCTCCGCTTACGCTCCGCCGAAGTGCCTGCAAATAAGTCAATTATTATGCCTTCACCGAAGTCTTCTTTAAAGCACCGATTCGAGAGCAACCCGAAGCTCACCTCTTGCACCTACCCGGCAGAACATCAGAATCTCGCCAATCGTGCAACAACCGTTGTCCCTGGTCGCAATTCGTCGGTGCCGCGTACAACTACCGTATCGCTTGGCTTCAAGTCTCCGAAGACTTCCTGGAGATCGCCCATAACTTCTCCTCGCTGGATCGGAACCCATTCCACGGTCCCGTCACCGCTGACCCGAATCACAAATATCTGTTCAGTTGTCGCCACGACTGCGCTGCCAGGCACGAACGTGGTGGCGTGTGGCCGACGCACAGGCCACTCCACTTCCGCGAACATCCCAGGAGCCAAGCGTTTCTTTTCATTCTCGACGTCTAATTCGACCGGCATCGTTCGAGTCTTAGCATCGATCGACCGTGCAATGCGCCTCACCGCTCCCGTGAATCGTTCGCCGGGATAGGCCGACACCGTGAAGGACACTTCCACACCTTCAGCGATTTGACCCGCGTTCGCCTCAGGCACAGGAACGACAAGTCTCAACCGATCAAGCTGTTCTACACGAAATAGCGGTTTTCCTTGTCCGGGAGTCAGGAGGGCGCCAGGATGCGCCTGCCGCTCAATGACTCTGCCGTCAAAGGGCGCCGCAATGATCAGGTAATGCTCAATTTCTTTGAGTGCGGTGACACGAGCACGACCTGCGTCCACGGTCTTTTCAGCGACTTCCAAATCGTTCACGGCAATAACTCCTGGAGTTTCGGCTGCTGCGTGCAGATGCCGCAGCGTGATTTGATCGGCACGAAGTTTCGCCTCCGCTTCCGCACGCTGTGCTCGGAGTTCCGGCGCGGTTAAACGGGCTAGTATCTGCCCCTGCTGGACGTCATCTCCGCGATCAACCCCAATCCAATCGAGGAGAGCGACAACCTTGGGATATAGATCCACGGCCAGATACGGTAAGAGTTCACCCGGCAGGCGCGCGGTGGTTTCGAGCGTACGGATCTGAACAGAAACCACATCTATTGTACGTCGCTGTTCTTTCGGCCGGTCTAGGTTAGTCCGCTCTTCTGACGGCGATGAAGTGAGAAATATCATCAATCCTGCGCTAAGTCCGAAAAAGAAGAGACTACCCACAATCATCTTTCCTTGAGCCCTCATGGATGATCCTGTTGGGCTGAGTGACCCATAGGCTCCGACTCGGTAGACAGCGTCGCCTCAGGCAGCAACGACGGGTCTATTGCCTTTCGTTCTCCATGAACGAGAGCGAACACGGCAGGCACAACCAACAAGCTGGATAGCGTTGCAGCGACTAAGCCCCCGATCACCGCACGGCCGAGAGGGGCCGTCTGCTCACCCCCTTCGCCGAGTCCCAGCGCCATGGGAATCATGCCGACGACCATCGCCAGACTGGTCATGAGAATCGGGCGCAATCGCTCACATGCGCCGTCGATGGCGGCAGTCGCCGCGGAGCAACCGGCCCTCCATCGCGTATCGGCAAAAGACACCAAAAGAATCGCATTAGCCACCGCAACTCCCATCGCCATGATGGCTCCTAAGAATGATTGCACGTTCACGGTCGTCCTGGTCAGGAGGAGCATCACCAGCACGCCGGCCAGGGCGGCAGGCAGTGTAGACATCACGATGCCCGCATTGCGCCACGATTGGAAGTTGCCGGCCAGCAGGAGCAGGATCACCACCATCGTGAGCAAGAGACCCGTGCGCAACCCCGCCAACGTTTCTCGCATGGGAGCGACTTGGCCACGAAGTGTCACGATGACTCCTTTAGGGAGTTGTTCCAGATCAACAATGACCTGTGTGACGCGATTGGCGGCCCTTGCCAAATCTTCTCCTGCGACATTGGCCGTGATCGTGATCATCCGCTGCATATTGTGTCGGTCATATTCACCGAGCATAGCGCCTTGTGTTACTGAAGCCACATCTCGCACATACACCCAAGGATTCCCATTGATCGGAGGCATGACCGGAATATTTCGGACGTCTTCCAAACCAGCCATTTGTTCCTGCGGGACTTCGATCTGAATCTGATAGGCGACCCCCGACGATGGATCTGCCCAATACATCCGCTGAACAAACCGACTGGAAGAGGTGGCCGCGACCAACGAACGTGCCACATCCTCGACCGTGACACCCAGCTGCCCTGCGCGAAACCGGCTCAAGTCAATCTCGACGGTCGGATATTCCAATGGTTGTCCGAATTGGAGATCGCGCAACGTCGGAACGGCCCGCAGCTTGGCCATCAGCTGACGGGCCACCGTCATGTTGAGGTCCAAGTTCGGACTCGTGATCGCAATTTCGATCGGGGTGGGAACGCCGAGGCTGAGGACTTCGCTGACGAGATCTCCCGCTTCAAACGAATAGGACGTGCCAGGAACGTGATCGGGCAGACTCCGGCGCAGACGTTCCTTCAAATCTTCCACCGCAATTCCGGCATCTCGTTTCAAGGCAACCCTGAGCACCGCCTCGTGAGGCCCGCTGGTCCAGAGATGCAACAGGTTGACGGGGTAACTTGAACCGACGGTACCGACGTACCCAAGTGTCGCCCTGACGTTGTCAGGTCCCGCCTCTTCCTGGATTGCGGCGAGCACCTCCTTCGCGAGTACCTCCGTTCGTTCGATCCTCGTCCCATCAGGCGCCCGGAGCCGAACCTGAAATTGCCCGCTATCTGCCGTGGGGAAAAGTTCGGCTCCAAGATACTGCCCCACGACAAGAATGACGATCGCGACACAGGCCGCGTACCCGATGAAAATGAGCCGGCGATGCGGTAGAAGAGCCTCCAGGCATCGACCGTAACCGACTTTGACGCGCTCAAAGAGTCCATCCCGCTCTTCGATTGGTCGCTTATGACTGAGCAGCCACACTGCCATGATTGGAACGAAGGCATTGGAGAGAACATATGAAGCTATCATGGCAAACCCGACCGCCAAGGCGAGCGGGACGAACAAGGCACGACCGACTCCCGTCATGAAAAACGAAGGGATGAAAACCGCCAGTACGGCCAGCATCGATACAAAGCGCGGAACGATCGTTTCGGCGCCGGAGTCGATGACCGCATGGGCGGTAGAGATTGCCTTTCCGAGATGGGCATGAATACTTTCAATCGCAACCGTCGAGGCGTCAACAAGCACCCCCACGGCCAATGCCAACCCACCTAGTGTCATGATATTGATCGTCTGGCCCGTAACCCATAAGCCAACGACCGACCCCAGCAGCGCACAGGGAATGGTCAAGAGCACAATCAGGCTGCTCCTCCAGCTCCGCAAAAAAACCAATACCATCAGTCCGGTCAGCAACGACCCCAATAGAATCTCGATGCCGAGCGCCTTGATCGTATTGGTCACGATCGCCGACTGATCGAACTCCAACGAGATGTCGATATCATCAGGGATAACGGCTTTGAAGCTGGGCAATGCTTCCTTGACTCGATTGATCACCGCCAGAGTCGAAGCATCCGCCCGTTTCGTGACGGGGATATAGATCGCCCGTCGGCCGTTGAAGAGCGCATACCCCGTCAGAATGTCCGTTCCATTTTCAACCCACCCGACATCACGGAGATAGACCGTGGGGCCTGCGCCGGTTCGGATGGGAAGATCACGGAACTGTTGAATATCGGAAACCACGGCATTGAGCGAGGTGATCGTCATGAGATTGTGAATCCGCACATTGCCTGCCGGTGTAATCACATTCCCTTTGTTGACGGCCTGAACCACCTCTTCCGGAGACATTTGATAGGCCCGAAGTCGCTCGGAATCGACGTGAATCACCACGGTACGGGCGTTTCCTCCGAAGGGCGGTGGCGCGGAAACACCGGGAAGCGTGGAGAACAGCGGCCGTACACGAAACAATGCCAAATCTTGTACTTCGCCGGCGCTGCGCGTCTCGCTGTGGAACACCAGATAGCCGACAGGCGCGCTACCGGCATCGTAGCGGATGATGTCCGGAGGCAATGTGCCGGGAGGCATAAAAGCGCGTGATCGGTCGATGTAGGCCACCGTCTGCGCCAATGCCTGGTTCATATCAGTGCCCGGATAAAAGAAGAGTTTGATGAGCGCGGCGCCCTGAATCGATTTGGACTCAACGTGTTCAATCCCTAAAATGTAGAGGACATGGTATTCATAGAAGGAGACCAGGTACGCTTCCATTTGGGATGGCGCCATTCCGCCATACGGCTGAATCACGTAAATGGCGGGCAATCCGAGGTCGGGGAAGATGTCGATGGGCATGCTGGACAGGGCGAGGACGGCACAGAGCGCTACCGCGACGATGACCACAATGATGGTCACAGGACGACGCAAGGCAGAAAAAAGAATCCACATGATGAAACTCTTTCCGAATTCAGTGATTCCAAAGACAGACGGAGCAAGCAATAGACCATGAGGCGGCTCGCGACAGCGGGAGATTGAGTCTGATCCGCTTCATTACGAAAGAGGCCGCGAACCTCTGGATTGTTGAGAATTGTTCGCCCACAGGAGGTCGAGACAGGCGACACAAGCTGGAGCAAGGAGAAACAGCTGCACCCCCGTTGTCAGGAGTTTGACCTGGCGGGATGAGAAGAAATCTCCCAGGGTGAGGGAATTCCTCTCAGCAGTCAGACTTTTCGTATGAGGCCGTACTCGCGGATTTTGTCGAAGAGTTGCCGTCGGCTGATGCCCAAGAGATGGGCGGCCTGCGTGCGATTCCATGCCGTATGATTCAGGGCTTCCTGAATGACGCGTCGTTCGGTTTCGGCAAGGATTTCCTTGAGATGGAATGCCGATTCAGAAGGCGAAGGTTGAACAGAGCTGGAAGACGGCAATCCGCCGGCCTTGAGATCCTCCGTCTGAATGAGACGGCCTCTCGTCAAGATGGCCGCCCGAGCCAACACATTTTGCAACTCGCGGATGTTTCCTGACCATGATTGAAGAGAGAGGTGCTGCACCGCTTCGGAAGAAATCGACAACTGCGGCCACTTGTATTTTTTCGCCAGCGTCCGGATGATGTGTTGAGCGAGAAAAGGAATGTCCCCACGCCGAGAACGCAACGGTGGCAGTTCGATTGTGACCACATCCAAACGGTAATATAAATCCTCGCGAAAACGATGTTCGGCGATCAGCGTAGAGAGGTTATGGTTTGTCGCCGCAACGATCCGAACGTCAACCTGAATCGTCTGTTCACCCCCGACACGCTCGAACTGTCCACTTTGCAACGTGCGGAGAAGTTTCGCTTGTAAGTCGAGGCCCAGATCGCCGATTTCGTCCAAAAACAACGTTCCCGCGCTCGCTTGTTCGAACCGCCCGATCCGACGCGTGACTGCGCCGGTAAAGGCCCCGCGTTCGTGCCCAAAAAACTCGCTCTCCAATAACATCGGGCTGAGCGCGGCGCAATTAACCTTAACGAAAGGTTTCTCTGCGCGATCCGAATTGCGATGAATGGCATTTGCCACTAGTTCTTTGCCGGTGCCGCTTTCACCGAGGATTAATACCGGTTCATGAGTTGCCGCCACTTTTCCGATGGTTTTAAACACTGCAAGCATCGCAGGACTTTGCCCGATCAGCTCATCGTGGGGTGAGTCCGCCTGATCGCCGTGGCTCGTCAATGCCCGTACTTGCGCCACTAAGGTGGTCTGCTCCAGCGCCCGCCGAACGGTGAAGAGGACCTCGTCAAGATCGAACGGCTTGGTGATATAGTCATAGGCCCCGAGCTTCATCGCTTCGATGGCCGCACTACTTCCTCCTAAGGCGGTGATGACAATGACCGGCGTATCCTCCAGCCGGTCCTGATGATCGCGCAAGACATCCAAACCTGTGCGTCCCGGCATCTTGAGATCGAGCAGGACCAGGGTAATGGAGAGAGCCTCCAGTGCTTTGGCGGCTTCCAGGCCGTCCGCTGCTTCCACGACGTGATATCCCTCCGATTCCATGAGCACATGCAGGTTTCTGCGAATGACCGGATCGTCGTCCGCAATGAGGATCGTGTCTGAGTCGTACGGTGTCGTCATGGTCTCTACCGTTCAGCCGTCGGAAGAATAACTCGGAACGTCGCGCCCGGATTTGATCGCGTGTCAAGTTCAATTACCCCGCCCTGTTGAAGAACGATCTCGCGACACAATGCCAGTCCCAGACCCGTTCCTTCTGGACGAGTGGTAAAAAATGGTTCAAACAGATGCTCCTGATCTTCGGGTGAAATGCCGGAGCCGGTGTCTGTGATGGTGATCTCCACAGTCCGTGCCTGTTTTTGTTCGCTCGTACAGCAATGGAGGCGGCCTCCATTCGGCATGGCCTGAAGCGCATTGGTGGCGAGGTTCAACAGGGCTTGGCGTAATGCGGTGGGAGATCCCAGCACCGGGGGCAATCCTTGTTCCAGGTCGGAATCGAGGCTTACGCCCTGGGCAGCGGCTTGCGCTTCCAGCAGTTTGAATGTCTCCGCCACCAACTCGTTCATCTGGATCGGCCGCCGATCCGCATGTTCGCCCCTCGCAAAATGCAAGAGGCGAGTGAGAATCTCGTTGAGGCGTTCGGTTGCCTGCAAGACCGCATCAACGGAACCAGTGATATGAGTTTGATCGGGAAACCGTTGCCAGAGCTGAATCGTCGAGCGGATGCCCGCCAAGGGGTTTCGTATCTCATGCGCTACGCCGGCGAGCATTTTCCCGAGCGACGCAAGCTGTTCAGCTCGTCGTAACTCTTCCTTAAGCCTCGCCTGCGTAGATCGTTGTCGTGTCAACGATTGACTGAGCGTGAACGTCAGGACCAATGCCAGCGCCAGACCCGCTAATGCGAGACCGACGGACAGTTCATATCGATGAAGTTGGCTTTGCAGTTGTTCCGGTCCTGTGAGGCGAATCATCCCCCAGGTCGCAGCGGGTGCAGGACGTTCGGGTCCGATTGCCTCGGTCACGATCATGACACGGCTGGGGCCCACATCCCGTACGGTGAAGAGTGGGGTTTGTTCCGAGAGGCTTTGTTGAGCTTGTTGGCGAATCAACGGGGCTTCCAAAGGTGGCGGATCGGTCCTAGACGGTTCTGAAGGATGCATAACGCCGGCGGTAGGAAAGCTATAGCCACTAAACCGATTCGCATCGCGCAAATAAAAACCGCCTTCTATACCGGGGAAGGTAGTGAGAACTTGATTTGCAGCTGAGGCTAAGGATTGATGCAATTCCTCCAGCTGTTCTGGATTTTGCCGTGAGAACGATCGAATTGTTGAGGCCGCAGATTCAGCCATGAGGCGGCTGGCTTCCTGCAAAGAGGTGCGAACCTCCAACTCTCGTTGCGGAAGCGTCGTAGCAGAATACGCGTTGTAGAAAAGAGTGCCGATGGACCCGAATAAAAGCGCGACGATTAACCCGCCTTGCAGACCTGTACTCCAGATTCGCGACACGGCTCACCCTTGTATTTCCAGTTTCGCTGGGCGTCCTTGGAAATACAAGACCCATGCCTGCGCGAGTCGCTGGAGTTCCCTAAAGACTCATTTCATCCTCACCTAAGATAGTTTTCAGACCTTACGGAACAGGACTGCGTTCGTGTGAAATGGAACCTAACGGCTTGCGCCCACCTTCAGGAGCACCGATAGGAGCAAAAATGGAATCAACCCTCTTCATGGTCTCGCCCTCCTCCTCCCAGATAGGAAACTCCTGCTGAATTAGCGCCCGCCGGTCATCCACTCCTTTGTCAGTTGTTGTGCCTCTTGAATTTGAGCAGGTGTCATTCGCTTCGACAGTTCATCGCGAGACTGAGTTCCCATCGTCTCCCCGTTCGTTCCGCCAAGGTTGTACCACTTATAGGCCTGGACCAAGTCCTGCGTCACCCCACGCCCATCCTCATACATAAACCCAAGTTTTATAGCGGCTAAGCCGTTCCCTTGTTTTGCGGCCAACTGAAACCAGAATGCTGCTTCCTCATAATCCTTCCGGCATCCCAGACCGTTGTAATGCAACGTGCCAAGATTCACTTGTGCATCCTCACTACCCTGAAGAGCGGCTTTTTCATACCAATGACAGGCCTGAGCAAAGTCCTGTGCTCCCCCCTGTCCATTATTGTAGAGCTGGGCCAGGTTATACTGCGCTACTGCTTGCCCTTGTGCCGCCGCCATTTCGAAGAACTGCCTGGCCTGCGCATAGTCCCGTGCAACCCCACGCCCATTGAGATATAACCACCCGAGACTTGCCTGTGCTTGGGCATGTCCTTCCTCAGCCAATGCTCGCCATTCATGCATAGCTAGGGCATAGTCCCCACGCTTGTAGGCGTCCAACCCGGATGAATAGTCAGCCCATACATCGGTCGACAGACAACCCGCCGACATCGCTAGCGCCATAGGAAGTATTACGCGCATGAGAAAGTTTCTTCTCCTCCCAGCCTGACAATCTCTCAACCGACAACAACATTGTACAGCCTATGCTTGTACGATAGTATCAGGCGTACATGCTCAGCCTGCGCTGACACGGTTGGAGACATGTCTCATGAGAGGCCTATACCAGCATAAATGCACGATAAGCATACCACGCGATGCTCAAAGCGCCATGCCATTCCTTCTTAGCGTCACCATGTGCCTGCTCTCACTATCCGGATGTGGCTTTTTGCTTCACGGAGAAAAACAGGACATCACGTTCGACTCCAAACCGCCGGGTGTTGCCGTCACACTCGATAATATGGTGCAGTTTGTGACTCCTCGCACCATCTCGCTACCGCGAGCATCAAGTCACCAGGCCACCTTCATAAAAGAAGGGTATGAACCGCAGCACATCATGATCAAACATGAATTCCTTATCGGCCCATCGCTCATCGGCAATATCCTGCCGCTCTTTCCGGTCGGCCTGGCTATCGACGTCATAACAGGAGCTGCATGGGGGTTTGAGCAAGACTACATTGCCGCGGATATGACCAAAGCAAGAGCACGCCCCTGATGGCGACGCCACGACAACACCGCGCACTCCGGATCGGCAGTCTTTGGCTCACAACACTCGGACTGACGCTGTTCGGCTGTACCGGATCGATCGCTCCCGTTTTAACAAGCGGGCAGCCATTCGAAACCAGCCAAAATCACCATGGCATACAATTCGACACAACCACCTCCCGACCCATTCCGGTTTTGCTGGCTCCTGGATCAAAAATTGGGCTCCTCCACGAGGATCGCGACGAGGCTGATCGACTTGTGCGGGTCGCCCTCGAACAAACCATCTTCTCAATCAAAGCGTCGATTCCGAGCCTGATCGTCGTAGAACGACGCAGCGTCGACGATATCGAACGGGAGTTTCGATTTCAGGCCAAGGGGATGGTCAAGGATCAAGATCTGGCGAAGATCGGGCACTTTTTAGGCTTGGATTACGTGGTGGTCTTCGATTCCCTCTACCAAGACCTGAACGAACTCTATGGGTTGCGAAACCAGATCGATACCTGGGAGGTCACATTGCCGCTGAAGATTATTGCCGTAAACACGGCGGAGATGAAACTCCACTGTCTGGCAACCGCCAAAGCCAACGTCGGAAAACAGATGACGGCGGTGGAAGTGCGGCTCTTGAATCAGGAAGCCCTGAGCGTGGCCACCGGCCTGGTCAGCCAGTGCCTATCCACTTCATTGCAAGGGACATCCCCCATGAGATAGAACGGCATCACTCACTCTGGCCAGAGGGATTCAGGCCCTTACAGCGCACCCGGTGGATGGATACTCAACAGAGATGCGCTGAGTTGCCGCCGAGGGAGAGAATGCTTCTCTTCCCTCAGCGATCCTCCTTCCTTGTCGTTAATACATGTAGTAATACCCATAATATTGGTAGTAATGAAGGCAATTTCGATATTGATAGAACGAATACATCAGATTATTGCATGTCCAACCTGGCTGCCAACCGGAAGGCGGCTGCGTTTGCGGGGGCGGAGTATTGTTCTTAATGGCCTGCTGTAAATACGCATCGAGTGCAGCGGCGTCACCAGGGCGGAAGGGTTTTTCCAATACATTCTTGTTGAGTTGCTTCTGTATGGCCTCCATATCTTCCTTCTCCCCTGCCTGAAGCACTCCGGCCATAGCGATCGTGAAGGTAAGCGCACAACTGATGAGACCTAGCGCCACACGTCCCATACCCTCCTCCATTCGACTAATTTACGCGATCGAGCATTCGTTAGAGAAATAGGACACCCTTTTAAGACATCTTCAGAATAAGCCTGCCAAAGAGCGCGTCAGACCTTGTGTCAACGCGGGCGCTGCTTCCTCATAATCCAGGTTCGCTTTATTCGCCGTACTGACGACCCTGGTCCGATACTTCTTATACTTCGTCACTTCGGATGAAGTCTGTTGCTGTGAGCCTCCGATACCTTGTTTCAAATCCTGCTGGTTGTCTTGTCGGACAATAACCCCTTCAGCAGCCTTCTCAACAACCTGGACATCCGTCACCACCATAAAGAGCACATCTTTGACCAACGCACCGGTTACCATTTCAGCCCCGCCAAGGACCAAGGCCCCCGCACCAGCCCCAATGCCGGCCGTAGCGTAACTTCCTCCGGCCAGCCCCCCAATCGCCGCTCCAGCCGCAGCACCACCAAGAGCGGACATCAGCGGTCCACCATACCCACCAGCTAAGGCCTGCTGGGCCGCCGTCGGATCAGTCTTGGCGACACTCAGCACATTAGCCTGAAGTCGATAGTGTGCCTCATCTGGATTCTGCGTGATTCGATAGCCTCGTTTTGTAACGGCGTCCTTAATCGGAGCGGCAATATCAAAATTGTCTTTGTCGGACGTGTTCCGAACTTCAACAAAAATCACTTTCTTATCTGGCCCGACTGGATCGAGAAAAATCGTCTCGCTCATCTTGGTCTGCACATCCAGATTTCGTTTACTGATCATGGTCTGCGAGGCCGCACAGCCGGATAATAACATCACCACCGCTCCTGCCAGAGCCACATGCGCCACTGCAAACAAATGCGAATCCGCTGTCCTTTTCATCTTACCCTCCTTGCCATACATTATTGCCCCTGGTGATGAATGTCCCTTAGAAGCCCTGGTGATACAGGCGCCGGTTGCATAGATTCCGTATGAGGCCTCCTGTGCACCGGATCGTGCAAGATCGATACGAAGAACGATCTCTTCTTACTCTTCTGCGAATGCGTACATTGCCCGATGCATTCCGTGAATACAACTATGACCAACAAACAACCACGGCATGAGGGTCGACACAAAAAGATACAGATTGTATCGGAACAGATACGCATCGTGAAGATACCTTGCAACAAAAGCCGTCAGTTCTACCGTTAGGCAGCCCACTGAAATACATAGCTTCACCCTATCTGACGACACGATCGAAGCCTTGTCTTCTCATCCGACAGGGCTCGGCGGGAATCCCCGCCGAGCCCTTCCTGAATCCAACCTAGAACGGCGTAAAGGTCAACGTGCCGTTCAAGGTGATCGGCGGAGTATTGTTGATTGGGTCGGTTAAGACCACATTTGAGAGCGTCGCCGTGCCCGCCATTCGGTTGATCGTGAGCCCGTTGCACTGCTGCGCACGACCAGTATGGCAACTCCATTGGAAATGACTCGTCGTGTCACCTGCCGAAAAGTCGGCAGCCAATACCGGAATACCAGCCGCCGTACCTCCTCCGAGCACAAGTAGTGCGCCGTAGCCTGTGTCTGGTGAATTCTCTTCCCAGGTGACTGAAAACGAGTTCCCTGACGGAAAAGTTAGTGAAGCTTCCCCAGTTGTTCCCGTATTGGAAACGAAGGTGCCACGCACCGATGCCGGGGCGCCAGAGACCGTTACCGTCCCACCGCCGCCACCAGTCCCCCCACCGCCGCCCCCGCTCGGAATGATCGGGATGGAAAGCTGTTGCTGCGCCGACTGCTGCGGTGTGCCACTGTCCTGGACCTGCACGGTAAACGTGAACGGACCAGGCGCTGTCGGTGTGCCGCTGATGACCCCACTTGCAGCATCCAGTGACAATCCTGCCGGTAAGGTCCCGGAGCTGATGCTCCACGCCTTGGCGCCGGTGCCTCCCGTCGCCGTCAATGTGGCGTTGTAGGCTGTGCCCACAGTCCCGCCAGGAAGTACGCGAGTCGTGATCGACAGCGGCTGTGCCCCCGGTGCGGCGATGGTCAATGTGAACCCTTTCGTCACAGTCCCTCCAGCTGAATCGGTCACCTTGATGGTAATCGTCGTGGTGCCGACCGCCGTTGGAGCGCCGGAAAGAATACCCGAAGGATTCAGCGCCAACCCGGACGGCAAGGGATTCGACCCGGTATTCAGGCTCCACACGTAACCAGGCACTCCACCTGTCGCAGCCAAGGTCTGATTGTACGCCACCCCGACATTGCCGCCGGGAAGGGCCGCCGTCATGATCGTCAGTGGCCCTGGCTGCTTCACGAGACAATTAGACAGATGAATATCTGTCACCGATGGTCCGACCGTCACCAGGTTCGAGATCGGCACGTAATTGAAGGTCTGTAGATCGAAATCGAAGAGACCCAGTTTCGCTCGGCTATTCTTGCGCATGGCGATCTGGAATGTTCCATCGGCCGCCGTGATGTCTATCGCTGCTCCCGTGTAATCGATGCCTTCCGTTTGAATGAGCGCAAAGGCGACCGGGTGTCCATTGGCGTCCTTCACACAGCCGGTGACGAAGATGCTCTCCAGGACGAGATCGGCATTCCAATAGCTGAAGTGCGCGACCGTGCCTTCGTAGTACTGATCCGGAGCCGTGCCTTGTAGCGTCGCCGTGCCTTCTTCCTTCCATACCCCCGCCGTTTCATCAAAAAACCAAAGCGGAACTGTGGTGGGAGGGTTGGTGGAGTTTGTCCCGAGCGGAATCCGGATCGTCGCAGTCTTTCCTCGTGCCAAGGTGTAGCGTGTGCCCGTGCTGTCTCTGATATCAACCAACAGGGCGCCGAAGCTTTCGATCGGCTGCGCCGTCCCGCCGGCGGCGGAGATCCCAGTGAACCCACCCGGCATCAGGTTCGTGTCCAGGGACGGATTGATGGGGGTCAGCGAAACCGTGACCGTCCCAGCCGGTGTCCCGCCCGTCTGCGGCGCCACACCATTGGCCGGAATCGTCACCCGCGCCGGTGAATTGGGCACTGCGACTGTATCGCCTGCCGCCACAGACACGGTTGCTGTGGCGCCGGTCGGCACGAGCTTGACACCAAGATTGGTCGTCTGTCCTGATGTCACACGAACGACCGGAAAGGCCTCGCCGAATCCGTTCATTTCCACATGAAGAAGAACGCGGTCTCCGGCAGGAGCCGGCACAGTGAATTTCCCATCGGCTGCGGTTGTTGCGGTCCCCGTGTCTGTCTTGACCGTTGCCCCGCTTACGGGGGCACTGTTCGCCAGCGAGACGACTTGCCCCATCACGGTTCCCGCTGTCGGTGAGACCGGTGGAGCCACTCCTCCGCCTGAGCTACCGCTCCCGCAGCCGACTACGAGCGCACACATGACACTCAGGCCGACCGCGCCCACAGCAGCTCGACCTTGTTTCCCCATTGCCCAGTGTTTGCCCATCATGCTCCTCCTTGCTTGGGGCAACGATCCCTTCTTGATCGTCCTATGCGACACACCCTACAGCCTTCTCGCTCACCCTGAAGTCATCTCCAGCGCTTCATCTACTAAGCTTGCCTCCATCCTAAGAGGCACTTCACATCCTTGGCAGCAACAAGCAAAAGCGATGCTATACACAAGAACTTAGAGGTATCCTACTGATGTACGTATTCTGTCTGCATTCCTAAGTTTAGAGTAAAGAGAGGCAACGCCGAGACACATGAGGTTCAGACAAAAAGATACAGGGTGTATCAGTGGTGTCCGGAGATTTT
>JAFEBM010000017.1 GCA_018242685.1 Nitrospira sp. | reverse complement strand
TCGTCACGGAAATTCTGGCGTAAGTCTCAAACCTGTCAATTGAGAGCTTAGGAGTAATGACGTGAAAGTCGATCAGCGGATCAGGATCAGATTGCGGGGTTTTGACTACCGAGTGCTGGATCAGTCGGTCACGGAAATTGTCGAGACTGTCCGGCGCAGCGGCGCCAAGGTAGTGGGTCCGATTCCGCTTCCCACGAGGATTGAAAAAGTTACGGTGCAGCGGTCGACGCACGCCGATAAGAAATCTCGTGAGCAATTTGAGATGCGTACGCACAAGCGGTTGCTCGATATCATGGAGCCTACGCCTGAGACAATGGATTCGTTGATGAAGTTGAATTTGGCGGCGGGGGTGGATGTAGAAATAAAGTTGTGAGTTGTGAGTCCTGAGTGCCGAGTTTTAAATCTCAGCACTCAGGACGCAGCGCTCGGCACTGGATGGATATGACAAACGGACTGATTGGGAAAAAACTGGGAATGACGCAAGTTTTTGATGAGAGTCGCTTGACGCCGGTGACGGTGATTGAGGCAGGCCCGTGCCGCGTTGTGACGGTGAGGACTAAGGAGAGGGATCAGTACGAGGCGGTTCAACTGTCATTTGGCGAAATCAAAGAACGCAAGCTATCGAAGTCGGAATTGGGTCATCTGAAGAAAAATCAAGCGCCTCCCAGTCGTGTGTTGCGCGAGTTTCGAAGGGACGGAGAGCCGACGGTCGGTCAATCAGTCACGGTGAGTATGTTCAAGAAGGGCGACTGGGTCGATGTGATCGGCGTATCGAAGGGTAAAGGATTCCAAGGTGTCGTCAAGCGACACCACTATGCGGGCGGTCCCGAGTCGCATGGGTCCATGTTTCATCGGGCGCCAGGTTCCATCGGTGCAAGTTCGTTTCCTTCTCGCGTGTGGAAAGGGAAGACCCTGCCAGGTCATATGGGATCGGAGCGGGTCACGGTCCAGCGGTTGAAAGTCATCGAGTCGCGACCTGAAGAAAATCTCATCTTTGTCCGTGGGGCTGTTCCTGGGGCCACCAATGGTGTCGTTGTCGTGCGAAAGTCAAAGAAGAGCTAGCATGCCTACTATCGATCTGATCGATTTACAGAAAAAGAAGGTGGGTACGGTCGATTTATCCCCGCAAGTATTCGGTAGTGAACCTCGTCCGGCGTTGGTGCATGAAGCGGTCGTCATGCAACGCGCCTGTGAACGCAGGGGAACGGCTTCTACGTTGCGGCGAGGTGAAGTGAGCGGGTCTGGGAAAAAGCCGTGGAAGCAAAAACATACGGGACGTGCACGGGCTGGGTCTCTTCGCTCTCCCGTCTGGCGTCATGGGGGAAGTGTTTTTGGGCCTAAGCCGCGGAGCTACGCCTATTCCATGTCGAAGAAGAAGTATCGTATTGCGCTGCAGAGCGCCTTATCGGCTAAAGTGGCGGAGAGCAAATTGTTTGTCGTGTCGGATCTTTCTCTGCAGCAGCCCAGGACGAAGTTATTAGCGCAAGCGTTAAAGCAATTCACCGGGGGTGATCATACGTTGGTGATCGTCGGGAAAGAACAGTCTGACATCTTGAAGGCCGCGGGCAATTTGACTGCCGTGAAAGTGCTCAGTGCCGATCAGTTGAACGTGTACGATGTTGTTCGCGCCCAAGTGATTATGATCGCTGAGCGAGAACTTGGTCCTGTGAGCGAGGTGTGGTCATGAAAGTTGATAGCCACAGGGTCTTGATTCGGCCGTTATTGACGGAGAAGATTACCGGACTTCGTGAAAAAACAAATACGGTCGGCTTCGTGGTTCATCCTGACGCGAATCGCATTCAAATCAGGCAAGCCGTCGAGGCACTCTTAAAAGTCAAGGTTGAGAAGATCAACGTCATGAATATCCGTGGAAAAATCAAGCGACTCGGCCGGTTCTCAGGTAGGCGTTCCGATTGGAAGAAAGCGCTGGTGACTCTTAAGGAAGGTGAGAAGTTGGAGATGTACGAAAGCGCCTAGTGGAGTCCGGATAGTCTGCCTGTTCGAGAGGTTTGGAAGATGGGAGCATCATCATGGGGTTGAAATCGTATCGGCCAACGTCTCCAGGTCGCCGAGGTATGACGGCCGTGGTGACCGAGGAATTAACCAACAAGAAGCCGGAGAAATCGTTGACTGCTTTTCATCTCCGAAGTGGAGGGCGGAACAACGATGGTCGGATGACCATACGGTTTCGTGGCGGAGGGCACAAGCGCCTCTATCGTACGATCGATTTCTTGCGCGATAAAGTTGGGGTTTCAGCGCAGGTGGAAGCGATCGAGTACGATCCGAATCGATCAGCAAGAATCGCGCTCTTGAAGTATCGGGACGGAGAGAAGCGGTATATCTTGGCTCCCGTCGGGCTGAGCGTGAACGATGAAATACAATCGGGTCCACAGGCGGAGGTCCGGCCGGGGAATGCGTTGCCATTGATCAATATGCCTCTTGGTACGACCATTCACAATCTTGAATTGAAGGCTGGAAAGGGCGGTCAGTTGATTCGAAGCGCCGGCGGATTCGCGCAAGTCATGGGGCGGGATGGTGATTATGTTCAGGTGCGTCTGAAATCCGGGGAAATGCGCAAAATCTTGGGAATCTGTATGGCGACCGTCGGGCAAGTTGGAAATGTCGATCACGAGAATGTCAGCGTCGGGAAGGCTGGACGGAGTCGTTGGAAGGGAAAAAGACCGCATGTCCGAGGGGTCGTCATGAATCCTGTTGACCATCCTCACGGCGGTGGCGAAGGAAAGTCGGGGCAAGGGAACCCGCATCCCGTCTCTCCATGGGGTCTTCCGACCAAGGGTTATAAGACCAGGCAAAACAAAAAAACAGATAAGTTTATCATCGCTCGACGTAAGTCAGGAGTGCGCAATGCCTAGATCGGTAAGTAAAGGAGCATTTGTCGACGGCCATCTCCTCAAAAAAGTCGAGCAGATGAATCAGACGAAGGACCGTAAGCTGATTAAGACGTGGTCGCGACGCTCAACGGTTGTTCCAGACATGATCGGTCACACGTTTGCGGTTCATAACGGGAAGAAATTCATTCCCGTGTTCGTCACTGAAAACATGGTCGGTCATAAACTTGGCGAGTTTGCACCGACTCGGTTCTTCAAGGGGCATGGTCAGGCCAAGACTGAAAAAGCCGTGGCCCTTAAGTAGATAAAGTCAGTCGGTAAGTCTATCAAGCGCTGGCGCGAAGCGTAGCGTCATCGATCATGGGGAATTGGTCGGTAACAGGGTTTTGAAAATGACTGAAGCACATGCAATTCTGAGATTTGTTCGTGTTGCGCCGCGCAAAGCCAAACCGGTGATTGATATGATTCGCGGAAAGCAGGTGGCGATGGCGTTGGCTATGCTGAAGCACATCCCTCGTCATGCTGCGCGGGTGGTTGAAAAAATCGTTCGTTCTGCTGTGGCAAATGCCGAGCTGAAGGAGATGGGCGATGGTGAATCCATGGTGATCTCCAAGGCATTCGTCGATTGCGGTCCAACATATAAGCGTGTGCGTGCGAGGTCGATGGGGCGAGCCAATGCCATTCAGAAGCGCACGAGTCACATTACCGTCGTCGTGGCGGCGCCGGAAACTCAGAGCAAAAGGAAATAGCTTATTTCTCTCTATTGAGGCATACAACGCATGGGTCAAAAAACACATCCAATCGGCTATCGGCTTGGCTATAACTATACTTGGAGCTCTCGCTGGTATGCCGGAAAAGATTACGCCAAGCTGCTCCACCAGGACGTCAAGATTAGAAAAATGGTCAAGGCGCGGCTGTATCATGCTGGCGTATCGAAGGTCGAAATTGAACGTTCCGGCGATCAGACCAGGCTGATCATTCATACGGCTCGCCCAGGCATCATCATCGGCCGTAAAGGGGCTGAAGTTGATAAGTTGAAGGCGGACCTTGAAAAACAGTACGGAGGGCAGGTCTACATCACGGTCAAGGAAATTAAGAAGCCTGAGCTTGATGCGCAGCTGGTCAGCGAAAATGTCGCAACTCAGCTTGAGAAGCGCGTCGCCTTTCGGAGGGCCATGAAGCGAAGCGTTCAGTCCGCCTTGCGGCTTGGTGCTCAGGGTATCAAGATCATGGTGGCTGGTCGACTGGGTGGCGCCGAAATCGCCAGGACGGAGTGGTATCGAGAAGGGCGTGTGCCGCTGCATACGCTCCGCGCGGAAATAGATTATGGGTTCGCCGAAGCGCACACGACAATGGGGCAGATCGGGGTGAAGACCTGGATCTACAAAGGAGAGCTTCTTCCTGTTCAGCCTATCAAAGCCGAATCATCGTTAGATCGCCGGTTTGAGTGAGGAGATCGAGCTGTGTTAGCGCCTAAAAAAGTCAAATTCAGAAAAATGCAGAAGGGCCGGATGACGGGTAAGGCCTATCGCGGAGGACAGATTACCTTGGGGGAGTTTGGCCTGAAAGCATTGGAGCCAGGCTGGGTGACCAGTCGGCAAATTGAGGCTGCACGCATTGCTATTACTCGGTATGTGAAACGGGGTGGGCAGGTGTGGACACGCATTTTCCCCGACAAGCCGATCACCAAGAAGCCGGCGGAAACTCGAATGGGTAAAGGAAAGGGCAATCCTGAATACTGGGTTGCTGTTGTGAAGCCTGGCCGGATTCTTTATGAGATGGACGGAGTCACGCCAGAAATCGCCCGAGAGGCGTTTCGTCTTGCTTCGCACAAGCTGCCGATTGCCACGCAGCTGATCGTTCGCGGCGAGTTTGGGTAAGTTCTTGAAGCTCTAAAGGGGGCAAGGGGTATGGCGATGGCGTTGGACATCAAAGAGCTCCAGCACCTGGGGGCAGGTGAGCTTATGGACAAAGAAAAGCAGCTAGTGCAGGAGCTGTTCAATCTACGATTTCAGTTCGGCTCCGGGCGCCTCGAGAATCCGATGCAAATCCGGAAGACGAAGCGGGATATTGCACGGGTAAAAACTGTTCTCCAGCAAGTGAAGGCCCGAGCAGAGGGGGCTAAAAGGTAAGGGACGCTATGGCTGAGATGGTAAAACGTCGTCATTGGTATGGTGACGTCGTCAGTAACAAGATGCAAAAGACGGTCGTCGTCGTGGTGTCGAGGTCGGTCGTTCATCCGGTTTATAAGAAAGTCCTGAGACGGGTGACAAGACTGAAGGCCCATGATGAAAGTGGTGTGTGTAAAGTGGGAGATCGGGTCAAGCTCGTGCAGACCAGGCCTCTGAGCAAAGAAAAGAACTGGCGTGTTGTCCAAGTCATGGAAAAAGGTCAACCAGAAAAGTAAGCAGTGATATTTCTTAGAGTCCTCCGTTTTTTGTTGCGCGTAGGAATATAGCGATGATTCAGAACTATACGTATATGGATGTGGCCGATAATTCGGGAGCGAAACAGGCCATGTGCTTTCATGTGTTCGGCGGGACGAGACGGCGCTATGCGTCGCTCGGAGATATCGTGGTGGTGGCCGTGAAGGAGGCGATCCCTCAAGCCAGCGTGAAGAAGGGGGATGTGAGTCGGGCCGTCATTGTTCGAACGACGAAGGAGGTTCGTCGGGAGGATGGATCCTATATTAAGTTTGATCGAAATGCGTGCGTCTTAATCAATAAAGAGGGCGAGCCGATTGGAACGCGTATATTTGGTCCCGTCGCCCGCGAGCTCCGCTGGAAGAAATTCATGAAGATCATTTCCTTGGCACCTGAAGTTTTGTAGGGCAGGACGAACGAGAGGCATCGTGGAAGCACTCCGAAAAAGTAAAATCCGAAAAGGGGATACAGTTGTGGTGGTTTCTGGTCGTGAACGAGGCAAGACCGGGAAGGTTCTGTCGATCGACCTGCGTGCGGGGAAGGTGGTTGTGGAGAAGCTGAATATCATCAAGCGTCACACCAAGCCGAATCAAAAGGCGAAGCAGGGGGGTATTCTGGAGAAAGAGGCGCCTCTTCAGATTTCCAACGTCATGTTCCTCTGCCCGGTCACACAGAAGCCTACCCGGATAGGGATCAGGATTTTGGAAGACGGTCGACGTGTGCGCTTCAGTAAGAAATCCAACGAGAGCGTGGAATAGGTTACGTCATGGCCAAGGAACCGAAAAACCGACCGAATAAGCCGTCAGATCGAAAATCCTCGAAGAAGGAGCCTGCGCCGCAATTGGACCAGGGAAGCGAGGAGTCCAAGTTTCGACCGCGGCTTCGCGACATGTACGAACAGCAGGTGGTTCCAGCGCTCATGAAGGAGTTTGGGTACAAGAACGTGATGCAGGTCCCCAAGCTTGAGCGTGTAGTGTTGAACGTCGGAATGGGCGAGGCGATTCAGAATGTGAAGCTCTTGGAGAGTGCGGTGACTGAATTGGGAATGATTACCGGCCAAAAGCCGGTCGTGACTCGAGCCAAAAAAGCCATCGCCGGATTTAAGCTCAGGCAAGGATTGCCCATTGGTGCAAAGGTGACGCTCCGTAGTCGGCGAATGTATGAGTTTTTCGATCGGCTCGTGACGTTGGCGCTTCCTCGAATACGAGACTTCCGCGGCGTCTCCCCCAAGGCTTTTGATGGTCGAGGGAACTATACCCTTGGTTTAAAAGAGCAGCTCATCTTTCCTGAAATCAAGTACGATGAAGTCGCCTCGATCCATGGGATGGACATTACGGTCGTCACCACAGCCAGGACGAATGACGAAGGGAAAGCTCTTTTGAAGCACCTAGGTATGCCGTTCCGGGCGTGAGAGCGCCATGAATTAACGCCGTCTGTTTGGACGGAAGGAGTGCGCGTGTCACGATTGGCATTGAGAAATAAGGCAGCAACGAAACAAAAGTTCTCCACGCGAGACTATCATCGGTGTGGAGTCTGTGGTCGAGTCCGCGGCTATCTCAGCCGGTTTCGGATGTGCCGAATTTGTTTTCGAGTAATGTCTCTGCGCGGAGAGATTCCCGGAGTGCGAAAATCTAGCTGGTAGCTGGTGTTCTCACGCTGGTGACTGCCAATGGAGGAGAGAAGGATATAGCATGGTTACCGATCCAATCGGCGATCTTCTTGTTCGGTTAAGGAATGGCGCTCAACGCCGTTTTGAAACGGTCACGGTTCCGACCTCGAAGCTGAAGCGTGCCATTTTGGAGATTTTGAAGCAGGAAGGCTATGTTGAAGCTGTCGAGGATGGGGTTCACGATGGACATCCCATTCTTACTGTGCGTCTTCGATATGTGGGCGAGGGACAGCCTATGATCACCGGGCTGGAGCGCATCAGCAAGCCGGGACGCAGAGTCTATGTCGGCAGTCAGGATATCAGAAAGGTCCGCAATGGGATCGGTGTGTCCATCCTTTCAACCTCAAAAGGAATCATGACGGACCAAGAATCCCGTAAGAGTCGTCTTGGGGGTGAGGTTCTCTGCTCGGTATGGTAGGCAGATGAGTCATCTTGATCTTGAGTGAAGGGTATAACAGACCATGTCCCGCATTGGAAAAAAGCCGATTGCAATTCCTGGTGGAGTGGAAGTCAAAGTCGCCGGATCAACCGTGTCCGTCAAAGGCCCATTAGGGAAGCTGGATTGGTCGCTCGTGCAAGGGGTAGACGTTGCCGTCAATAATGGGCATGTCGTTGTCGGGCGTTCGAGTGATGATCGTAAACTGAGGGCGCTGCACGGGTTGACGCGTGCGGAATTGAGCAACATGATCCAAGGGGTCACCAAAGGGTACGAACGCTCGCTTGAAATCACCGGCGTAGGCTACAAAACTCAAATTCAAGGTCGGACATTAAGTTTCAATGTGGGGTATATCAATCCAGTGATCTATGAGGTGCCGACGGGTATCGATGTGAAAGTGGACAAGCAGACGCTCATCAACATCAAGGGAGTTGATAAGCGCTTGGTGGGTCAGGTGGCGGCTGATCTGCGAGCCATTAAACCACCGGATGTCTATAAGCAAAAAGGTGTTCGCTACGCGGGCGAGGCATTGCGCAAGAAAGAAGGCAAGACTGGGAAATAGGAATTGGCTATGAATGCTGCAGACAAAGTTCGACAGCTTGATCGACGACACCGGCGAGTGAGGCGTGTGATTATGGGAACGGCAGAACGGCCCCGTCTGAACGTATTTAGGAGCGCGGCCCATATTTATGCTCAGATTATCGATGACATTCAAGGCACTACCCTGGCGGCCGCGTCATCGCTCGATAAATCATTACGTAAATCCATCAAATCAACCGGTGGAATTGAAGCGGCCAAGGCGGTGGGGAAATTGATTGCCGATCGTGCCAAGGCCGCCCAGGTTAGCACGGTGGTTTTTGATCGAGGTGGCCGCATGTACCACGGACGAATCAAGGCGCTTGCAGATGCGTCGCGCGAAGGGGGCTTGCAATTCTAAGATGAGGCTGGAGACCAAGTGAGCAAAAGAAACGCGTGATCTCCGTCGAGCCGTAATCGAACTTAGGACTGAGAGGTAAGAGCGTGCGAGTCAATCCCGATGAGTTAAACTTGAAAGATAAAGTCGTATTCATCAATCGCGTCGCAAAAGTTGTAAAAGGCGGGAAACGCTTCAACTTTTGCGCGCTCGTTGTGGTTGGTGACGGTCATGGTTGGGTTGGGATGGGCAAAGGGAAAGCCGCTGAGGTCCCGGTTGCGATTTCAAAGGCTGTCGAACAAGCCAAAAAACACCTCGTTCATGTCCCGCTGAAGGGCGGCACCATCCCGCATGAAGTGCATGGTCTATTTGGAGCTGAGCATGTGTTACTGAAGCCGGCCGTCGATGGTACCGGAATCATTGCCGGGGGGGCGGTTCGTGCCGTGGTGGAGCTGGTTGGTGCGCATAACGTCATCGCGAAAACATTGGGCCGTGGGAACCCCTTCAATACGGTTCGTGCAACCCTAGACGGGCTCACCCAATTGAGAAATTTGGATGATGTTCTTCGCTTCCGTCGACAAGCAGTTGCCGAAGAGCGAGAAAGGGCTACGGCGTGATGGGTTCAACAAAGACATCAAAGACTCCAGCACATGGTGTTCAAAGCGTGCGCGTGACGTTGCGACGCAGCCCCATTGGCACGCCGGAACGACATCGTCTCGTATTGCGTGGACTGGGCCTTCGACGTATTCGACAGACGGTTATCCATCCTGACACACCTCAGGTGCGAGGGATGATCCATAAGGTGGGCTACCTGCTAGAGGTTGGAAAGCCATGAACCTCCATGATTTGGCTCCCGCACAAGGAGCAAAGAAGAAACGGAAGCGTATAGGACGGGGGCCTGGGTCCGGTCACGGGAAGACCGCCACCAAAGGTCATAAGGGGCTGCTGGCTCGATCCGGAGGCGGTAAGCGTCCAGGATTTGAAGGTGGGCAGATGCCGTTGGTGCGTCGGCTGCCCAAGTTCGGATTTACCAACCCATCACGGACGGAATATGCCATCGTCAACATTAAGAGTTTTGAACGGTGGGTCGGCAACGAAACGGTCACTCCGCAAGCCATGGTCGATGCTGGATTAGTCAAGCGAAAAAAGCTGCCGATTAAAATTCTTGGCAACGGTGAGTTGAAGAGATCGCTCGTTGTTCAGGCACATAAGTTTAGTAAATCGGCCGAAGCGAAAATCCAAGCGGCCGGAGGGCGAGTCGAGGTCATCGGCGGTGCTTGAACGGCTCCTGACCAGTTTTCAGAATATCTTCAAGATCCCCGAGCTGCGTACTCGCGTCCTCTTCACGCTCGGAATGCTCGTGGTGTATCGGATCGGGTCTCATATCCCGACTCCCGGTATCAACGGTGAAGCCCTTTCAGAGTTTTTGCAGAAACAGGGCGGCTCCTTGCTGGGGTTTCTCGACATTTTTTCCGGTGGGTCATTATCCCGTCTGACGATCTTTGCGCTGGGCATCATGCCGTACATCAGCGCATCGATCATCCTCCAATTGTTGACGGTCGTCATCCCGCATTTGACCAAATTGGCCAAGGAGGGCGAGCGGGGTCGAAAGAAAATCATTCAGTATACTCGGTTCGGGACGATCGGTATTGCCTTGATTCAGGGGTTTGGTATCGCGATTGGGTTGGAACAAATGAATCAGGGAGCGTTCGTGCTCAATGCCGGGTGGGGATTCCGTCTTATGACGGTCATCACCTTGACGGCCGGCACGGGTTTCCTGATGTGGCTCGGTGAACAGATCACTGAACGGGGAATCGGCAATGGAATCTCGTTGATCATTTTTGCCGGTATTGTCGCGAGGCTGCCTGCAGCCGTGGCGCAGACCTACAATTTGTACGAAATCGGTCAGCTCAATGCCTTCTTATTGATTGGATTGGCTCTATTGATGGTCGGCGTCGTCGCCGCGATTGTGTTTTTAGAAAGCGGACGGCGAAAAATTCCTGTGCAGTATGCAAAGCGGGTGATCGGGCGACGGGTCTATGGAGGGCAGAGCACGCACATTCCGTTGAAGATCAATACGGCTGGGGTCATTCCTCCCATATTTGCCTCGTCGATCATCGCGTTTCCTGCGACTATCGCGGGATTTTTTGAGACGCCATGGGTGAAATCGATCGGGGCGCAGCTGGCTCCGGGATCGCTCCTCTATACGTTGATGTATGTGGGCCTCATCATCTTTTTCTGTTTCTTCTACACCGCGGTGGTTCTGAATCCTGTCGATATGGCGGATAACATGAAAAAGTACGGAGGTTTTATTCCTGGTATCAGGCCCGGTCAACGAACCTCTGATTATATTTACAACGTCCTCACGAAGATTACATTCGCGGGGGCTGTCTATCTGGCCATCGTCTGTGTGATTCCTGAATTTTTGATCTACAAGCTGAATGTTCCTTTTTATTTTGGCGGTACTTCTCTGCTGATTGTCATTGGTGTGGGCCTGGATACGGCTCAGCAAATTGAATCCCATATGTTGATGCGGAATTACGAGGGATTTTTAGGCAAGGGCATGGCTCCATTGCGAGGGAGAAGCGGTTAGGACCATGCGGCTTGTGTTTCTTGGCGCTCCAGGTGTTGGGAAAGGTACGCAGGCTGATAAAGCCGTTGTTCAGTACCACATTCATAAAATTTCGACCGGTGACTTGCTTCGAGAGGCGGTTCGGAATAAGACCCATCTTGGCCTTGAAGCTAAAGAGCATATGGATCAGGGACGGTTGGTCCCAGATGCAGTCGTCATAGGACTGGTACAGGAGAAGCTGGCTGATCCATCATATGCCAATGGGTTTATTCTTGATGGGTTCCCAAGAACCGTTCCTCAGGCGGAAGCGCTTGCGAAGGTGCTCGCCGAACGAAGCCTTCACCTGGATCGAGTGATTAATTTCAGTGTTTCTCGAGAGGACATTGTGAAGCGGCTGAGCGGGCGTCGGAGCTGTCCCAAGTGTCAGGCGACCTATCACGTAGAGTTTGCTCCATCCAAGAACGGCAATCTCTGTGAACGGTGCGGAGAAGCGCTGGTTCAGCGGAGCGACGATCAGCGTGAGGCGATTGAGACGCGGCTCCGTGTGTACGACGAGCAAACAGCGCCGTTGATCAACTTTTATGAGAAGCAGCGGTTATTATCGCATCTTAACGGTGCCGAGGCGGTTGAAACGGTATACCACAACCTCGTGAAAGCGCTCGCGGCACCTCAGACGGCATGATCATTCTGAAAACGCCTGCCGAGATCGCGGTGATGGCAGAGGCGTCGAGAGTGGTGGCTGAAGCGCTCGCGATTGTGAAGAAAGCGGTCAGTCCAGGTATCAGCACGGAAGAGCTGGACCGTATTGCCGAGGAGGCAATACGGGTTAGAGGGGCGGTTCCGGCGTTCAAAGGCTACCGGAACTATCCTAAAACTCTCTGTGCATCCGTGAATGAACAGGTCGTTCATGGCATCCCTTCGAAGCGAAAGCTGAAGGAAGGGGATATCATCGGACTGGATCTCGGTGCTATTGTGGGTGGGTTCTACGGGGATTCAGCGGTAACAGTGATGGTTGGTCGAATCCCGGAGGAGACGGCAAAATTGGTTCAGGTAACCGAACAGGCACTCTATCTCGGGATTAAAGAGGCTGTAGTCGGCAATCGTTTGACAGACATCTCGAATGCTGTGCAACAACATGTTGAATCTGCCGGCTTCTCGGTTGTCACCGAGTTTGTGGGCCATGGGATTGGTCGGCAATTGCATGAAGAGCCTCAGGTTCCTAACTATGGGAAGCCGGGTCAAGGGCCTCGATTACAACCCGGTATGGTCCTCGCCATCGAACCAATGGTGAATATAGGTCGGAGTGCCGTTCGTGTTCTAGATGATCGATGGACCGCAGTGACGGTAGATGGGAGCCTCTCTGCTCACTTTGAGCATACCATCGCCGTCCAACCCAGCGGAGCGGCTCGCATTTTGAGTCAACTGGAAAAAGCCCGGACATAATTTATCAGGAAAGAATACAGAAGGACGTGGCAAAAGAAGACATTATTGAAGTCCAAGGTTCGGTAGCGGAGACGCTTCCTAACGCCATGTTTCGGGTCAAGCTGGATAATGGCCATGTCATATTGGCTCACATCTCGGGGAAAATGCGGATGCATTTTATCCGTATCCTTCCCGGCGATAAGGTCACGGTGGAAATGTCACCATACGATTTGACCAGGGGCCGAATTACCTATCGCTTCAAGTAACGGGAGTGGTGAATTGTTATGAAGGTCAAATCATCAGTGAAGCCCATATGTGCCAAATGCAAGGTTGTGCGTCGTCGTGGGGTCGTGCGGATTTTGTGCAAAAACCCACGTCATAAACAGCGACAAGGGTGAAGAAAAGTGCCGAGCGATGAGTGCTGAGTTCTGAGCCGGCATTACAGATAGTCTCAATGAGGAGACATTTCATTACTTAGACCTTAAGGCTCAGCACTCAGAACGGGAGGGAAGGAATGGCACGTATTGCCGGCATCGATTTGCTACGGAATAAACGAACGGATATCGGATTGAGCTACATCTATGGAATCGGACGCATATCGGCTCAGAAGATTCTCCATGAAGCGGGGATTGATGGAGCGGTTCGTGTCAAGGATCTGAGCGAAGATAAGATCGTCAAGTTGCGCGAAATCATTGAGCGTGATTACCGAGTCGAAGGAGACCTACGGAAAGAAGTGTCGCTGAATATCAAGCGGCTGATCGATACGGGGACCTATCGAGGTTTGCGTCATCGTAAAGGCCTTCCCGTCCGCGGACAACGAACCAAGACCAATGCGCGAACGCGTAAAGGACGGCGCGCAGGCGTCAGTAGCAAGCCGAGACCCACGGTAACCAAAGGGGCCTCAAGCACCTAGCCTACCGAAACAGCCGGAGGAGTTCACATGAGCGTCAAGAAAGGGAAAAAGAAAGAACGTCGGATTGTCCAAAGTGGAGTGGCACATGTTCAGGCGTCATTCAACAATACGATTGTGACCATCACCGACATGAGCGGAAACACGGTGGTATGGGCCAGTGCAGGCAATCAAGGATTCAAAGGCTCGAGGAAAAGCACCCCCTTTGCTGCTCAGCGGGCGGGTGAGGCGGCCGCACGAAAAGCCATGGAAAGCGGGATGCGACAAGTCGATGTGTATGTGAATGGACCGGGCTCGGGTCGAGAATCAGCGATCCGTTCACTTCAAGGAGCCGGTTTGCGGATCAATTTGATTCGCGACGTCACGCCAATTCCACATAATGGGTGTCGGCCTCCCAAACGGCGGCGCGTGTGATCCCATGCATGGATGGTCAGTGCGACTGAGCGAAATCGCCTGACCTGTTTTCAGTGAATCAGTAAGTCATTTTGCGAGGAGGAAGCAGTGGCAAAGTATCGTGGTCCAGTCTGTCGGTTGTGTCGGCGAGAAGGTGAGAAACTCTTTCTCAAGGGCACGCGCTGTATGACGGAAAAGTGCGCCGTGGAACGCAGGAGTTATCCGCCTGGCCAACATGGGCAGGGGCGACAGCGAACTTCTGACTATAGTTTGCAGTTGCGCGAAAAACAGAAGCTGCGTCGAATCTATGGACTTCAGGAACGTCAATTTCGTGGCGTCTTCGAGCGTGCCGAACGGCAGACCGGCGTCACGGGCGACGCCCTGTTGCGTTTGCTCGAATGTCGCTTGGACAATGTCGCCTATCGCTTAGGGTTTGGTGCGTCGCGCAAGCAAGCTCGTCAAATGGTGAGTCATGGTCACTTCACGATAAACGGCAAGAAGATCACCGTGGCTGGGGCATTGGTGAAACCGGGAGATGTGATCGAAATTCGTGAACGGAGTCGGGACTTGGCCACAATCCAGACGGCATTGGAATCGGTCGATAGTCGAGGCATTCCTGATTGGCTTGAGCTCGACAAAGGAGCGTTCAAGGGCACTGTGCGAGCCTTGCCGGCCAAGGAGCAGATCGCGTTGCCGGTCAACGAACAGATGGTGGTCGAATTATATTCGCGGTAGTCCGTCGGTACGAAGTGCGTTCTTTCGACATCGGCGTTATCTGCCGATGTCTTAGTCATTCGATGGTATGGAGGGTGGGTCATGATCAAAGCGATGAAAGACTTTCAGATCCCAATGCGGGTGGAAGTCGACAAGGATGCACATTCTCCCACATTTGGGCGATTCACCACGGAAGCGTTTGAACGGGGGTTTGGCACCACGATCGGTAATGCCCTCCGTCGCATTTTGCTGTCGTCGCTCACGGGGGCTGCGGTTACCACCGTCAAGATTGAAGGGGTCGTGCACGAGTTTTCGACGATTTCTGGTGTGACGGAAGACGTCACGGCAATCATTCTAAATATCAAGAGTTTGCGGCTTGTGCTCCACACGGATAAACCGAAGACGATACGGTTGAAAAAGAAGGGGCCTGGAGAAGCAAAGGGGGCAGACATTCTTCACGATGGTGATGTGACCATTCTGACACCTGATTTGCATATTGCCACGCTAGACAAGGATGCGACTCTGGACATCGAGATGACGGTGAAACATGGCCGTGGATATGTGCCGGCCGAGCGGAACAAAGAGGAGGGATTGCCGATCGGGGTGATTGCCATCGATTCCATTTTCTCTCCGATCCGGAGAGTCAATTTCCATGTCGAGAATGCGCGGGTCGGTCGTATGACCGACTATGACAAATTGACGATGGAGATCTGGACTGACGGTACCATCAGCCCTCGCGACGCCCTCTCAACGGGAGCTGGGATTTTGCGTGAACATCTGGATATTTTTATCAACCCGGAAGAGCGCAGCGAAGGGAAGAGTGAAGCGGGTTACGAAGAATCTCACCGGGAAGTGAACAAGAATCTGTCTCGTAGCGTGAATGAGTTGGAGTTGTCCGTTCGGGCGGCCAATTGCCTGAAGAACGCGAATATCAAAACAATCGCCGACCTCGTGCAGAAGTCTGAAGGGGAAATGCTTAGGACGAAGAACTTCGGTAAAAAGTCACTCAATGAGATTAAAGAAATTCTATCTGAGATGGGGCTTTCGTTAGGAACAAAGGTAGAGGTTGCGTCTCCGCACAATGGAAGCCCAAAGCCTGAATGATGCTTTCCAATCAAGAGGACTACCGTGCGACATAGAAAAAAGGGACGACAACTAGGGCGGCAGACGAAGCATCGGGCGGCGTTGTTTCGGAACCTAGTGACCTCGTTGTTAGACCAAGAGCGTATCGAGACTACTGGAGCCAAAGCTAAAGAGATACGAGGGTTTACCGATCGCATGATCACCCTTGGCAAAGAAGGTACACTGCCTGCCCGCCGACGAGCCCTAGGATTTCTTCGTAGTAAGGCTGTTGTGTCCAAACTGTTTAGCGATGTGGCGACAAGATTCAAAGATCGATCCGGGGGTTATACCAGGATCGTCAAAACACGTCGCCGCATTGGCGATGCGGCTGAAATGGTTGCTATCGAGTTAGTTTCTCGTCAGGAGCTAACCACAAAGAAAAAGTCCGATGCTCGTACTTCTCAGTCTGCACCCACCGACGCCGGAACATCGGCATAGTTTTTAGTCGCGAATATTCAGTTGCTAATCTGAAGACTCCCGTGTGCCGACACATGGGAGTCATCTTGGAGCTAGTCTATTTCCAGTTCCCTGGAGGACGTTTACTTAGCAGACTGTGCATGCTACGATCGTGCCAGGTGTCGCGATGTATCTACCAGAGGGAAATTTCTAGGGCATGTGGGAGCTTGTAGCGAGGCGGACTCTTCTCGCCGTGAGTGTGCTATTAGCCACATTTCTCGGCTACCTTCTCTTCAGAAACGCAGATTCAGTGCCGAGTAGTCGGGCCTTCGCTCCAGAGTCGATTGAACAAGCGGATGCCAAGATCGAAGAGTTCATCTTTACCCAATTGAAAGGTGATGTCGTCCAGTGGCAGGTACAGGCTAAGCAGGCCCGACTATTTGAGCAAGATAAGCGCGCCGTACTGCGTGACGTTGCTTTCACCTTCTACGGCACAGGAGGAGATCAGGTGACCGTGCACGGGGAGGAGGGAACGTTGGATACTGAGACCAAGAATTTCAGGTTGGTCAATCGCCAAACGCCCATTGTTGTAGAGACCAGAAGCGGTTACACGATTTACACCAACCACTTGGTATGGACAGACCAAGCGCGAGAAATTCGAACGGGAGATCCTGTGCGGATGGTGGGGCATGGGCTTGAGGTGAACGGACTAGGATTGCTTGGGCGAATGGAATCCGAAGAATTTGAGGTTCTACAGGATGTGCATGTGGATCTGGCCTCTTCTTCTTAGTGCCTTTTTTGTCGGATCCACGTCGGCGGCTCCCTCAACGGAATCTCTAGGCCTAAAGAGGAGCGTGGAGGCGCCTGGTGTCCCGACTACCATCACATCCAAGAAAATGACGGTGCGAAACCAAGACAGCCAGGCAGTTTTTGAGGAAACAGTGGTGCTGACCAGAGGACCGCTCATCGTCCACTCTGATATGATGATCGTGTTGTTCACTCCCCGAAACCCTGACCCTCTGCAGTCAGCCGGCGGAGGAACGGATCACCATGAATCCGTTCGGAATCTCTCGGCTCCCAAAGAACATAACACGGCGTCAACGATGTCGAATCGCTCCGTGAGCCGTGTCGAAGCGACCGGTGACGCCCATCGTGTCAAAATCAAGTACGAGAACGGCAATGCCACTTGTCAAAAAGCCGTATATTTCGTTGACGGGGAGAAGATTGTGTTGACGGGCGATCCTGTCGCTTGGGAAAAGGGTACGCGCGTCAGCGGCAAACAGATTACAATTTTTTTGGCAGAAGAGCGGAGCGTGGTGGAAGGAGGCTCACATGTTCGCATCGAAGGTGAGGGCCAGAGCCATCCATGACCCGGAGTGCTCATGCAGAGTCTGACGCGCTTGTCGATCCGATTGCGGTACGGCAGAGGCATTGTCTGCGTGCGACTGGATTGGTAAAAAGTTTCCGTGGTCGCAAAGTCGTCAAGGGCGTCGCCGTCGAGGTATATGCCGGTGAGGTCGTTGGGCTGCTCGGTCCGAATGGAGCAGGCAAGACCACCATCTTCGACATGATGGTTGGCTTGTGCCAGCCGGATGAAGGGGAGATCACCTTCATCGGGGAATCCGTGACCAACCTGCCAATGTACAAACGAGCGCGTAGGGGAATCGGTTACCTGCCTCAGGAATCCTCGGTTTTTCGGCGGCTTTCGGTCGAGCATAATGTCTTGGCGATTCTTGAAATGCTGGGGTATGCTCGTAAAGAGCGAAGCAAACGGGTGGATGCCTTGCTCGAGGAATTAGATCTCATCCATATACGAAAAAGTATGGCCTATGCCCTCTCGGGGGGAGAGCGTCGGCGTTTAGAAATCACGCGTGCGTTGGCGGCCACACCATCGTTCATGCTGTTGGATGAACCGTTTGCAGGGATTGATCCGATCGCCGTCGCGGAGATTCAGCAGATCATCACTCGGTTGAAGGGAAAAGGCATCGGTATATTGATTACCGATCACAATGTACAGGAAACGCTTTCAATTGTTGACCGTGCCTACATCATTAATGAAGGATTGATCTTGGAAGCGGGACCTCCGGAAGCTATTGTGCAGAGTGCCACGGCCCGAGCCGTTTATCTTGGCGAGCAGTTCAAGTTGTAGGAGAACAACCGAGGCATCGATGAAACTTCGTCTGGTTCCACAACTTTCGCAAAAGCTCATCATGACGCCCCAACTGCAGCAAGCGATCAAGCTGTTGCAGTTGTCTCGGCTTGAGCTGCAGCAGAGCCTCACTCAGCATCTCATGGAAAATCCTTTGTTGGATGAAATTCAATCCGATGTCGACGAAAACGAGTCCTCGGTCAATGAGGAGAAGGTTGAAGCCCCTCCCGCACTGGAAGGGCAGGATCGGTCGGACGCGGCAGCGGAGACACGTGAAGAGCAAGGGTCCCCGGAAGAATTTTCCGCTTCCGGATGGGAAGAATACTTCGGCAGGGATCGCCGGAGCGGCGAGTCTGAATACTCCACGGCACAAGATGAATTTCCTTCGTATGAGCAAACGGTGGCAAAGGCGACGTCTCTTGAAGAGCATCTCCTCTGGCAGTTGTCCCTGTCCGGGCTCGGAGAACGAGAAAAGGAACTTGGTCGCTTAATCATCGGCAATCTAGATGATGATGGTTATCTTCGCATTCCATTGGTTGAGGTCGTGGCTGGGACTGATTTCACCGAGCTCGAAGTCGAATCTGTGCTCAAAGACATTCAGACTTTCGATCCGACCGGGGTTGGGGCAAGAGATCTTCCCGAATGCCTTCTGCTGCAACTCGGGCATTTAGGTCGGAATCCATTTGGGTCACTTGGGTCACCACCTGGAGCGCTGAAAGGGTCGGTTATTGAAAGCATCGTTTCGCATCATTTGAAGGATCTAGAAAAAAAACAGTATGCCAAGGTTGCGAAAGCTTTGAATGTCACAGTCGAGGAAGTCTTCCAAGCCACCAAAATTATCGGAGAACTTGAGCCAAAACCGGGGAGGCCGTTTGCAAATACTCAAAACTACGTGATCGTGCCTGATGTGTTTGTGGTCAAGAATGAGGGGGAGTGGGTGGTGCTGTTGAACGACGATGGACTGCCACGCATGAGGATTAGTCCGTATTACAAACAGCTTATTTCTTCCGGACAGGGCGGAACTCCGGAAACTAAAGCGTATATGGATGAAAAATTGCGGGCCGCTCAATGGGTTATTCGAAGCATCGAACAGCGAAATCGGACAATCGTGAAAGTGGTATCCAGCATCGTCAAGTTTCAGGAGCAATTTTTTGACCATGGCGTCCAATATCTCAAGCCCTTGGTTCTCAAGCAAGTGGCTGAGGATATAGGGATGCATGAATCGACGATCAGTCGTGTGACGGCCAATAAATATATGTATTGTCCACAGGGCATGTTGGAACTCAAGTTCTTCTTCAACGCTGGACTTCAGCGGGCTGATGAACCATCAGGCATGCATTCCTCCGTTTCAGTCAGGGATATGATCAAAACAATGGTGGCTGAAGAGGATGCGAAGCGTCCCTTGAAAGATGAGGAAATTGCCGCTCGGCTTCGTAAGCAGGGGGTGCTGATTGCACGGAGGACTGTGGCTAAATATCGAGCCGAGTTGAACATCTCATCCGCCAGTCAACGCAAACGATTTTTTTGATCGCCGTTGCTTCGCATCCAGCCAGGTCTAAATTGGAGGTGGGCATGAAGCTGAGAATCACAGGTCGCCACATGGACATCACGCCGGCGCTTCGAAGCTATGTGGAAACCCGATTCGGTCGCCTGGATCGATACGGGTTGAAGGTCGGATCGCTTCAAGTAGTCTTGGGAATTGAGAAGCTTCAGCATAAGGCTGAAGTCACGGGTGCCGTCAGTGGCAAACGAATGCAAGCCAAGACATCGACTCCTGAGATGTATGCTACAATTGATGCTCTCGTAGACCGTGTGGATGCCCAGTTCCGGAAACGGAAAGATCGTCTTGTCAATCATAAGCCGACCAAGCCGAAGAGATCGCGATCGAGTTCCCATGCGAGTCTCTCGTGAAATTTCTCTCCCTTCCCTCCTTGACGCGCTCAAGGTGCCAGAGCGGCCTGGCGAAATGGACATGTCCATGGGGGGACAGCGCGTTCCACTCCGCTGAATCGGGGTGAGACTGACTGGCATCGACTCTCAATAGGAGTGTCTCGGGCATGTCCATCGAGGCAAGTACGACCTCATGGCCAGACTGAATCTAGTCATTATAAGCGGGTTGTCCGGCTCCGGTAAGACCTACGCCCTCAAAGCATTTGAAGATGCCGGATATTTCTGTATCGATAATCTTCCCCTCGCCTTACTCCCAACTTTTGTTGACCTCTGCAATCAACAGCAGAGCGAAATTGCCAACGTTGCTCTTGGGATTGACATTAGGGAGCGTGCATTCTTTTCAGATTTCGTCGGGATCTTGGAAAGGGTGAAAGCTCTAGGCCATGCCGTACAGCTGATTTTTCTTGAAGCTCGCGAGGAGGTACTGATCAGACGATTTTCCGAGTCTAGGCGTCCCCACCCGCTTTTGCCGCATCTCCCTGTCCTGGACGGAATTAAATTCGAAAAGGAACGTGTAGCCGAACTTCGACGCCGGGCTGATCGAATCATTGATACGTCCGATCTGACAGTCCATGAGCTCGGTGAGTTGCTCGCGAAGCAATTCCTACGAGCGTCCTCGGACAGACGGCTCACGATCTCGCTCATGACGTTCGGATATAAATTTGGGGTACCGCATGATAGCGATTTATTGTTTGATGTGCGATTTCTTAAGAATCCATTCTTCGTGCCTGAGCTCAAGCCGCTTTCCGGAGATGATCCACGAATCCGGACCTTCGTTCTGACAGATCCTGAGGCCATTTCACTCATGGAGCACCTCGAAGGCCTGCTGAAGTTTCTCCTGCCGCTGTTCCAGCGAGAGCGACGTAGTTATTTGACCATCGGCATCGGATGTACCGGTGGACGTCATCGTTCGGTAGCGGTTGCCAATCGTCTCCATGAAAGCCTCTCTGCATTGGGATACGAAGTCGGTCTCAAACACCGAGATATCGACAAGACGTAGGTTGTTGTTTACACCACAACCATCGTTTTCCTGCCGTGGCTCCCACTTCCGGTCGCTTCCTTGACAGGTAGGGCATATTGACTATACTTAGCTTTGTGAGTATCCGAAGGCGTCAGGACAGTGTAAATACTACAGTGAATAATCCTAAATATACGTTGAGTGAGGCGGGCTTCAAGGCCAATCAGGTATGTAACCTATTCGACATTTCCAAGGCGACGCTGTTTCGCTGGGAACGGGAGGGTGTCATTACCCAACCCGCGCGGGATTGGAGAAATTGGCGGCTCTATACGAGAAAGAACGTGGATGAAATCGAGAAAGTTATTCGCGCCCGAAAGGCTGTTGCGTAAAGTAGAAGGTAACGCATGCTGATTTCACTCAAAAAACTCGTGGAGACCGATATCATTGCGATGCTGACCCCTCGCCGACAGCTAGTGGGACTTGATATCGGATCGAGTGCAATTAAGGTGGCTCAGCTCAAAGAAAGTAAGGGACGGTATTTCCTCCAAAAGTTCGGCGTCAAACCGCTTGAGCCGGAAGTGATTGTGGATGGGACGGTCATGGATGAAGGGCGTGTGGTTTCGGCTATTCGAGAATTGTTTGAAGAAGTCAACGTCAAGAATAAGCACGTCGCCATCTCGATTTCTGGGCACGCTGTCATTGTGAAGAAGATCAGTCTGCCGCCCATGCCGGATGAAGAGTTGGAAGGACAGGTGAAATTAGCAGCGGAACAGTACATCCCCTTCGATATCAACGAAGTGAACATCGATTTTCATGTCTTGCCTTCGGATGCGTCTGAAGATCAGCATGGGGATATGTCGGTGATTCTCGTTGCCGCTAAGAAAGACAAGATTAATGAACTAACTGAGCTCGTCAAGGCTGCCGGACTCATCCCAATGGTCATGGATGTCGATGCGTTCGCGGTTGAGAATATGCACGCGATTAATTATCCGCTGGGGCAGGAAGAAACGACGGCGTTGGTGAATCTCGGCGCGAGCGTGATGAATGTGAACATCATCCGTGCCGGGTCGTCGTTGTTTACGCGTGATATCCCGTTGGGAGGAAATAGGTACACCGAGGCGATTCAACGCGAGATAGGGCTCTCCTTTGAGGAAGCTGAGGAAAGTAAGAAAAGCGATCGAGGGGGCGATTCCGGCGGGGTGTCGCTTACCGGCGTTCTGGATAGTGTGAATGCAGAAGTCGCGTCCGAGATCGCTCGGACGGTGGACTACTTCAAGACTTCGGCTGCAAATGCTGAACTCAGTCGTGTTCTCATCTGTGGTGGCGTAGCCCGGGCAAAAGGGCTGATTCAGCAGCTCGGCGACCGGATGCAACTGCCTGTAGAAATGGCTGATCCCTTCGCCGAAATCGATATTGCAGGGTGTGACATCGCCCCTGACCTACTAGCAGATTTGGCTCCGTCGGCGGCCGTCGGTGTCGGATTGGCGTTGAGAGCGGTGGGGGACAGATGATTCGGATTAACCTCCTCCCTGGTGGGCCCAAAGGACGGGCGGTCAAATCTCAGTATGACGTGCGCGCACAGGCGCTGCTCGGCATCGGCGTGATCCTGGTTGCGCTGGTCGGGTGCTGGTGGTATTCGGCTTCATTGGACAGCGAGCTTGAAGCGAGGCAGGAGGAAAAGCGAGATAAAGAAAAACAGGTTGCTCAGCTGAAAGAACAAGTCAAAAAAGTACAGGATTTTGAACAACGAAAAAAGCTTCTTGAAGACAAGAACCGGATTATAGATCAGCTTGAGCAATCCAGAATGGGGCCGGTGAAGGTTCTTGATCATGTTAGTCAAAGTTTAGAGCCGCTCAAAGTATGGCTCACAAAACTTGGTGTGGCATCCGATATGGTTGAGTTGGAAGGGAAAGCCTTAACAAATGACGATGTGGTGGAATTCGTGAATAACTTGCGGCGCACAGATTATTTCACCGGTATCAATCTGCAGGAGAGTAAAGCTGCGATAGAAAACAAAATCAATTTGTATCAGTTTCGTTTGGTATTTCGTCTGAAGGGCTAATGATGGCATTACCACAGGTCAACTTTGACGCGCTTCGCAATGTGCCGGCTTTACAAAAGGCCGCACTCTTATTCTTGCTCGTTGGTACCATGATTGCCGGGTTCTATTTCTATGTTGCGGAACCTAAATCTGCAACCATCACGGCGCTTGAGGCCGAAAACGGCAAGCTCGAAAGTGAAATTCAAACGCTCACAATCAAAGTGAAACATCTCGATGAATTAGTCGCTGCGAACAAACAGCTCGAAATCGAATTGGCTAAAAAGAAAGAGCGTCTCCCTCCGGAAGAAGAAGCGATCATGCTTCTGAAGCAGGTGTCTGACCTCGGGGTACGTTTGGGACTCGATGTCAAATTGTGGAAGCCAGGCGCGCAGACTGAGGATGCCTCGAAGCTTTTCGTCAAGATGCCGGTCAGTGTGGAAGTAGCCGGGGTCTATCACACCGCCGCGTTGTTTTTTGATCGGATCAATCGACTCCCTCGGATTATTACAGTGTCGGGCCTTAAGATGGGATCTCCGAAGATCGAACAAGGACGAATCGTGTCGCAAACGACATTTGATTTGGTGGCATACGCCGCTCCTCAGGACAAGCCGGTTTCGGGGGTACCCCCTTCGGGCAATGCTCCCAAAATAGCTCAAGTGGGAAAATAACGAAATCGCGACAGCATGTACATCTGGGCTATCAGAAAAAAGACCATAGAATATTCGCTGACTGTCAGTGCCGGCATGGTGTGCGCGTGTGTTTTCCTTTCGGGGAACATAGGTGCACAGACCGACTCTTCCTTCGTTCCCGGCCAGATGACTCCGATACGACAGGATGCCCTCAAGCTGGCTTCTGTACAGGAAATCCCGAAGACGGCTCCTCAAACTATAGAAACGTCATCGTCTGGTTCAAATACCCCAGTGCCCTCCCAGCTTTCCGTACCAGACGGCGTGGTTGGGGGTGGATATGACCCTTCCGGTCGTCGAGACCCATTTGCCCCTATCGTCCAAGAACTTCAGCCAAGAAAGATGGATACAACACTTCCACCATTACAACGAGTGACTCTGACCGATCTCAACCTTATTGCCATTGTATGGGGGGCATACGGCTATACCGCTATGGTGCAGACTCCAGAAGGACATGGGTACACTGTTCGACGGGGAACGAGGATTGGGCAAAATAATGGAGTAGTCAGCGCAATTACCGAGCGAGGCATCATTGTCCAGGAACGGTTCACTGATGTGTATGGCAAGAAGCAGGAGCGAGAACATGTCAAGCTCCTACATCCTAAAGAGGGCTCAGAATGAAACCATTATTTTTACGCGCAGATAATTCCCTAACTGCTGGATGTTTCATCGGAGCCTTGGGGCTGTCGCTCGCCGCTCTGGCCATATTTGCCGAGACACCTGGGTTCGCAGAGGAGATTGGCATAACAAAACGAGGTGAGGCCGCCACCTCACGATTGCTGGCGCAGGTCGTGACCGCTATTGAGGTCCGTCCTGAAACGGATCTAGTGACTGTGGTGGTTGCCGGGGATGGTCAGCTGTTTCCCGAGGCCAATTTTTTGGATGAATCCCGCCTAATCGTCGATATTCCTGCTGTATCGTCTTCCCTTAGACGATCGGTGGTACAGGCCGACCACTACCTGCTGAAGAAAATCAGAGTGGGACACCATGCTGATAAGGTCAGACTGGTGTTCGATGTGTCGGAAAGACCGATCTTTTCCCTTGCCCGCGAAGACAATAAAGTATTGATCACACTGAAACCGAGCGAGCACAAAGCACGCTCTGTGATCGCGGCGCAGTTTGATGGGGAAAGAGAGCGCGTTTTGTTCATGCCTCGGGCACGCAAAGTGTTGTTTGAGCCGGGGGGGCGTGTGGGCAGAAAGATGACGCGAATGGTCAGTCCCACGCGGACTCAGTTTAAAGTGCAACGCATTCAGATGGCGGGAGACAGTGATCCGGTTGAAAAGGACGACAGATCCGATGACATTGTGGCAGGGCAAACACGATATGTCGGTCGGCGTATCTCGCTCGATTTTCAGCAGGCCGACATTACCAACATTCTTCGATTGATAGCCGAAGTCAGCGGCTTCAACATCGTCGTGGGAGAAGGCGTCAAGTCGAAGGTCACCATGAAATTGGTGAGTGTACCGTGGGATCAGGCGCTGGATATGCTTTTGAAGATGAACGGCCTTGGCATGATTCGCCAAGGGAGCATTGTATGGGTGGACTCTCTGGGGAATATTGCCAAGCAGCAGGAGGAAGAAGCACGGGCCAAGGACTCCAAGATCAAAGCGGAAGCATTAATCGACCGCGTCTTTTATATCAGGAATCTCCAGGCGCAAGAGGTTATGACATCACTGCGGCAATATTTAAGCCCACGCGGTGTCATGCAATTTAATGCGGGAAGCAATGCCTTGATTGTTCGAGAGACGGAATCCAAGCTAGTTGTCGTTAAGCAGCTTGTAGAAGGGCTCGACCTGCAAGTCCCTCAGGTTCAGATTGAAGCGCGTATCGTTCAAGCTGATACGGTCTATGCTCGAGGGTTAGGGATTCAGTGGGGATTCCAAGCAGGGAATCAGAATCCTACTGATTTCTTTTCCGTAACCAACCTTACTGGTCCATTTGGGCAGATTGCTGGAACAGGAACGAGCACGCTCACCAGAAACTTTTTAGTCAATTTGCCAGCACAGGTCGGTGGGTTACCGGCCGTCCCTTCGATCGGTTGGACCTTTGGGAAGCTTGGCGGCGATTTCGCTCTGGATATGCGGCTCTCGGCTGGAGAATTGCTGGGGTTGAGCAAAGTCATCGCAGCTCCGAAAATCACCACGTTGGACAAGCGAGAAGCGAAGATCTCCCAAGGTGAATCGATTCCCTTCCAGACAACATCCTTGCAGGGTACGCAAACGACGTTTGTCGATGCGAACTTGGAGTTGAATGTGACGCCTCAGATCACCTCCCGCGATCCGAACGAGGAAGGAAAGCGAATTTTGATGCGGGTGCGGGCGACACGGAATGCGGTCGGGGCACGGAGCAATCCGGCTGGGCCGAGTATCGATCGACGAGAAGCCACCACGCAGGTGATCGTCAAAGATGGTGAAACGATGGTGATTGGTGGTGTCTTCGTCGATACGCAAAGCAACAACGTGCAAGGTGTTCCCTATCTTTCACGCATGCCGGTTCTTGGGTGGTTGTTTAAGAACAAATCCGAGACCGTGTCTAAGCAGGAATTGCTCATTTTCCTCACCCCCAGCATTATTAAGATCTGAACCTGTTTCATCTCCGTGATCAGCAAAGGCCTGGTGACGCGCTTCAGCATCACTGGGCTTTTGTTTTTTGTCTTCCGGTGATCGCGAGAAGACCGTCCAGAGTTGTGCCCTTGTCTCGAAACGTAACCGTCTTTTTAGTTCATCGGGGCTGTGTTACGATACTTCTTCCTTCGATCTTTCATATGTGGTTCCCGAATAGAAGTGACGCGAAATTCTCGGGTTCTGCCAGCGACTGGGTTACGAAATGACTCCAACCTCAACGGTTAAGGTTTCTCTACCTGAAAGGAGCTACGAGATCATTATCCGAGCCGGACTTTTAGAGAGGCTTGGAAGGGCATTGAAAAAACAAGGAGTAAGAGGAAAGATTGGAATTGTGACTGATCGACACGTCGCTCGTCACTATCTAAAGCGTAGCCTGGAGGCGATCAAGCAGTATGGGATGGATCCTGTTCCGATCATTCTGACTCCCGGAGAGCAGTCGAAAACGCTGAAGACCGTAGAGCATATCCTCGACGTGTTGGCGCGTCATCGATTCGAGCGATCATCTGTGCTCTTGGCGCTCGGCGGTGGTGTGGTAGGCGACATGGTCGGGTTTGCCGCCTCAATCTATCAACGTGGTATTCCTTACATTCAGGTGCCGACGACTCTTGTTGCGCAGGTCGATTCCAGCGTCGGAGGAAAGACGGGTGTCGATCATCGGCTTGGGAAGAACCTGATCGGATCGTTTTATCAACCACGCGCCGTATGGATCGATCCATTGACTCTTCATACCTTGCCCCATCGGGAATTGGTCGCCGGGCTTGCCGAGGTCATTAAGTATGGAATCATTGCGGATGAGTCGTTCTTTGCCTATCTGCACCGGCATATGTCTGAATTGCGGAGGCATGCGCCTGGTGTCGTTGCGACAGTGGTGAAGCGATCCTGTGAGATAAAGGCAGAGGTGGTGGCCGCTGATGAGCGAGAATCCGATCGCAGACGCATCCTCAACTATGGCCATACCATCGGCCATGCCCTTGAAGCCTTGGGAGGATATAAGTCACTCGTCCATGGAGAAGCGGTGGGGATTGGATTGGTGCAGGAAGCCGAACTCGCCTGTTTTCAGGGGATTTGTGCTCGTGCGGTGGTTGAAGAGATTCGGCGCATCGTGAATGAGGCAGGGCTAAGTGACCGTATGCCGCGGTGGGCACCGCAGAAGATATGGAACGCCATGCTTCATGACAAAAAAGTATCGGGAGGGCGAGTCATTGGGGTATGGCCGGAACGTATTGGGCAGGTTCGCATAGGACCGATTGAAAAACACGTGTTTGAGCAGTGGTATTCAGTTTCGCGAGTCTCTCCTCATGGTCATGCGTAATTGCGCATCTCTTGCCTCAAGGGCGGAGTCGATATGAACCTATCTCCTGCGTAGAGTGCGCTTGGCCATCGGGATAGGCCGGTTTGCCGGAGTTCTATGCGGATGTTGCGAATCGCAATGGCACAGATGAACCCAACTGTCGGGGATTTCACCGGCAACGTCCACCGCATTACGACCTGGCTGCGAGATGCGAAGAAGGCCAAAGCCGACCTGGTTGTATTTCCTGAACTGGCCATTACCGGTTATCCGCCGGAGGACCTGCTTCTCAAGTCGCAGTTTGTGGCAGATAACTTACGGGCTCTGAATGAGATCACCCAAGTCTGTCGCGGTTTGGTTGCCGTGGTAGGGTACGTAGGGCAGGAAGACCAACGCGACTCGCATTCCCCTCGGCGGTCGATCGTCTCAGCCGGCGGGCATACGCTCTACAATGCGGCAGCATTGATTGCAGATCGCAAGTTAGTCGGTAGTTATAGAAAGTGGTGTTTGCCCAACTATGGAGTATTCGATGAAAGCCGCTATTTTCGTCCCGGGCGGAGACTCCCGTTGCTTCTCGTCAACGGAACGACAATCGGAGTATCCATCTGCGAAGATATTTGGTTGCCGGAAGGGCCTACTCGCGTACAAGCAGCGGCCGGTGCTGAGGTGATCGTCAATATCAATGCCTCCCCTTTTCATGTCGGCAAAGGTCGCTCGAGAGAGCAAATGCTGGCAACGAGAGCAAGGGAAAGCAGAGTCATTGTCACGTATACGAACATGGTTGGAGGCCAAGACGAGCTGGTCTTCGACGGAAACAGTTTGATTCTGGACCCATCCGGCAACGTGATTGCCCGTGGTCACGCGTTTCGGGAGGAGTTGCTTGTGACCGATTTGAATGTGGATGCCGTTTCACGTGGGCGTATAACTCATAGGCGAAAGGCGGCATTGACCGGAAAAGTTGGTTCAGCCGTCGATCGCCTTGTGGTGAACGCGACAGCGGTAAAAAAGAAGAATCGGACTCGAATCGTGCCAGGGCTAGCAGAGTCATTGGATGAGATCGAAGAGGTGTATCGCGCCCTGGTACTGGCCGTGAAAGATTATGTCCAAAAGAATGGATTTACACAAGTGGTGATTGGGTTGAGCGGCGGCGTCGATTCGGCGGTGACCGCGGCAATCGCTGTGGATGCGCTTGGCGCCAAACAAGTCCTCGGCGTTTTCATGCCGTCTCCGTACACCTCACATGAAAGCGAAGAGGATGTTGTGGAACTCGTACGGTGTCTCGGCATCGGCTTGAATACCATCTCGATTACTCCGACATTTGAAGCCTATCGACAGTCGATGACACCGTCATTTGTAGATTGCTCGGAGGACGCGACCGAGGAAAACCTCCAGGCTCGCATTCGCGGCAATATGCTCATGGCTCTATCCAATAAGTTTGGGCATCTGGTTTTGGCCACCGGGAACAAAAGCGAGGGGAGCGTAGGGTACTCGACTCTGTACGGCGATATGGCCGGTGGGTTCGCCGTCATTAAGGATGTGCCGAAGACGATGGTCTACGGCCTGGCGAGATTCCGAAATGAACTCGGTCCATCGCCGGTGGTTCCCAAGCGTATTCTGGACCGACCGCCGACCGCTGAGTTAAGGCCGAATCAAAAGGATGAAGATTCCCTTCCACCGTACACTGTTCTCGATCCCATTCTTCGGGCGTACGTAGAAGAAGACCGCTCGCTTGATGAAATCGTCGAGGCAGGATTCGATCGCGCAACGGTCACACGTGTGGTTAGGATGGTCGATAGCAGTGAGTTTAAGCGACGTCAGGCACCCATTGGTGTCAAGATTACACACCGCGCCTTCGGTAAGGACCGACGGATGCCGATTACAAACGGCTACCGTATTAAGCAGTCATAACTTCTACTTGTTCCCTTCCCTAAGCACCAGATATTCCTCCGACATTTATCCAGTGATTCCGGATAGGAATAAATCGTCAAGGCTGCTTCGCTACTTGGGTTTTTCCCCACGTATCCACTCAACACGCGGAACGTAGGTCATAAAAGAGATCGAGTAAATTGATGAATTTACACGATTTCCACGTTGAGTGATGGAAAAGGATGGGTTATGATGGCTCCCCCGAAGCAGCGGGAAAGGGGGAATGGCCATGGCTTTTTGATGACGAGAGGCATGGCTCGGCGGTTAGCTGCGCATAGCTCCTGAAGTAAGAGCCGTCTGGAATTTCCGAGCTGGTCGGGCAAGGAGGCATCGACATGAAGCTGGTTGAGGCCATCGTCAAACCGTTCAAACTGGAAGAGATCAAAGATGCCCTATTGGAAATTGGTGTCCAGGGGATGACGGTATCGGAGGTCAAAGGGTTTGGGCGTCAGAAAGGCCATAAGGAAACCTATCGAGGCCAAGAGTATACGATCGAATTTGTCCCCAAAGTGAAAATCGAGGTAGCGGTGACGGATGCCCAAGTGTCTCGGGTGATTGAGGCCATCACGAATGCGGCGAAGACCGGTAGCATCGGGGATGGGAAAATTTTTGTTCGAGAGTTGAACGAAGTCGTGCGCATTCGGACGGGAGAAACCGGAGAAACCGCGCTGTGACGGGAAAGGCTTCAAGCGGTGGAACATGATCGCGGAGGATCTGTCAAAGGAGGATGGGCATGAACGTGCGTGAGCTATTGGAGTTCGCCAAGAAGCATAGGGTCCAGATGGTCGATCTGAAATTCGTCGATCTGCCGGGTCTGTGGCAGCATATGACCATCCCTGTGAGCGAGCTGAAGGAGGAACTGTTCAAGGATGGGTCCGGCCTTGATGGATCGTCGATTCGTGGCTGGAAGGCCATCAACAACAGCGATTTGTTGGTGGTGCCGGATCCTACCACGGCGTGTCTGGATCCCTTCACCGCGGTCCCGACGCTCAGTCTGACCGGAAATGTCGTGGATCCGATTTCTCGGGAAAATTACGAACGTGATCCCAGGTTTATCGCGCAAAAGGCTGAGAAGTATCTCCAGAGCACCAAGATCGGCGACAACTCATTCTGGGGACCGGAAGCCGAGTTTTTTATCTTCGATCATGCTCGTTACGACCAAACCAGCCACAGCGGTTTCTACTATATCGATTCGGAGGAAGGCGCCTGGAACATGGGGCAAGAGGGGATCAACCTGGGGGGGAAGATTCGGCATAAGCAAGGGTATTTCCCTGTGGCTCCGGCCGATACCCAGCAAGATATCCGGAGCGAGATGGTTTTGGAAATGGAAAAGGTCGGCATCGAGGTCGAAAAGCATCATCACGAGACGGCCACGGGCGGCCAGGCCGAAATCGATATCCGATTTGATTCCCTCTTGCGCACTGCGGACAAGATGATGCTGTACAAGTACATCGTCAAAAACGTGGCGCGCCGACATGGGAAGACGGTGACGTTCATGCCGAAGCCGCTTTTCAGTGATGCCGGATCGGGGATGCACACGCACCAGAGCATCTGGAAAGATGGGAAGCCGCTCTTTGCCGGGAAAGACTATGCCGGCATCTCGCAGCTCTGTTTATATTACATCGGTGGCATTCTGAAGCATGCGCCGGCGCTGGCGGCATTTACGAATCCGACGACGAACTCCTACAAGCGCATCACGCCGGGGTTCGAAGCGCCGGTGCTGTTGGCCTATTCCAGCCGAAACCGATCGGCCGGCATTCGTATTCCGATGTACTCCCCCAGTCCAAAGGCCAAGCGGATCGAAGTGCGGTTTCCCGATCCATCTTGTAACCCTTATTTGGCATTCTCCGCGATGCTCATGGCGGGGCTCGACGGCATTCAGAACAAGATCAACCCAGGCGAGCCGGCTGAAAAAGATCTGTATGATCTCGATCCGAAGGAAGCGGCGAGTATCCCAACCATGCCCGGGAGCCTGGATGAAGCGATCAACAGTTTAGAAAAGGATCACCAATTTTTGCTCAAAGGAGAGGTGTTTACTGAGGATCTGATCGAGGCCTGGGTCGGCTATAAGCGGAGCAAGGAGATTGATCAGATGCGCGTGCGGCCGCATCCGTACGAGTTCTTTCTCTATTACGACGTGTAGCCGTAAAGAGTCGTCGTCGGGCACCGCTGGAGGATTAGCGTTTCCCGCAAGCGGCCTTCCACAGTGCATGATTGAGCTTGCGCGCTTCTACCGGCTGCCAGCTGCCGTTTTCTATGTAGCCGGCGGCTGACTTGCCTGTGCCCATCTGGCGGGAAAATTCGACGACCTGCAGGATGCGCACGCGAGACTGCTCACAGTCAAATTCCTTACGGGTTTTGAAGGATAAGAAGCGCGTTGTGCTGTTCCATTTGAGATCCGTTAATTGCCAGAGTGTCGCACGAGTCCCCTCTTGGTGAATCGTGTCCGGATCGAAGTACAGGGTCTCGAGACCGGTAGGTTGGTACTGTTTTTCGAGAGCCTCCCATCGGGCATAGACCGGGCCGGCATTGAGCAGTATCAGCAGGGCGATGACCAGCAAGCTCTTCATGGCAGTTGATCGCGTGTGGCGCCTATCGGATCATCCAGCTTGATCCGATTTTGATGCATAAGGGGTTACGGATAAAAAATCAAGCAACATCGAAGGGTGAGTTTCAGGGACCACTTGAGCGTCATCTTCAGATTAGGTTATTCTCGCGCTCATAACCAGGAGGAAGATGATGCCGAAACGAGTTCGTACAGGGTTGACGCGGAGTGATATTCTCGATCGGTACGTCGAGCGCTTCAAGCAACAGCTCGTGAAATTTCAACCCTTCCTCTCGCGAAGGCGCGGGGCGGTTTCACTTGAAGATTTCGACGAAGCGGCGGAAGAGCTGATTGCTCAGGTGTTCGGCGCGGCATCGGACCAATCAGAGGCCTACTTCTTTGCAAAGACGGGGGAATCGGCACTTTTACCTGAAGAGGCGCAGGAAAGCGGAACTCACAATATTGAACGGGAGAGCCTTCAACAGCGACGGCAAGTATTGGAAAGCTGTCTGGCCGATCTCGAATTACGTCGACGATTGCAGGCAACGAGGAAAGGGAAAGGGATCGAGACGGCGCTTGTTGAAGACTATATGTCGCACGACGTGCGAAGCATCCACCGGGATGCGACCATCAAACAAGCGGGACAACTATTGCAAAAGCACAAAGTCGGCTCGCTGATCGTCGACGACGGGTCTCGGTATATCGGCATCGTCACCGATTCAGACCTGACACGCAAAGCCGTTGCCAAAGGGCTTGACCCGAATACCACAACCGTCGCCACGTGCATGAGCCGGCCGCTTGTGACGATTGAAGAAGATGAGTCCCTCGCCGAAGCTATGTCGATGATGAAGAAGCAAAGCATCCGACACCTGCCGGTGACTGCTGATGCCACGATCATCGGGGTACTGTCAGTCTCTGACCTCCTTCGCGCGTTTGAAGAACAAAAAGCTCCGTAGTCTTCGTACAGCCCACTGCTGGTAGCTGCACGAAACGGTTGCCGAAACGCCTGCTCACTCGAGCTCCGATCACGTACACTACTGTCATGCCACCAATCCTACTGCTCAGTTGCGAGTCACTTGGGAAGAGCTACGGTGTGAAGCCGTTGTTCAGTGACCTCTCGCTCGGACTTTGTGAAGGGGATCACGTCGGACTCATCGGTCCCAACGGTTCTGGAAAATCGACGTTGCTCAAGATATTGGCCGGCCTTGAGGAACCGGATTGTGGCATCAGGTCGGTGCGGCGGCAGCTCCATATCGGCTATGTCCCGCAAGAACCCTCATTTGTTGAGCCACACTCGGTCGAAGATACCCTGTCCCAAGTCCTTCTGGACGAGGGGTTAGACCCGCATGAGCAGGGAGCGCGTATTGCCAAAGCTCTCAGCCTCGGCGGGTTTTGTCGCTCAGATCAACCCGTCTCGACGCTGTCGGGTGGATGGAAGAAACGGCTGGCGATCGCACAATCGCTGATGTTGGAGCCGGACGTGCTGCTCTTGGACGAGCCGACCAACCACCTGGACATCGAAGGCATTCTCTGGCTTGAAGGTCTCTTGAAAACCGAGCCCCACGCTTTCATCGTCATCAGCCATGATCGGCGATTCTTAGAGTCGGTGACCACGCGGATCTGGGAATTGAATCGCCGATACGCTAACGGCGTCTTTCAAGCAAACGGCCGGTACAGCGAGTTTTTGGAACAGCGCAACGCCGTGTTACAGGCACAGGCCGATTATCAATCGTCGTTGGCCAATCGAGTCCGGCGGGAAGTGGAATGGCTCAGGCGAGGACCCAAAGCCCGCACGACCAAAGCCAAGGCCCGGATCGATTCAGCCGGTCGGCTGATTGACGAACTACAAGATATCGAATCGCGACAAGCGCAGGGATCGGCCGGGATCGACTTCACAGCCTCGGGACGAAAGTCCAAACAGTTACTGGTCGCAAAAGGTGTTGAAAAAATACTGAGCGGGAAGCGGATTGTATCGGACGTAGACATGTTGTTAGCTCCAGGCGAGCGGATTGGCCTCCTTGGCCCAAATGGTAGCGGAAAAACAACAGTCCTCAAGCTCTTAGCCGGAACCCTAGAGCCGGATAGTGGCACGATCACGCGTGCCGATCGGCTGCGCGTAGTGACCTTCGAGCAACACCGCGAGTCATTAGACCAACAAGCTACGTTGCGGCGCGCCCTTGCCCCAGCAGGCGGCGATGCCGTCGTGTACCAGGATCGGTCCGTGCATCTGGCCTCGTGGGCCAAGCGCTTCCTCTTCAAGCCGGAGCAGCTGGATCTCCTGGTTTCACGTCTGTCCGGTGGAGAGCAGGCCCGTCTGCTGATCGCACGCCTCATGCTTCAACCGGCAGATCTCTTGATTCTCGACGAGCCGACGAACGATTTGGATATCCCGACGCTCGATGTCCTGGAAGACAGTTTGCTGGAATTTACCGGCGCGCTTGTCTTGGTGACGCATGATCGGTGGCTCTTAGACCGCGTCTCCACGAGACTCCTGGCGCTCGATGGGATTGGCCACGCCGAGTGGTTTGCCGACTATGCCCAATGGGAAGCCGCGCAAGAGAGAAAAGCGGCAGAAGAAAGACCTCAGATTTCAAAGGAGCGCTCCGCGCCAGCGCAGCCATCCAAACGGAAAGGCCTGTCGTACAAAGAACAAAAGGAGTGGGACCAGATCGAAACGAAGATCTTAGAAGCGGAAAGACAGGTAGCCGCCTGTCAAGCTGCAACCAACGATCCATCCATCTCCTCATCCGCGACTGATTTACAAGAACGGTATGCTGCACTTCATGTTGCCCAGATGGAAGTCGAACGCCTCTACGCTCGCTGGGCCGAACTGGACGAGAAACGTGCGCAAGCGATCAGTAGCGCGGAATCCTAGGTCCAGACTCAATTGAGTCTGGACCTAGGATTCCCTCCTCCCTATGTTTGAGGCTCAATGCACGATACAAGACCAGACCCTACCGATCAGATCCCGCACTGGACGTCGAGACCTACAGATGTTGTTGCTGTTGTTGGGACTTGGCTTGGCCAAGAAGAGTCACGACCTCTTGCCTCCTCTCTTCCGATTGGTCTTGTAATTGCTTGCCCTAATGGGGGAAGCTGTCGTTAGATTCAACCACGTTGTCGAGGCCGGTGATGAGCAGTCGGATGGGTGAGCAGGCGAGCCGTGTCGTCGATGAAGGCGGACGGCTTAAGGCTGACGCGAAGTTTCACATGGAACGGTACATCGCGACCAGTCCGGTCATCATCAGCTTCTGCTTATGCTTCTCCGCATGCGCAAGCGTGGATACCATCTTGCTCACTAACGACACCTTTCCTCCCAAGGAATCTGCGGAGGAGGTCGCCGTGTTGAGACAGACGCCGACAAGACCTCATCGCGATCTCGCGGAGTTACGGATCAACGACAGCCAGCTTAGTTTCGGGAGCTTACAACACAAGATCTTGAGTCGAGCGGCCGCCCTTGGCGCCGATGCCGTCGTCTTTGAAAAGCCACAAACTCAGACAATACGCCGGCAGTCTTATCAGCCCCTCTACGGCTCGTACGGCCCCTGGGGCTACAATAGCCCATACTACGGAGGTCCCTGGGGATATGGGGGTTATGGAGGGTATGGAATGTATGGCGGTCTTTATGGGGGATGGGGTCCTTGGGGAGGGGTTCCGTTCGGCAGCATGGCGGTTCCGTATGAGTATGATGAAACCGTGCGAATCCTCATGGGAAGGGCGATCCGGTATATCGATGCATCCGGCCCGCAGAGCGGTATCCCATCCGACGAACCAAAGTCGCCGGCCTTTGCCCCGTGACGAACAGGTTATAGATAGACGGATCTCCCTCATGGCCGAAGAAAGATGCCGCAGGGCATATGTAAGTGGAAAATACATTGTTCCACGAGACAGCTCCCCAAATCATTGGCTCTCTTCAATCGACGAAGAGGAGATGGTGAGGGAGCAACCCTGGACGTCCGGCATGAATTTTTTGAACAGCATGCCGGCCGGCTGACGGACGTCATGGCTCTCTTTCGCGAGGGAGGATGTATGAACAGATGTGGACTAAAGCTGCTTGTCGGAAGTGTGATTGCCATCAGTGTCGCAGCCTGTGCCGACACCGGTCAAATACAGCGCGAGCTTGTCCCTCCCGATAATCCGGTCATTGACCTCTTGAGCAAAGGCATCACGCAACTGAACGTCAACATCGAGAGGGTGTCGAAGCGCATGAACGATGTTCGGCAGGCGTCGGCTGGAACCGATTCGGCCTTGCAGGAATTGCAGGCGCTGGACCTGTCCGGATGGGAACTTCAGCAGCGGCAATGGATCGTGCAGCGCAACCATCTTGTCTTGACACGCGATACCCTTCAGCGGGTCCAGCTGAGCGGGGAGGAGAAGGCCGAGTTGCTCGCTCAGTGGCAACAGCACCGCCGCCAGTATGTGAAGGCAATGGAGGACCTTCGTCAACAGCGGCACCAGTTGGAGAGCAAACATCTGGAAGTAGAAGCCCGGTTGATCGAACGCGGGCTCCAGTGACGGCGTCACTTGCCGCGAGGTTCGTCCTCACGACGCATGGTTCAGAACCACAAGATCACGTGGTGACTACCCTCTCTTGGAACGGTGCCGGTTCATGAAGATGAAATAGGGGAAGGTGCAGTTGTTGAGAGGCGGAGGAGTGTGTTGTTAAATCACATGGAGACTTTTTATCTTTCCACCGCTTCTTCTACAGTTCTACCCGTTGATAACCGATAAAGAAGGCGGAAGCCGGTCTCCATCGATCCAGAACTGAAAGGATTCCCATCATGCCTTTGGCGAGCGAACTGGTTCAGTCCTGCACCACGGTCTTCACCTTGCCTGAGATCTATTTCCGCGTGCGAGAGGTGGTGGACGACCTGGATTCGAACAAGGATGACCTTGCCGAGGTCCTTAAGCTGGATCCGGCCATCTCAGCCAGGCTTCTCCGTATCGTCAACAGCCCCCTCTATGGGTTTCCCAAGCAGATTGACACTATTTCCCGCGCCGTCAACATCGTCGGTATGCAAGCCATCAACGATCTGGTCGCAGCAACGACTGTCGGACGGACCTTCTCCGGAATGCCGATTGAATTCATGGACGTCACAATGTTCTGGCGCAAAAGCGTGCTTTGTGCCTTGCTCGCCGGAAAGATCGCGAAGTCTTGCGGCATTGAGGATAGCGAGCGTTTCTTCATCGAAGGTCTGCTGCGGGACATCGGCCATCTCGTCCTCTACCAGACCATCCCGCAGCGGGCCCAGTCCGCTCTCATTGAAGCGGGCTACCTCGAAGCTTCCCTGGCCGAAGTGGAGCAATCCAATATCGGGTGCGACTTTGCGGAAGTGGGGGCAGAACTCATTCGGTCTTGGGGCATGCCTGTGCAGATCGAACAGGCCATTCGCTGTCAACTGAGCCCAAACGATTCCGGTGAATTCATCATCCATGCGTCCATCGTTCATCTGGCCGGTGTCGTCGCCGATTACGAAGAGCTCGAGCCGAGTCGGCGTCCTGCTACATTACCGTTCAACCCCCATGCCATCACCGCCACACGGTTTGTGCCGGCCAACCTTCCGGCATTGCTCACGGATGCTCGGGCAAAACTGCAAGATACCCTGGCGCTGATCCATCCCCGCGCCATGGCCGCGTAACTTGCCAGAAAGTTGCTGAGACCGTAGATGGTCTCGGCCATTACGGTGAGCTCTTCACCGCCTGTGGTGAATGCATGCCGTTTTCTGATCCTGCGGCCCGGAATGTGATTACGAGCTGAAAGCCTTAGAAAGCGATGCCTGCCTCATTGACCTTCTTCTACATCTGATAAGGGGAGTGGCCTAATGAATGTTGAGACTCCTCCTACACTGACAAAATCGGGGAAGAGAGAACCGCCAAACACGTACACTTTTCCTCCTACTTGAGCAGTCGTTGTAGAATGTCTCGGAACCGGAACGGAGACTTGTGTTGTCCACACATTGGAAGCGGGGTCGTATTCTTGTACGGTGTCATGGATATCCGAGGCGCTGTAGCTACCAATCGCGTACAGCTTGTTCTTTGTGGGAACCGCAACGAGCCTCATTTGGGAGAGAGTGTGTGGAGGGGATGGTCGAATGATCCATGTGTTGGTTGCGGGAGTATATTCCGCAAATGAGCCAGATGTGAGTGTGTATAATTTCCCACCCAATGGTGCCACTGTATACTGTGCATTGCCGAAGGGGGCTGGCGACTTGTTGGTATCCCATGTATTTGTCGCTGGATCGTACTCAAACGTCGAGGAAATCGGTGGGGCGCCGCCGTTGTTGAACACGGTGATATAAATCTTGCCGTTCACAGCCGTGCCGGCGATGAAGCGATTGCCGAGGGCGGAGTTCACAGAATTACCGGTCGGCATTGATGCCTTGGCAGCCCAGGTGTTGGTCGACGGGTCATACTCCTCGGTTTCGTAGGAGTAGGTCACTTGGTTGACATCAATGTAATTCATCCCTCCAATTGCATAGATTTTGTTGTTCACCGTTGCCACAACCGGAGAGCGGCGGGCGGTAGGCATGTCGGCTCGAATCGTCCATGTGTCCACAACCGGATCGTATGCTTCGGTTGTCGCCAGCGCGTTTCCTGAAAATCCTCCGACGACATAGACTTTGCCATTGACGACTGCGGCACCGGCTTCAAGACGAGCTGTCGGCATCGACGCTTTTGTGCGCCAGAGGAGGCCTGGTGGAGCTGTGGGAGTAGCGGAAGAGCCGAAAGACTCTTCACTTTCTCGACCAGCATCGGCCGCAGTCACAAAGAAGTAGTAGGTTTTACCATTGGTCAACCCGGTGATCGTATGGGGAGATGTCACACCGACAAACTTTGCTCCATCGGGTAAGCCGGCATAGTTGCCCCGATCAAGGTTGCTGTCCGAGGCCATGTAGAGGTTATAGGACGTTGCTCCGGCAACTGGATTCCAGCGGACGGTTACTTGACCACTGCCCGTCGTGACTCCGTCTCCCGTGGGAATCTGAAGGACTGACCCAGGGGGAGGGAGCGTGCCTTCTTCCACAGTAGTCAGGGGGGAGGGGAAGGTCTCGCTGGTATTTGAGGATCCACCAATTGCGTACAGCTTGCCTAGCGCCTCTCCGACTGCAACCGAGACGCGAGGAGAAGCCATGGACGCTCTCAAGGCCCAGTTCTTGGTCTCGGGATCATACTCTTCCACGGTGCTGACAGGAGAGGAGTTCTGTCCTCCGCCAATGGAAAAAAGTCTCCCTCCAACGGAGGCAAGACCGGTGCGGAACCGGTGGGTTGATAGCGGAGGTCGAATGATCCAGTTATCTTTCAGAGGATCATATTCTGCCAGTTCCCCGATGTCGGAAAGGGCATATACCTTGTTATTCGAGGATGCCACCGTATATCGCGTGTAACTAAACGGAGGTTGTGTCTTACTCGTCCACATATTTGCAGCGGGATCGTACTCGTGTGTGTGTGTGATCGGTGAGAGCGTCCCTGGATTGTTGTGGGCTGCGATATAAATCTTTCCGTTTGCAACAGCCCCACCGATAAAACGATTCCCAAGCACATTGTTCACTGCGCCACCAGTCGGCATGGAGGCTTTCGAGGCCCATGTGTTGGTGGCAGGATTGTATTCTTCCGTGGAATAAGAGTAGATCAGGTTATTCGGATCTGAGGAAAAGTTGACTCCGCCGATCGCATAGATTTTGTTATTGACGGAGACGATGATCAGTTGTCGGCGTGGAGTCGGCATGTCTGCTTTGCGAGTCCAGATGTCTGTAGCAGGATCATATTCTTCCACTGTTCGGAGAACCGATCCCGAGTAACCCCCAATCGCATAGATCTTATTGTTGACTGTCGCCACGCCAAATTCCGTACGCGGTGTCGGCATTGAGTTCTTCAGTGTCCAAGTAATCGGGGGACCAGCAGGTGTCAATGGAGAACCGGACGGGACGCTTTCTTCTCCGCCACCGCTGGAACAGGCAAGAAGAAAGAGTGGAGCAAGCAGGAATCCTGAACGGATAAATCGCTTGAAGCGTTCACCGGAGATCATGAGCCGCTACCTCGTTGGGTAAGTTGGACGCTATTGGGGGCGCATTCTGTGCCGGCGAAGGATATCGAGGGAGGTACCCGAAAACAGTCCAACTTTGGGGGGGAAATCCGTACCATTTGCGCATTGAAGAACACCGAGTTGTGTGGAGCGTGATTCTCGATTGAGGGTCGGACAACGATGCGGATTTATTCGGTAGCTGAAAGGAAGTCGATTTTACGTACCGGAGACTATTTCTATTGCTGCTTTGAAATTGTCTGGGAATTCAGGAGCCGGTGAAGTTCATCTGCCCAAATCCGGGGAGAACCCTCTTCTTCGCGCGCACTACATTTCTCGGGATTCGACGATCATCATGTCGATGGAAATTCCCATCTGTGCGTCTGCCGACAGTCCTTTCAGGAGTCCACTAGCGTGACCGGTTCTTTCGGCAAAAACAAACAAGGCGTCTTCGACACCGGAGAGGTCATACGGAAGTTGGGCCGATCAGATTGCCGCTAGTCATAGGAGATGAGCCGACAATATACGTATTCACCAGCGTTCGGTTAACTGTCGAATAGATTCAATTGGTTTGCGATTTCGGGTGGCGGCAGGAACGAGTCGGTATCGATAAAGGCTTGTTGCAGCAGCAGTTTCTCGAAGAGCGTCACGGACAGGATCTGTAACATCGTGGACAAGGGGATGCTGAGACCAACATGCATCCATCGTTCATCTGGCTGGTGTCGTCGCCGACTACGAAGAGCTCGAGCCGAGTCGGCGTCCTGGGACATTATCGTTCCGCCCCCATGCCGTCACCGCCACAAGGTTTGTGCGCCAACCTTCCGGCATTGCTCACGAATGCTTGGGCCAAACTGCAAGATACGCTGGCGCTGATCCAGTTCCACTCCATGGCTGCGTAGCATGTCGGAAAATTGCTCGTGAGCAGTGCAAGATTCCTATCCTTTTGTTTTCGATAAAAAAGTAATGGGTGGGTAGAGGCGAAACAGGAGACAACGCTTCAGGATCCAGCGGCTCCTGAGCGGACAACGCCTCTATACCGATACGCGACGGCTATCAGCCTGGAGGAATTGCGCATGGTGAGCTAGGTCCAGTCGTGGTTCATGATAGAGCGATCCCACCGAGACATTCTTCGTTGGGAGAAGTTGAGAAACCACGATGTGATATGGGCCTTGGTTACGGGAAGAGGAAGTCTTCTCAGCATAGACATCGGCGAGAAAAAACGACCGTACATCGTCCTGATGCGTTCATCGAGTTCCGATGCCGAACAGTCCTTCGGCTTGATTTCACAGGAGTTGCCGGGCCATCGATTCAGTTGCGTTTCGTCAATGAGGCGATGCTCTGTTCTGAACCGGTCATAGAGAGGTGTCCCCCTGTGTGGACGGAGTGTATAGAAATACGCCACCGGGACTTTGTGATGTTCAAGGAACTCGAGCGTTGCGTCGAAGGCTTCCGGGCTCTCTTCGTCGTAGCCGAACACAAAATTCATGGAATAGCTGATGCCTCGCTTACGCAGGTTTGAGATGATCTCCTCATATTGGTCCACCTTATTGAACTTCTTGTTCATGGCGGCCAGCACCTCACGGCTGATACTTTCCATGCCCATATTCACATGAAGCAACCCGCTCCTCTTGGCGAGATCCATGAACTCCTGATCCCGGCATAGGTATGCGGTCCACAGGGTTGACCAGCGTATCTTCAATGGAATCAACGCTTCCATGAGCTCCATCGAGTGGTCCTTTTTCCCAGCGAACATACTATCGGCGAAAAAGACGTTCTTGGCCTTGATGTGTCTGATCTCTTCGACGATCTCCTGAACCGGGCGAAACCGATAGCGCGCTCCCACATAAAAACGTTCTGAGCAGAACTCGCACTTGAAAGGACATCCTCTGGAAGTTTGGACCGAATAGGTGTGCATCCATCGAGGTCCCCTGCCGTTCATCAACTCATACCGCGGCAGGGGTAATCCTTTGAGGTCGTGTGGGGCATTTGCGTGATAGAACTTTTTGAGTCTTCCTACCGCTGCATCGTGCAACATCATCGGCCAAATATCTTCACCCTCTCCGATTCCGACGGCATCACAGTGTTCGGCAGCTTCGTCGCTATGAAAAAAGGTGTGGGGACCTCCCATCATCACAGGAATACTCCTGTCTCTGAACTTACGCGCGATATCGTAGGCACGGAAGGAATTGATCGTCCATGCGGTAATGGCAACCACGTCTACCGAGGCGTCAAAGTCGATGTCCCTCACCTGTTCGTCGACCAATTCAACGCGCCAATCGCGGGGTGTCAGCGCCGCAAGATAAGGGAGGGTGAGGCCTGCGAGGGTTCGCCTCTTGGTCTTATAGAGGGAGAAATCCGATTTGTTTCGATAGTGACTTGGCTGAACAATCAGGAGTTTGTTCATATCCGGCCTCCTAGCTTTTTGAGGGATGCCCTCCTATGGAACAGAAGCTCCTTAAGAGGTCATAAACGATAAGGCTATCGCTACTAGGCCGAACCCTTGCGCAACGGCGCTTCTTCATCCTTATCCGCAGTCACACCTTCCCACACGTCCTCGTAAAAAACTCCTTCACCTTTCCCATGTGCTCCTGTACATCCGTTTCCAGATGTCTTGCCCCCGCTTGCCAGTCGTCGGTGGTATAGCCAACCCGGCGGGCGAGGAAAATGAATTCGTCGGAATCGACAAGGGGGAGGACACGATCTTTAGCATTGCCGCGGACCATGCGGAGACCATCGATGAGCATCCGGATGAAGAAATAGGCCTTGCGGACGGTCTCGCCGCCTTGCCTCGTGACAATGCCACAATCGACGAGAGCAGCCAGTGCTTGCATAGTGTTGGGGGTGCGCAGGATAGGAAGTCGATGACCATGCATGATCTGGAGGTACTGGATCGCATATTCGATATCGACAATTCCTCCGGGGCTATGTTTGAGGTTGATCGTGCCTCGCTCCACGAGTTGCTTCAACTGTTGCCGACGCAAGTCGAGGGCGACAGGAAGATCCCAGGGTTTACCGCTGTAGACATAACTATCGCGGTGGGCTTCGACGCGCTTACCGAGAGCCGCATCACCCGCCACATGCCGCAGTTTGATCAACGACTGGCGTTCGAACGCGGCGGCAAGACCGCGGTCGCTATAGTAGTTCGTGATCTCGTCGAAAGGGTTTGTCAGCGAGCCCTTCCCGCCGTGGGGTCGGAGGCGCACGTCCAGGTGAAAGATGCCCTCTTGCTTGGCCTCGATCCACTGTAAGAGTTCCGTGCCGAGCCGCTCGAAGTACTCGCTGTTTTCGATCGGTTGTTTGCCGCCGGTTCGGCCTGCGTCGCCATAGACGAACATCACTTCAATATCGGAGGCATAACCCAGTTCCTTGCCGCCGAATTTGCCTAAACCGAGGACGGTGAAAGGACAAGGCTTTTTATTCGTCAATCGCGGTGGGCCATAGAGCTTGTTCAGCTTGGCCTGACAGTCCTTCAAGCTTCGATCGACGATGACTTCAGCCAGTTGAGTCAGGGCGGCGGAGAAATCAGGCAAGGCAGTGCCCGGCTCGACGATATGTTTCATGTCGATGCGGAACAGCTCGCGATCTTTAAAGCTGTTCAGCGCCGCCTTCCGGGCCTCGTCGGTTGTGGCCCGCTTCACCAGGCGGTCAAGTTCCTTGCGAAGCGTCGCTCGCGGCGCCATGAGGGGCGCATCCCGATAATCTTGCAAAAGCGGCAGCAGGTTGCTGTATTGGCGACGCAGAAAGTCTTCCCAGAGAAAATCGCTTGCGCCGAGCAGACGGGCGAGCAGAGGGAAGGTCTTCTTGTCGCTGAGAAAGGCCAAGGCTTCTTGCTGAGCCTTGCCCTTTGCCTGTTGCACCGTCAGATCGAGGAACTGGTCGAAGGCCTCCAGGGCCTTGGTCGGATCGGGAGCCCAGGTGAGGGCATGGGTGAACTGCTTGATAAGGACAGCCGTCAGGCGCAACTGTTGCTGATCGGTCGCATCGGTGAGCTTTTGGTCGTGGCGGTTGCGGACATAAAAGCGATCATGAATCTTCCCGTCCTCGACGTCGAACCGGGCCTTTGAGATGTACACGTTACGCATCGCAAGGGCGTTGGCGAAGGCGTACAAAAAAGCCGGAGTATCGTCGGACCGGATGTCCATGATGGTGTCGGTGGGAGATTGGCTGTTGTCGAAGGTGATCTGCACCGGATGGAGCAGACCACCAAAAGATGCGCGTCGCTTGCCGAGCTGTTCGACCAGACGCCGATTGACCGCAAACCGTGCCTCTTCGAATTGTCCTGTGTCGAGCAGTGCGATCACCGAATGGAGCGCGTCCGACAATTGCGTCTGTTGCGTCATGCCCAATTCTTCGCCTGGAACCGGCGCGACGCGGAACACATCCACGATTTTTTTTCTGCTCAGACCTAGGCCGCTCTTTGCGCGAATGCGCGGTCCGTATCCAGCCCAATTGGTGCGGGCGGACTGCGGAACGGTCTTTTCGGAAAATGTATAGATATGTCCTTCCTCAATGTTGAGACCGAATGCCGAGAGTAGGCCGCAAATCATGGCGAATTGGGAGAAGTAATCGTAGGCCACGATCGTGATCTCAAACCGTTTGTCCGGCTGTTCGGCAAAGGCGATTTCACAGAGATGCTCCCGTGTCAGTCGAGCCGTCAATCGGGCGTGCTGGGCGATCGTCCGAGGCTCGAACTGCCGGAAATACTCCTGGTCCATGCGGGCGAAAAATTCTTGAAGCACATCGGATGGAATGTCAGGACAGAGCAAACGAACCGAGTTGAGAATCGATGTGCGATCAGGCGTGCCTATCGGCATACGTTTCAGTATACCCGAATGGTTTCATTGTGCGTAGAGGCACGTGTCAGTATAATGCCGCGCCATGAGCCGTCCATCTGTACCGCCGGTATACACACGAGCCCACCCTCGATCTCAAAACGGCGCTTCCAAGCCGGATCCCAGACCCATTCTGCTCGCTGCCAAGCGGGATATCGAGGAAGTGCGGGCTATTTTGTCGGCCTATGGCCTGCGTGATCTCGATCAGGCCGACCGCAATCTCGATGCGATGGCGGGTGACCCGATCCAACGCCGCCGGTTGGCCGATATTCTGACTATACTGATGGAATCGATTTCTCGGACGGCCGATCCGGATCAGGCGCTGAACCACTGGGAACGCATGTTGGCCAACGTATCCCGCACTTCATTCCTCGACTACTTGCGCACGTGGCCGCGCATGCTCGACCTCCTCTGTATGATCTTCGGCAACAGCGACGCGTTGGCCTTCACGCTGATCCGAGACCCCACGTTGGTGTATTGGCTAGCTGAAGAGGAGGTCCTGTCACGACCTCCGACGCGGAAAGGGATGGAAGGCGCGCTTCGCAGGAGCATCGGGCACCTGACTTCCAAAGAAATGAAGCTGGACGCGCTGCGACGTTTCCGGCGACGGGAAATGCTACGCATCGGCGTGCGGGATCTCCTGCGCCTGGCCACCGTACCGGAAACGACCGGCTCATTGTCCGACTTGGCCTGTCTGCTGATTCATGCTGCCTACGAAATTGTCGATAGCGATCTCCGACAGCAGTATGGTGTGCCCATGCATCTAAATCGGCAGAGACGGTGGATCGAGACGAAGTTCGCCGTGATCGGGATGGGCAAGCTTGGAGGACACGAACTGAACTACAGTTCCGACGTCGATCTGATTTACCTCTATGAGTCGCATGACGGGGAAACCAGAGCGCCGAGAGGGGTGCGTGCCGCCATACCGGCCGGCGTGGGCATTTCCAACGAAGAGTATTTTGAGATTCTCGCCCGCGAATTGACCAGGGTTTTGATCGAACCCACCAGAGAAGGCTACGTCTTCCGGGTCGATTTGCGGTTACGCGCGGAGGGATCTGTCGGTCAATTGGCCCGCTCGCTGGAAGAGTATCAAAGATATTATACGGCACGTGGACAGGTGTGGGAACGATTGGCTCTGCTCAAGGCTTCGCCGGTGGCCGGCTCCGACGAAGTCGGGCAGGCGTTTCTCAAGCTGGTCAAACCGTTTGTGTTGGGGACAGGAGAGAGAATGACTCGTGAGAAGGTCTTGGCGATCGTGCAAGACGTTCGCGCGGTGAAGGACATGATCGATGCCAAAATGACGGACCGCGGCCACGCGCAACGCAATGTGAAGCTGGGGACCGGTGGGATTCGAGAGATCGAGTTTTTTGTACAGACCATTCAAATCTTGGTTGGGCGGAAGGCGCCGACACTGCTGGATCGGAGCACGCTCGATTCGCTGGCCCGGCTGGCTCGGAAAAAACTGCTTTCTATTAAAACCCGTGATGCGTTGACTGCCGCCTATCTGTTTCTACGCGATGTCGAACATAAGTTACAGATGGTCCACGATCTCCAAACTCATGCGCTTCCACAAGACGGTGTTGAACTTGAGAAATGCGCCGTGCGGATGGGATATGCGGAGAAGGATCGCATGGAAGCGTGCACGCGCTTCGCTTCGGACCATGCCGGGCACACGAAGGCGGTGCATGATCAGTTTGTCTCGCTTTTCCGGCAACCTCAGCTGTCTCCTCTCTTTAGAGCGCTCTTCAAACACGTTCGTTAAGCGCGAGCGTTGTGCAACCGCATGGGACGGCATCCCTGGCAATCGTGGATTCGTATGGGCTATATCTTGTGGATAGGAATGTCTTCGTCTTAGGGAGCCGGTTTGCATCCACTATTCGAGTTCTTCGCAGGCTCTCGCTGCATGCAAGGAGGTGTGTTGATGGGCTTGTTGAACAAGAGTTTCGGATTCTTTCTCATATTAGGGCTCGTCGGCGGCTGTGCGGGCGGTCGCTTCGGCGGAGGAGCATCTCTTCCGGCCTCACCGGTGGCCGGAACGGTGATGGGGCAAGTCGTGTCACTGGCCGACGGTTTGCCGGTAAGCGGAGCAACCGTGAAGACTGGGATAGGCACAGTAACAACTTCTGCCGATGGGAAGTTCGGCGTAGCGGCGCCTGCCGGAGCCCGCACGGTTGTCCATGCGGAAGCGAATGGATTCGCCGAGACCTTTCTGGTCGCTCGCGTGACATCGGGACAAGCGACCAACCTCGGTGTGAAGCTCGTGCCGACCGGTGCGACGGCAACGGTATCCGTGGCGGAGGGTGACACTGTCTCAGTGCCCAATTCTCCGGCTCGGGTGACGATTCCGGCCAATGGTTTGGTGCCGCAGACAGGGGGGACGCCGGCAGAGACGGTCGCTGTTTCATTGACCCCGATCAATCCGGCGATAGACTCAAATCTGATGCCGGGTGGATTCGACGGGATTTCCGCCAGCGGTGGGGCGCCGCAGCCGATCGAAAGCTTCGGCGCCATGTTGGTTGATATCAGAGATAACGCGGGCGCTCGTTACACATTGGCAAGAGGGAAGACCTCGACGATTCGTATTCCGCTCGGGACGCATTCCGCCAATCCTCCCGCCACAGTCTCGCTCTGGTTTTTTGATGAGACGGCAGGGGTGTGGAAGGAAGAAGGGACCGCGGCGTTACAAGGTATGGCTCCGCATCAGTATTACGAAGGAACGGTCGCTCACTTCAGCTATTGGAACGCCGATGTCACCACGGAACGGATCTTCGTCATCGGCTGTGTGAAGGATGCCAATGGGCAACCGGTAGCCAATGTCCTCGTTCGAACAGAAGGCATCGATTATACAGGGGTGGCGACAGACCTCACGGCTGACGATGGAACATTCAAGGTCACCATGCGTCAGAACAGCCGGGCGAAGCTCGGTCTCTCTGAATTCGATCAAGAGACCTTCAAGTTTGTGCTCGTTTCAAACACGGTGAAGGTCGGACCATCGACCACAGACATTCATCGGCCCAATTGCCTCGTGAAATTGCCGCGACCCTTGACGATCACGACGATGGCCTCGTCCGGAGGCAATGTCGGAACGGCGTACCATCAGACCTTAGCTGCGGACGGCGGGGTGCCCGGCTATGTGTGGAGTCTGAACCCTGCGTCGAGCTCCTTACCGGTCGGGTTAGCGCTCACCGAGACTGGTGCTATTTCCGGCACTCCGACCGTGGCCGGCACCACGATGATCATCGTCAATGTGACCGACTCAGCGGGGGCGACCGAGACGCTGGATTTGACACTGACTATCCACGCGCCGGGAGTACACCCTCTGGCGATCACGACAGCGGCGCTTCCCGCCGGGACCGTAGGCACAGCCTACAACGCCACATTGACGTCGATGGGAGGCACCGGCGCCAAGTCTTGGAGCGTCAGTTTTGGAGCCTTGCCGATAGGATTGTCGTTGAATGCCGTCAGTGGGGTCATCAGCGGAACGCCGACTCGGGTCGGCGCATTTTCCAGTACGATCCGCGTACAAGATAGCGGGACGCCGTCGCAATCGACTGAGATCGCGTTCGGGATGACGATCGATCCTGCATCCGGAGGTGGAGGGAACTTGGGAATACTCACTGTGGTCGGCGCTCCGACCAATGTCGGGCGAATATTTGCGGCTGATGGAAGCCTGACCACCACGAAATTTGAGGGCTTTACCGGTGGAGGGATTAATTGGAATGAAACGCACGGTGCTGGGATTCGTGTCAAGACAGTCACCGTGTCATTGAACTCCGCTGGTCGGGTCAGCACCGTGGGATTCCTCTATATAGATTCCGGAGGAAGCGGAGCATGGGGGTGCGGACCTTCGACAGGCGCCTGTCACGGAGTGACGGTCAACCGGACGGCCGGCTCGGCGACCTTCACAAATGTTGTCCTCGGGGGTGCGAATACAAATTTATCCGGTCACACTGAGCCGATTACACTCAACGGCACATTGACCTTTACGCCGTTCTAGGCTGGCTTCATCGCGTCACAAGAGGGCTCGGCGGGGATACCTGCCGAGCCCTTCCTTCATGCTCTCCATACCTCAAGTCCGGCTGATTCAACGGCGCGCCTATGGCTGTCGGGATGAGGAGCACATGCGGCTCAAGATTCTTACGACCTTCTTGCCGAAGAAATGGGAAGGATTCATCCACGCAAATCTGCGTTAAGCAATTTAGATACACCCTCAGTAGTGTCCGGAGATCAC
>JAFEBM010000016.1 GCA_018242685.1 Nitrospira sp. | reverse complement strand
ACACACCTATTGACATGACCTCGACGATTCCGAAGGGTATGCAGGTCGCTTACGCGATGAACTAAAGAAGTGTGTGGGGGGCAGCAACGTTTTCCTAGATATAGAAGGCATCAGACCCGGTTTGAGTTTTCGACAGGAAATTCAGTCGCAACTTGCGGGTTGTGAAGTTATGCTTGTAGTGATTGGCAAGCTTTGGTTAACAGTTACAGATACAACAGGGAAGCGACGATTGGATTATCAAGACGATTTTGTTCGCTTTGAAATTGGCACGGCCCTTAAGCGAGGCATTCCCGTGGTGCCGATTCTTGTGCAAGGCACAACGCTGCCCTTAGAGTCGGAGTTGACCGATGACTTGAAGCCGCTCGCTGAGCGCCAGGCCTATGTAGTGCGCCACGACAGATGGGATTCAGACGTGGGGCTTCTCATAGCCAGGCTATCAGCAATGGTTCCGAGCATTGCTGAGGCTCTTCGGATCCAATCTCAGACCACCAAAACAGCATCTTTCGAAGAAGTCAGTGAAGCGAAATCTTTATTCACGATGTCCACCTTTTTTGCATGGCTCGGCAGCATTATACTGATAGGCGTAGCCTATCAGATCTTCTATTTGACACTCGATTGGCATGACTTAGTCCTGTTTTTCATGTGGGTTGCCATTGGGTTGCTTATGGGGAAATGGCACGCAACTCATGTCACCGTGAATATTGTCCGAGATCTGCTGTTAGGCTGTGCGGTCGCCGTGGGTGGTGCGATTATGATGAGTTTGGATGGAGCTCTGTTTTACAAGCAACCATTCTGGCCGCAGAACATCGCTGAATGGCAGTACACAGCCTTGCATATGACCGTGATTATGGTCAGCTTTGTTGCTGGCGGCGCGTTGCCATTGTTCATGGAAAGGGAGCGGAGTTGGGAGAAACATAGGTTTAGATTAACACGCAAGCCTAATAAGTCTTGATCTCAACAAAGCGGACTGGAAAATACAAGACCTCAAGGTCATTCACGTTTCGAAACTTGAATTGAAGAAGTTTTTGTTAATCCACCTGGAAGTCATAGATTAACTTTCTTCCAAAACCGTTCGAGTCGGTTACCGATACTTGAATTTCATGTTGCCCACGTGGAGCCCTGGCCTCAGAGATCGAGATGGTATTGTCCTTAAAGTACGGCATCATGCGGGTGGTTAGGTCTCGTCGAGAGTCAGTCCAGTATAATATTTCAATAGAATTGGGGTCGATCGTTGCACCACCGAATGCTTTAAAATAGATCTTTACCTCAAACGGGGAAGGTGTGTAGATGCCCATTTTAGGTGCGTGAATCTCAATGCTGGGTCCGCGCCCAATGCCTGCAGATTCGAGGGGGAAGGGTTTTTTTGGCAACCCTGCTTCTTGAGGCGTTATGAGATCAAAGGCAGCCAGAGGGGCAGCATGCAGAGGAACGGCGACGAAAAGCATCAAGGCTAGAGAGATTAGCCAATTATGTTTGTGAGAAGTTTTTGTCTGTACACTCATGCGATTGTCCTAACTGGATGAGAGGCAATGGCATCAAATCTAGAATTGTTAGACGATCGACAATGTGAAAACAATGTAAGTATACATGCATACGATCTTGTCTTCAACGAAGGTCCGTCATGACGCAACGGACCTTCGCGGACGCCAGGATGTAATGACTTGTTGGCGTGCCAACAGTCACGTTTTCCCACAGAGCCCGCAAGGAGAGCATCTCAAACCGGAGAACAAGGTTGATACGCTGGCTCTACCTCTGAGTGCGCAGCAACAGCACACTTGCCGATCTTCGTTTACACGATCCAGATCACCTTCAGCTGGATCCATGTTCTCCGCTACTGGTTTTGTCCTTGCAGTAAGGACTGCTGTATTCCTCAAGTTTGTGAGTCGTGGTACTCAACGGATGCTCGGATTGTCCAATTCTAGCTGGCAGGAGGAGCAATAATCGAAACAGCCATCGCTCACGTCTCCGGCTCTAGAAGCGCATTCCGTAGGGCTTTAATCGTGAGGGGCGCATTGCCTTCGCTGCGGTTATTCACTAAGACATACGCCTTCCGCTTCTCTCCCACCGCTTTCTTCACCAGTTCTACCGTGTCTCGCCGCATCTCTGGAAGTTCTTCTACAATTCTCGTATACGGCTCGGCTCGTTTCTTTGCGGCTTCATAGGACATCTTGAGCGGCGTGAGGAGCCGCAGGACCGTGAAGGGCGCCGTGAAGCGATCCTCCATCCGTTGATGCTGCTCCTGTAACGGCGGCATGTAAGACCAATGGTTGTAGACATGCGCGACGCCGTGATGCTCTAAGACCTTGCGATAATCAGGACCTAGCAAGCCCGCGTTGCGAATTTCGACCGCGTACCGAAAGCCCTTGGGGAGTTGGCTGAAGAAGGTATCCAGTCGCGAGCAGAATTCTTCGCTGGACATCCCGTGGCGTTGGAACTCGAAGAGAAAGCGGCCGGTGTGCGGTTCAAACTTCGCTTCTCTGTAGGGACTCAACACCAGCTCGTTGAACACCTTCGCATCGAGAAATCGCGGATTCGGTTGTCCAGCTCTCACGCCATAGCGGGCCTGTTGCGCAAATTGCGGGATGGTAAGTTCTTCCCAGACCTTGAAACACATTTCGAAGTCTTCGGGGATCTGATTCAGGTAGTGCCGAAGCTGATTCGCGGTGGGTGGCCGATAGAACGTGGAATCATTGCCGACCGTGCGAAAGCAGGGCTCGCCGTCGTGCAGATATTGGCAATATTCACCCAAACATTCGCGAGCAAAGCTCGTATTGGGGTACTTCTTCAGATAGACCTGCCCCTGCCAGCCTTCATAGGTCCAGGTTGAAGTACCGAATCGAATCAGCGGTGAGAGGGGCATGGAGCGAGAGTGTACTGGTTACACGCTTAGCTCCTCAAGAGGAGGCTCACTCGGTGCTGGGATTCCACCGGTGGTCAGGAGTCGTAGTGTTTTCACGGTGACCGTGACGGTCGAAAAGTGCTCCTCAACGAGGCCGATCACCACATAGGCTTGGTTCGTTGCGAGCAGATGACAATATTGCCGGTAAATATTGGGAAACAGGGTGGCGTCATACATCCCGGTCTGGTCCTCTAGGGTCATGAACTCCATCGGCTCACCTTTCTTTGTCGAGACAATCTTCTCCGTCAGGAGCCACCCGATCAGGGTGACTTCTTGCCCCACATACTGAGCCAAATCCTTTGCAAGAGTGCGTGAGACGCCAGCAAGCGCTTCTTTGAACAGATCAAGCGGATGGCAGTGGAGCGGAAAGCCGAAGAGGGATAGTTCATGATGCAGCTTTTTCTCGGCTGAGTACTCCATAGGAATTGGGATATAAGTCGGCGGCCTGGTCGCCTGCGCGGCAAAAACACGCCAGAGTAGGGCCGGTCTCGTCAGTTCACCGGCAATCGAATCCAAGCATCCGGCTTTGATCAGCAGTGTGGCTTGGGCATAGTCCAGCTCTACGCGACTCAGGAAATCGGACAGCGATCGGTACGGACCATGCGTCTCACGCTCCGCGATGATCTGTTTGGCGAGGTCTTCTTGAAGGCCTTTGATCTGCATGAGCCCCACGCGAATGGTGGTTCCTGATCCGCTATAGGCCCAGACACTGGCATTGATGTCCGGCGGCAGGATGGTCAGACCCATCCGTCTCCCTTCAGACAGATAGGCGAAGGCCGAATAGTACCCGCCTTGATTACTCACCACCGCGGCGATGAACTCCGCTGGATAGTGTGCTCTGAGGTAAGCCGATTTGAAACTCACCTGGGCATAGCTCGCACTATGCGGTTTACAGAAGCTATAGCCGGCGAAGCTCATGATCATGGTCCAGATCGCATCGATCACGCGACATTCCACACCACGGGCCATGGCTCCCTGATAGAACTGGCGTTGATAGTCTCGCAGTTGCCGTTCCTTGTGCTTCTTGCTCAACACCTTCCGAAGCTGGTCGCCGTCTTCAATCGAGAATCCACCCAAGGCGACCGCCACGTTCATGACATCTTCCTGATACACCATAATGCCGTGCGTCTCCGCGAGGACCTCATCGAGCAACGGATGAAGCGACCGATGGCGCTGTCCATGGGCGCGGCGGACGAATTCATCGGCGAACACATTCGCAGCGGGGCGGATGATTGACGACACCACCACGAGATACTCAAAGACATCTGCCACGGCCCGTCGAGCCAGCGGCATCCCGCCCCAGAGCTTCTTGAGTAAGAGCCTCGTTGCGGGAGACTCGACGTAGAAGCAGCCCATGGTGTCTCCTCGTCGAATCAACTCATTCGTGGCCGGATCAGTGAGCGGATCCCACGTCGCATAGTCGATGACGGGGCCCGTGTTGCGGACGATGGCCGCGAGCGCGTCTCGGATCACGGCTAACGACCGATTGCCCAAGAGATCGATTTTGACGAGTCCCGCGTCTTCGCTTTGATCCTTCTCCCACTGGATCACCGGGAGATTTGAGGCGGAGATCTCGACCGGAACATAGCGTCGGATCTCATCCGGGACCAACACGACTCCACCGGGATGGAGGCCCAGATTTCTGAAGTGCCCGTCCAATTGCGTGGACCAATAGAGAATCTCTGGCCAAGGGTTCCTCAAGTTCAGAGCCTTGCAGACGTCCCGCGCCCAGTCCTGAACCGTCGTCCCTGGTCGCACATCGACAAAGTCCGCCCGCCGTTGGAGGAAGTTCAACGCCTTGCCAATCTCACCGGCGGGCAGGCCATAGACCTTCGCAATCTCACGCAAGGCGGCACGAGAGGCGAGGGTGTTCTGATTGGCGACCATGGCCGCGTGTTGGTGTCCATAGTGGGCAAACACCCAGTCGAGAATCTTTGGTCGCTCGTCCCATGGGAAATCAATGTCGATGTCTGGCGGATCGTGACGCCCGGGATTGAGAAATCGTTCAAACATCAAATTATGTCGAATCGGATCCACATGGGTGATGCCAAGACAGTAGGAGACGATTGACGCCGCAGCTGATCCTCGACCACAGGTTCGTGGCGCTTGGCGGACAATTTCATCCACCACGAGAAAGTAGTCGGCATAGCCCTTGTCACAGATCACGGTGAGTTCCTTCTCCATGCGCTCTCGGACGACGGGAGACAAGGCCCCATATCGCCAGATGGCGCCGTCGTAGGTCTTCCTGCGCAACGTCTCGAAAGCAGCCTCTGACGACAGGTGACGGAAGGAGGGAAAGATGGTCTGTTTGAAGTCCCACTCGGTGTGGCACAGCTCGGCAATCCGGCGTGTGTAGGCGAGAGCCTCCGGAACGTGAGGGAGATGTCGCGCGAGTATTGGTTCCGGCATCAGCCACTGAGAGGGGAGTGCACAGTGATCGGCCCGGAGTCGTGAGAGGGTGGTGTTCTTGGCGATCGCGCGTAGCAACCGATGGACCTGATAGTCTTGTGGATGCAGGAATGCGGTGCGGGTGGTAGCCACAGGCGGCAGTGTGAGTCGGCGTCTCAGTGTGACTGTCTCTGATAAGGCTGGACTTGGTGTCAGCTCGACGTGGAGATCTTCCTTAGACTCTGCCCGCCAAGCGGTCAGGGCGACAGGATCATCGGACAGCAACACCAGCCCTGTGCGATGTCGTGCCACGGTCTCGATGACATCAAAGGAAGCATCACAGTGACGAGCGGACAGAATCCGACAAAGATTGCCGTACCCTGTAACGGTCTTTGCGAGGAGCACGGCCCGGTGCTGACCAGAGACGAGTTCCGCGCCCAAGATCGGCTTGAGTCCATGCGCACGCGCGACGTCAAGAAAGCGGATCGCGCCATAGAGTCCATTGGTATCGGTGAGAGCGAGATAGTCCTGTCCCTGGTCTTTGACCGCCTGGCACAGGGCTTCCACCGTCGGGACTCCCCACATCGGCGAATACGATGAATGCGTATGCAGGTGGACAAAGGACACTCAATGACTCCTCCCATAACGAATGGATTGTTCGCCGAACCGGGCATGGAGTTGATCGAGCGCGACGGAGAGCTTCTTGGCCCGCTCCTGCCGACGCTGTTCCTCGACAGGCCGAGCATCGAACAGCGTAGTTTGCTCAGCGTAGCTTGTCAGCCAAGTCATGCTGAGTGTCATGGTTCGGAGTCGAATCCGCCGGCGCATACATTTCTGAAAGAGGGCCATCACCATGGAGGACAGATCACATTCCCAGCAGGTCTCCGGAGTGACAGGCTCGTGTTTTGTGACTTCGAGGTGATCGCTGTAACGGAGCATGAGCGAGAGACGGCCACAAACACGACGCTGACTCCGCAGCGTTCGGCAGAGCCGTTGCAACGCGTCGAGCAATCGACCGGTCAGCAGGGGATCATCGATTTCATCTGGATCGAGGAGGACCGTCTCTTCGAGCTGAGGCTGACTCGCCGGTGGCAACACCGGCAGGGAATCGATCCCTTGCGCCCAACGAGAGAGCTGCCCGGCATAGTCTCCCAACGCTAGTTCCAAGGCATCAACGGGGCTCTCCGCCACGTCGCCGAGTGTGTCGAGGTTTAGGTCATCGAGCCGCGACAAGACTTGCCGCATACACGGTCGCTGTAAGCCTGGCAGGGTGCGCACCGACAGCGGTGCCATGAACACCGGCTCCGACCCTGGGCGGACATCGTACAGTTCGGAGGGCTGAATCAACGTCGCCGCAGTCTGAGCCACCAGCTTGTTGCTCCCCACACCGGCGACCCCATCAAGTCGATATTGAGTGAGGACTTCATGCTGGACCTTCGCCGCGATGTCACACGGAGGCCCAAAGAGTCGTCCAGTGCCAGTCAGATCCATGATGAAGGAGCCAGACTGAACCGGTTCCCAGACCGGAGCATAGCGGCTCACGATGTGAAGTAATGACTCTTCCGCATTCCGGACGCGAGAGGGATTCGGAGAGAGGACGTGCAGAGAGGCACAGACCCGTCGGGCCTGCTCAACGGACATTCCGACTGCAAGGCCTGCTTGTTCGGCTTCGACCGAGATTTCACGCAGGCACGCACGAGCGGTGTTTAATGGAGCGATTGCGAGGGGTCGCGCCGAGAGGCTGGGATCATGCAGCCGCGTGACAGCGATTTCGAAGGTAGGAATTCCAAAGCAGACAATCTGGCGGTCCATGGTGCCAACAGCCGAGACCTCACTTTCGCAGATGGCGGATGACGCCGACGACAATCCCTTCGATCTGGAAGCTGTCCGACGGTTTGATGATGATGGGCTGCATGGCGTCGTTGGCCGGATGGAGTTCCACCGTGCCTGCCTTGCGGTAATAGGTCTTGATCGTGGCCTCGCCGTTCACCAGTGCAATGACTGTCTGCCCATTGCGGGCCGTGGCTTGCTTCTGGACTACGACAATGTCACCCGAGAAGATGCCTTCATTCTGCATGGACGTGCCTTTGACACGAAGGGCGAACGTCTCCCCACGACCAACCATGCTTTTCGGCACCTCGACGCGTTCCGTCTGAGGAATCGGTTCAATTGGCGCCCCTGCCGCGACCACCCCAGCCAGCTGAATCTGCGAGGAGCTGAGTTGCATCAGGGCCAATTCCACGGTCATGGGAATCGGCACCGTGCCATCTTCATAGCGGATGATCGATCGGCGAGTGCAGTGAAGCGTCTGAGCGAGGGTCTCCTGAGTCATCCCAAGGGTCTTTCGGACTTCTCGTAACGATCCAGGCTGCATGTGACATAATGTCACATTATTTTGTAGATCTGTCAAGAGACGTGTCTCGTGCCGGATCTTGCCGCTGGGTGCGTCACCGACTTTGATCCGAGAAAAATTATGGCGCGAGGGAGGAAATTATTAGCCAAACCCTGACCCTTCGTCTCACGAACACGGCGGAAGCCGACCTTGCAGAAATCTGGGCATACCTTGCAACGAAGGCGACTAATCTGGATTTGTCCAAGGTGGAGAAAAGAATCGCACTTTCCGCATAGCCACATTCCAGGCCATCACAAATGTATTGATGAGCTAACGGGGCAACTCCAGAAGTGCTAAATAGTTCAAACTCGGGCTAATATTCCAGGCTTAGCGGACCTGCCAGAACAGACACACGGGCTGGACTCTCCGCTCCTACCGGTCCGCATCGACTCCTGGTCTGTAGCGCGTTCGTGGGTTGAAATGGGGGTAATCCCGTTTGTAAGCGGTTCTATGGCGATTTTTGTCTTGGTGGGGCAAACCCCAAATGGGACTCATTGCCAATGCCGGTGGGGGGTGCCGGTTGTGAGAGAGCGGTATCGGTGTGAGAGGAAGAGAGGTAGGGAAGGTAGGATCAGCAGGTAAGACTGTACGTCGTTAGCGGGGTCCACTTGGGGCGCGGAAATGAACACAGGATGAGCCACAGATGGCCCATCCTGTCCAATCAGAAGCCTTTGTTTATGCGGTTTTCGGAGGTTCTTGAGGGTCTACATCTGTTTTCAAGACCGGCACGTTCGGCCGCTCCGTCACCCCTCCAAACCAAGCTTGCTCGACCCAGAGCGCTCTTCGGGAGCGCGACGGGATCGAACGCCACTCTTATTTACAGACCAACCTTGGGTTGACCCGGCGACTAGTTATCGCATTTTCGTTTTCGTTATGGAGTCGCCGGATAAATCGCTTTTAATGCCGATGGTTGCCCTCGAAGAGATGCGAGTATACATCCAACGTGACGTTGATGCTACTGTGACCTACTGGTTGACTGGCAGAACCTGTCCAAACAAGCCGAGTCATCTCCGAGTGATGCCAGCAGCGATTTTCCCGGAGCCTCACTCATGTCGTTGTTGCCCTCACTGATAGATCAACCAATAGGACTGCACCCCGTCACGCTCCGCCCGCGTGCGGCACAGCGCCTCGGTCTGGCATGGACGCTCGCGTGAACCCTCAGCGGTCAAATCGTTCCCGTGGGCATAGTCCACAACATATTCTGTACGTGACGAGGAGCAACCACCCATCGATAGGATCAGCCACAGCAACGCGCCGAGTGCGAGAGCACCTGTGTATCCACGGTGAAACCGATGATCCTCTTGGAATTGCATGAACGTAAACATCGTCGCCTCCTTCTCACGTGAGTGAATACGAACAGGGTGTTGACCAGTGAGCTGATGTATCGGGCTTCCATCCTGCCCGTAGCCTTCACGCGATCCAATCCCACATCTGTAGTGGGCTCTGCCCCATTCTGATGAGTGCTGTCAGTCGTCTATTACCTTGTGCAGCGAGTGCCTGTTTGGTGTGAGCGGGTCTTGATAAGACCCGGGAAGTGGTTCTGGGAGGATAATGCTCGGGGTGAAATGCTACGGGGTCAGCGAACTCTGGCGCACTCCTTGTTGTCCTGGCAGCGCAAATGAAAAAGGAGTCTCGATCCCATGATGGGGTGAGGGTGTGTCAATCCTGCTGGGGAGTCGTGGACACATGAAGGCTGTCAAGCCCGAATTATTCATGACGGTTCGTCACGAAACCGCCCAGACGCCATGCGAGACGGGCATGCGGAGTCCTGAGGGACCGACGCATACTTGAAACAGTATGTGGAGGTCGCGAAGGGCGAGCCTGCCCGCCTGGCCGCAGACAACACACGGCCAGGCTTGTCGCCGCGGCGTATCGGGGGTTGCAGTAGAAGCGGTCATGAGTAATGCGGGCTAAGTTCACACGTACATTGGTCGTCTATCGCTAAGAGTGACCCAGCCGCGAATGATGCGATACACGAACCACAATCCGACCAGACCGATCGGGAGCCACATGAAGAGGAGGCCGATCCCAAGGGTCGCGATGATGAAGGCTCCGCAGAGGGAGATCCAGAGCAGTCCAAACCAGAAGGTTCTAATCTGCCAGCGAAAGTGCGATTCTAGCCAGGTGCCGCGAGCCTCGCTCCGCTTGATGTAGTTCAGAATGACCGCGATGATCGAAGGCCAGCCGGTGAGGAAGGCGCCGACCACCGTGGCAGTGCCGATGATGCCGGTCAGCAGACTGAACGCGTGCAGGGCGTACACGACCTTTGTCCAGGTGACAAGTGAATCCATGAGTTCGTTCCATTCTGACTTGCTGTGGTGAATATCAGAATCCTACGTTCAGCATATTCATCATCTTCGGTCCACCGCAAGACCACCGGTGACCTGGCGCCTGTGAATAGGAGCCAGGGTGTAATTTTATCGAGTGCAATTGACACGGTGCCGAAGATGGGGATCGAGTGCGAGTGACTGGGCTCGTAGATGCACCAAAGAGGGAGACGCCGCCTGACATCAGAATCTAGGCAACTGTGATTCAGGTTCTCGAATCACACCGATTACCCGATGTCCATTCTGTGTTGCATGCACAATACAAGATCTGATGATCATCTAGAAGGCTCCTCGCCTGGGCAGTACAGTTGGGAGACTGGTCAAGCATCTCTCAACCTTTCCAACCCAAGGAGGAGCCATGACGAAATTGTACGGGGGGATTGGCCTCCATGCCAACAACAGTGTGATCGTGCTGATTGATGAGCAGGAGCAGGTCGTGTACGAGAAGCGAACGCCCAACGGCTTGTCGAACATTCTTTCTCAACTCCGTCCGTTTCACGCACGCCTTCACGGCCTCGTCGTGGAATCCACCTATAATTGGTATTGGCTGGTTGATGGGCTCATGGAAGCCGGCTACGCGGTGCACTTGGCCAACACCGCCGCGATTCACCAATACGAAGGCCTGAAGCATACCAATGATCACAGCGATGCGCGGTGGTTAGCCCAACTCCTTCGCTTGGGCATTCTCCCCACGGGCTACATCTATCCGAAAGAAGACCGCGCAATCCGTGACTTGCTGCGGAAACGCAGTCAACTGGTGAGACAGAAGACGAGTAACCTCCTGAGCATCCACAATCTCGTGACACGCAACACCGGCACATCTCTCACCGGCAATCGGATTAAGACCCTGACGGCAGCGGCGATTCACGACGTGCTGCCCACCCCTGACCTCGCATTGGCTGCCACGAGTACCCTCGCGGTGATGCGCTGTGCAGCCGAACAGATTGCCGCCATCGAACACGTGATCAAGGCACGCGTCTCCCTGCACCCGACCTTTCGACACATACTCACCGTAGCCGGGATTGGCCAGACCTTAGCCTTGACCATCATGCTCGAAGCTGGTGACATGCACCGCTTTCTCACCGTGGGCCAATGGGCTTCCTATTGTCGGTGCGTCAACAGCACCAAACTCAGCAATGGCAAACGCAAAGGCCAGGGCAATACCAAAAATGGCAACAAGTATTTGGCCTGGGCGTTTATCGAAGCAGCCAATTTTGCGGTGCGGTATTATCCGGACATTCAGCGCTTTTACCAACGAAAGAAAGCGAAGACACAGGGGGTCGTGGCCATCAAGGCGGTGGCGCATAAGTTAGCACGGGCCTGCTATTACGTGCTGCGCGATCAGGTTCCGTTCGATATCAAGAAGGCATTTACCTCACAGCCGGCGTGACGACTGGGCAGGTGGCTGAGCTCGTATTGGGGTTGGGAGAACCACGAGATCTGATTGGACAGCTGCCTGCCCTCTGTTCCTCCTCACGGAGCCAGTGAGGAGGTCTGAGCTGCCTCAGGCATGAGCCACGAAGAGGGTGGAGCCACCTGGCAACCATGAGATCTGTGATCGCCTCGTATGGACATGCGTGGGTACCAACGGTTTTCTGGGGCCAACACTTGGCCAGGGGCGGGAGCGCCGACGTCTCTTCGCCTTGATCCTGATGGGTGACTGGTGCGACTCAGGGAACGAAGCCGACACCGCAACCAGAGAAAACTTGGATGCAGCGAACAGGCGTCACGGGTGATCGTGAGGGAACGTTGTTCGAGTACAGGAGAACGCTCAGAAACAGAGGCGATGTGTGCCCACTTGACCAGAGCCTTCTAATGGGAGACCCCAACTTTTTGTTACTGATAGATCAACCAATAGGACTGTACCCCGTCACGCTCCGCCAGCGTGTGGCACTATTGCGGGGCACGGAGTCCCCGGCAGGATATACGGTCATACGGGAACGGGTACTGTGGAGGCTGTGATAGGAATGGGCAGGAGGGGTTCAGTTATTTACCGTCATTGAATCTGTAATAACATCGTTACTTTAGATACCAAGAGAGTTGACAGGATTTAGTGAGGAATTGGAAGCGTAAAATCGTTTAGGATCTCTCACTCATTTGATTCTTCATGGTCCTCCGTTATTTGTTCAGTATCACCGTCTGTCATCTCTTTAGCAGAGTCCACACCAAATGCTGCTACTACAGCCGGGGATACCAACACTTCGACTACTTCGCTATCAATCCAACGCTCACTGATGATTTTTGCTGATGACATAAATGTACCTCTTAATACAAATGAGTGTATACCCTGTTTGATCAAAGTCAAGATTTCCTCAATCTCCTCCTTTCACGATTGAGAAAGAAGCTCATAACCTTTTCTGGCAATGACAGTGCTAGCCTCATTCTTTCCTTGCGACGATCCTCATGATGTAATCTATCTAATCCACTTGAGATTGAGCTTGTGTGCACACAAAGAACTGCCTTATAGAAATTTGAAGAAATTTGGTCTTGTTGAGGTATTGTCTTCTCATACGCTGCCAGAGGGGCGGTTATAGGAAATGCAAGTATGTATACATCGGGAGGGCAACCTGGCACTTCCACATATGCCGAACAATCTTTCTTGTTTTCCGAATGGTAAAACCAGGGATATCCCCGCCTCATCGCAGACCCTGCGATTCCAGTCCCCCACTTCAGACTAAATTTCCACATAGGAGAGTTGTTGGAGTAGGTTCCACCAACAATCTTGAGTAGGTTGTCGATTGGGTGGAGAGCAAATATTCCAATGTTAAGATCTTCCGAAGAACTATCCTTATCAGGATACTGGCTTCTTAGATCGTTGCGCATAGTCAGCAATAACTTATTTAAGTCGTTTGAAGGGTCTTTTATATCTTGCACAAATAAGCTATTACTCCACTCGGTCGATATCCTATCTATCTCTCTAAGGTAGTGTCCGCCCGCTGCATTTGAGTAAGATTCTTCTGGTACTCGCCACTCAAATCTAAACTTGTCGCCTGACCTTACCCAAAATATTCGAAAACAACCTACTCCATTCTCAGGATCGTAGTCGAAACACGAGTTTGCCCTGGATGTTTCGGCAAAATCAGGTTGGCCATTACCCGAATACACCTTCACTTCGAGCTTGGCAGGGGCTAGTCTTCTTGGGAACTTGATAGTCGCCAGTAGTTCACGAACATGATGTTGAGAATGTATTGTTATGTGTTCGTCACTACTTGCGTTTCTCAGCTTCACATCATGCATTGTCATGGAGAATGAATTTCGAATTGTAACTTCTGACCTATATCCAGGATGTGGCACATCGTATGTGGCTTCGGGCTTAAGAGGAAGCGGCCCTTCATAATTTTCTTTTGAAGATGCCGTACCCTTCATAGAGAGAGGATCGCATGCCGTTTTCCCAGGCGAATCAGATAGGTTTGCGTTATCCAACCAAGACAAGCCTCCCTCTCCTTTAATGATTACCATTAGACTGTTTATTGCTTTCCCTTGGCCAGCTCTGATCTTCTCAATTGTGCCTACTTGATCAAGGTCACCAAGACGATTTAGGTAAGAGCGGAGTGTCATCTTCTCGTAGTATCCATCATCCTTCGAAATCCTCCCCCATATCGAAGCTTGCCATTCTTCGTTAGTCCACAATGATACTGAGGTGGGGTTCTTCTCATAAGCAACTTGGCTTGACAATCCGTACTTCTCCAGTTCTACATTGCCCGATGGTTTGAATCTGATAAGATGAAATCCTTTACTTGCCTGAGGGGCAGCTGAAATTGTCATAAAGTAGTTCTTATATGAACCCGCCAGATTGTGATCTAGCCGTGCAACAAACTCAAAATGTTCATGACCATGTAGTACAAGATTCACACCAGCTTTCATAAGCACCGCACTTACTTGCCCCGCGTTTCCTAGGAGCTTGGTCGATTCGTCATTGACGACTTTCGCAAGTGGCGTTCTTCTATCAGGATCGAGAGGTAGTGGAATTAAGTGGTGGTGAACCAATGCTATCCTACAGGCAAGTCTATGCTGCTTAGAGCTGTCGTCATTAAGACACTTCACGCTATCTGAAATACTCTGAAGTTCATCTACCTCAACGACCCCGCGTGACGTAAATTTGATCCCGCCCTTCCCAGAGTTCAATCCGAACGAAACAAATTTACCGTCTTCACTACAAAATGGGAGACTAAGCCGCTCTATTCCACCTGTTTCCTTAATCCCACCTTCCGAAGAGTTCCAACACCACCCCTTCACCTTCCAGTCATGATTACCGTCAACAACCCAAAGCCTAGTCATATCGGCAAGTCCATTTCGAACGATCCCCGCCTTTTTTAGGCTTTCCTTCAAAAAGTCGTGTGCGCGATGAAAGGCACCCGAATCAGGGGAGTCAACAAGATCACCGGTAACGGCGATCGCATAGAGTTGGAGAATTTCCTGCTTCGTAAGATCGGATATGGTACTTAAAAAGGCGTCAGTCCAAGATAGAGACGCATTTGCATTTGGCGGAAAATGCAAATCTGTTATATGGACTATTCCTAGATCTTTTTGACTTAGCTCGTGTGGGTGATTTCCCTGCATAATCATCACCTGCAATCTGATAGCTAACCTATCTAGATTGGATCACGCATAGGAGCGACCAGCTCTCTGCAAGAGCCAAATACACAATCTACTTTGTGCGAACCTGTATATGTGTGTCGCTACTGGGCTATTTCGCACCGCGTACTATCCATCTGATTAATACCACAAAGTCGATCGACTAGAGGCACAACCGATGGGAGGTGACTCTGCCCTAGCATCATTGTCCAACCTTCCAGGAATGCAATCAAGTGCTTTGTTCTGTCCTCGTCCAGTAAGTACGGAAGGGAGTGGGCGTCATGGCTTCTTGTTAGTTGTGGAGATTGGAAACCGTTAACGGAAATGTTCTCTCGCGGAAGATAGCTCACAATTTCGGTGAAGCGTGGAGTTAAGGGGTCGGATACCTTTTAAACCAAACTTGCTCGGCTCGGAACGTTCTTCGGTGGAGCGCGACGGGATAGACTCATTCTCTTGTGATTCTTTCCTGCCCTCCCATATATGGCCTCAGTATGGAAGGTATTTCAACCGAGCCGTCAGGCTGCTGAAAATTTTCCAAGATGGCCACCAGGGTTCGCCCGACGGCCAGTCCGGAACCATTGAGCGTGTGGACAAAATCTGCCTTCGCCTCTTTCCTTCCCCCGGTCGGGCGATACTTGATGCTCGCTCGCCTGGCCTGAAAGGATTCGAAATTACTGCAAGACGAAATCTCCCGGTATTGTTGTTGAGAAGGCAGCCACACTTCGATGTCATAGGTCTTCGCTGCAGAAAACCCCATATCCCCGGTGCAGAGTGTGATGACGCGATAAGGAAGGTTCAACCCCTGCAAGATCGATTCGGCATGACCCGTCAACCGTTCAAGCTCTTCGTACGAACGATCCGGTGTCGTAAATGCTACGAGCTCCACCTTGTTGAATTGGTGAAGGCGAATGAGGCCTCTCGTGTCCTTTCCATACGACCCTGCCTCTCGTCTGAAGCAAGGTGTGTAGGCCGTATAGCGAATCGGTAAGCAGTCTCCACCCAGGATCTCCTCACGATGCAGGTTCGTCACCGGCACTTCGGCGGTCGGGATCATGAAGTACTCTTCGTCCTTCATACGGAAGAGATCTTCTTCGAACTTCGGAAGCTGACCGGTCCCAGTCATCGAAGGACGATTCACCATGAGAGGAGGAATCACCTCTCGATATCCATGTTGGGTGGTGTGCCGATCCAGCATGTAGTTGATCAGCGCTCGTTCCAGTCTGGCGCCTGCCCCGGTCATGACGGAAAACCGGGCCCCTGCAATCTTCGCGGCTCGATCAAAATCCAAGATTCCGAGGTTCTCGCCGATTTCCCAATGAGGTTTTGGAGGGTTCGAAAAAGACGGCAGGGTGCCCCATCGACGGACCTCGACATTCTCTGAGGCATCAGCCCCCACCGGGACCGAGGCATGGGGGAGATTGGGCATGCGAAGCGCGAGGTCAGTGAGCGATTCCTCGACCCTTCGCAGGGCTCCCTCGGCATCCTTAATGCGATCTCCCAACTGCTTCATCGCCGCCATGGCTTCTTCAGCCGGTTCTTTTGCCCGACGCAGCCGAGCGACTTCCTCCGAGCCCTTATTGAGTTCGTACCTGAACTGCTCGACCTGTGTGGTGACGGCTCGCCGTTCTTCACTCAATTTTTGGATGTCAGCCCATGGCACGTCGTTCCCGCGTCGTCCGAGAGAGGTACGGATGTAGTCGAGGTTTTCGCGGAGATATTTCAGATCGTACACAGATTGCTCTTCAAAAGGCGGTTGGAATCTAGCACCTGAGTTCCAGAGAGTCAACGAAACTGACAGGGCACCGCATTGGCCTCGGACTCCGCAGTCGAACGGTGGCGATCGCAAGCCTGCGATCAGAAACCCATCACAAGATGGGACGATGACAGGGTTTCAAAAAAGAGAGGGGGTCATGCCCGCGAAGGCGGGCATCCAGGCGTTCCAGACTTCCTGGATTCCCGCTTGAAGCATGCGGGAATGACGAGAAGGAAAGTGAGTAACTGCGGAATCCGAGTTGACATCAATCGGGCATGAGAGACAGGATAGGTCCATGCGCCAGATCTCCAATCCTCCAAACCCATTTGAGTCGCAGCATCGGGACCTGCTTGAACCAGCCGGCACAGCCAAACTGACGCTCTATACGGATGATAGCCGAGAGATCTTGAGCCGGAACGACAGCCCGGACTTGCCTTTTCGATGGAGCGTGAATCCCTATCGCGGTTGTTTTCATGCCTGTGCCTATTGTTACGCGCGTCCTTCTCATGAGTATTGGGGATTCGGCGCCGGAACCGATTTCGAGAGCAAGATCGTGGTGAAGAAGGATGCGCCGCAACTGCTTCGGCGCGCCTTTGACAAGCCGTCATGGCATGGAGAACTGATCGTCTTTTCCGGAAACACGGACTGTTACCAGCCGATCGAGGCAGAGTACGGATTGACCCGTGCCTGTCTGGAGGTCTGTGCGGAGTATCGGAACCCCGTCGGGATCATCACCAAAGGCGCATTGATTCTTCGTGATCTGGATGTGCTGGTTCGGTTGTACCGACAGGCCTCGGTATTGGTGTATTTCAGTATTCCTTTTTCATCGGACGACGTGGCCCGAAAGGTGGAGCCCCATGCGCCGTCGATCACGAAACGGTTCTCCGCCATGAAGGCTGTTTCCGAGGCTGATATTCCGACCGGTCTTTCGATCGCACCGGTCATTCACGGTCTGAATGAGGACGATATTCCTGAATTACTGGAACGCGCGCATGGTGCCGGAGCTCGGACTGCCACCTATAGCCTGTTAAGACTGTCGGGCAGCCTGGAGCCGGTGTTCTTGGAGCGGATGCGGGAGGTGTTTCCGGAACGGATCGGAAAAATCATCAATCGGCTCTGCGAGGTCAGGGGCGGGGTCTTGACAGAGAGCCGATTTTTTAAACGACAGGCGGGACAGGGACCCTATTGGAAGATGGTCGAGCAGTTATTTGCTCTGGCTAAACGGAGAACGGGATTTCCAGAAGATGACACGAGTGCCGTCCCTCAAACGTTTCGGCGACCGGGTGTCGAACAGGTCTCGCTGTTTTAGCCCACATTATTCATGAACGCTTCTACTGCAACCGTCGATACGCCGCTGCGACAGGCCTGGCCACGAGCTTTGCGTGGCCGGCGAGCAGGCTCGCCCTTCGCGACCTCAACATACTGTTCAAGTATGCCTCGGCCTCTCAGGGCTCCGCATGCTCGTCTCGCATGGCGTCTCGGCGGTTTCGTCACGAACTGCCATGAATAATGTGGGCTCTTAGAGGAGACATCAAACCATGAAACATAATCCGGGGTTCTTGCAACTTGTCGAACAGGCGAAACGCCGTGTCAAGGAATGTGGCGTGGCCGAGGTGAAGGCTCGTCTCGACCGAGGCGAGCGGTTCCATTTTATCGATGTTCGGGAGGATCATGAATTCGCCAAGGACCATGCTCGGGGCGCTCGACATCTTGGGAAGGGGGTCATTGAGCGGGATATCGAGTCCGTGGTACCCGACAAGCAGGACACGGTCGTGCTCTATTGTGGCGGAGGGTATCGATCGGCGCTGGCGGCCGATGTCTTGCAACAGATGGGGTATGGGAATGTCATCTCAATGGACGGAGGGATTCGAGCGTGGAGGGAGGCCGGGTACCCGCTGGAGTGAGGATGCTGCAAAAGCCCTCCAGCGTCGTTCTCGCATCGCTCAAAGCCTCAACGTACCAACCGCGTACGTCTCAGCCTCTCGCTCGCTGCGGCCTTGCCCGGTGAAAGGCGCGTCTCGGCGCGCAGGGGTTGGGCGGGTGAGACAGTGAGCTTTTTCACTCATCCTCTAAAACCCTACTTATTCGTCCGATCGAACTCCTTGATCACCTGCTCGGTGAGATCAATCGTATCCTTGTTGTAAATCACGATCTTGACGGTCTGCTCGCTCCCTTTGTCGACGACGATCGACACCCCTCCTTTTTCGGCGACCACTTGTGTCGAGGCGGAGATTTTCTTCATGTACTCGTCGACCAACTCCTTCTGTTTTTTCTGGAGTTCCATGTTGAATTCCTGCGCGCGCTTCTGGAAATCCTGGACTTTCGTTCGGAATTGCCCCTCCTTTTCCTTCTTTTCCGCGTCGGTCCACTTGGGGGCTTGCTCCTTCAATTGCTTCTCATAATTGCGAAGGTCTTCCTCATCTTTGGCAAGGAGCTTCTGTCTGGTCGAAACATATTCCTTCAACCCTTCGAGTGCTCGCTTCCCTGCCTTGGATTTTTCTAAGACGGACTGCGGGTCTACTACTCCCATTTTGAATTCCGCCGCTTGGATGGATGTCGCTGCGAGCGAAGCAAGCGGAGTGAGTAGTGCGGCTAGGAATAGGTTTCGCAAAGCAGGAATACGCATATCGTCTCTTGTGCCTCCTGACCTGGGATGGGGGAACCGCGGCAGAATAACCGCGCACCGTGGGTCTGTCAAGCGATCAGATGACTACCATGAGTCAAAAGTGATCGACTCTTCCGCGATCCAGACCTCGACGCCATACTGCCACTTCAGGCGTCGCGCGACCGCTCTCATGGCGTACTCATCCGCGTGGCTTGGATCAAAGGGGTTCTTGATCTTCTGTATCTTTTCTTTTTTGAACGGAAGGGGATATCCAAGGTCCTTCATGGCGAGCGCCAACATGTTCAGCTGAAAGATGCGCGGTGTTTGGTTCAGCTCTGTCAATGCGACTTCCACTGATCCATTGGAAGAGCGATGCGTTTGGAACAATTCAACAACCCGGCCTTTCAATTGGGAGCGTTGCAGTTCTGTGAGTTCGGGGAGGGCTAGCTCGACCAAGAGCGCGTTGGTGGCGCCGTTGAATGATGGCATGTCGAGAAATCTACTTAGAAATCCCATCGGAATCCTCGCTGAAAAATCGTGAAGCTGTGAGACCGCGGTCTTCTCGTCCGGTGAAGCGGCTCGGGATTGAGAGAGTGTACTGAAACAGGCGGTGATTTTCCAGACTGCAAAAAGAGGGGGTGGCGAGTGAGGGCCGGTCGAAATTAGCCATAATCCAGCTACGTTGCAGAAATGAGAGCGCCGAAAGATTCCGGCCACCACTTAGTCTCCTCCACAGTGATTGGCCCACTCCAGAGAGAGGCCATTGCACTTCATCAGAGGATTGATCAGGCTGCCTTCCTACCCTTAAGGGCGTTCAGCAGAGTGAGGTCAAAGTTTAGAGAGGAAAGGTTGGAGTGCAAGGTGTCAAAGGACTCTGCTTCTTCCCAGTAATCGGGATGGTCACGCAGGTAACCCAACCACTGTCGCTCATCCTCCAAGTAATAAAAGTTGATCGTTTTCACGGCGCTACCTCCTCAGCAGATTACGGAGCACGAAAGAATCAAAGGGAACCGAAATCTTTGGTGAAAATAACCAGCAAGGTCTGTACCAAGAGTTAAATCGAAGCTTCGTACTGATTTTTCAGAAACATATAAGGAACGGAAGCTTTACGGGGCATGATCAAACAAGAGAGCTGTATCTGAAACGATTTGGGCTCTGTATCAAAAGAGATGTGGTGTTTCGGTGCGCACGCTTCAGGAGTGGGAACAGGGCTGTCGCGCAGCCTCAGGTGCCGCGCGTACGCTGCTCTTCATCGCGCAGAAGAACCCCTTGCCACTGCGCAACCTATCGTTCTACTGCGCCGCGAACGATGTCGTTACGGCTGCGTTCTAACCGGCAGCTCGGCCGATCCGACTTTCGCCAGCTCCTCGCGTCGAGTCGGAAGGAAATAAAATTCATAAATCCCGGTAAAGCCGACGATTAAACAGATGATCTGGCAGGAGCGGTTTCGACTTCTAGCCCTCATCGCTCAGATCATTGATTCGTCCGGCTGCTTTTTTCTCAGGATCAGCTTTCGGCAAGAGATGCGTTGGAATAAAAAACAGACCTGCAATGAGAGTGGGCACGACCGCGCTTGCGATGACCGCCGCTACGAGGAAAGAATACTGCTCTTGCGTCACCAATCCGTGCGTGAGGCCGTAGAGCGAAGAAATGGTCCCAAACGTCAAGCCGGTCGACATCAAGAGTGTATAGTACCAGCGTTCCTTGCGGTCCTGACGGAACAAGCTGATAAAGGGGTAGAGACCCAAAATCTTCGACGCGACTTTCCCCATGAGCAACAGGAGAAACACGAATGGCGCGGCAAGGAGAGCGGGCAGGGACACCAATGTTCCAGCGCGAAGAAAGTAAAAGGGCGTGAGGAATCCCACGGTCATCGTCCTCAATCGACGAATCCAGTGCGTGTCCCTCGCGGCACTTCCCGCGAGGACCATGCCGGCGAGATACGCCGGCAACACCGCTTCGCTCCCCGACCACAGCGCCAACGCGCCCAATCCAAAGAGCGTCAGCATGACCCATTTCGTTCTGATCGCAGCCGTACGATGCGCATAGTGTCGCGTCAGCCATGCAGTGCTGTAAGGCAATGTCATCAGCGCGACAATGATCCCCGCGATAAACACGAGAGTCTTATAGGTAAACGGCGCAAAGAGCAGTCCGAGAGCGATCACCGTTCCCAGGTCAGTGACAAAGCATGAGGCAAGCATTCCTTTACCAAACTCCGTCTTATTGAAGCCGGTTTCCAGCATGACGGCATAGACCACCGCCATAGACGTTGTGGAGAGGGCGACGCCGCAGAGCCAACTGGCATTCGCGTCCCAGCCCAAGAGGTAATGGGCGATGGCGGCGCATCCAAGGAACGGCGCCATGAATCCTACCAATCCGACGACACTGACCTCTGCCAACTTCATGCGAACGATGTCGGGATCAAGTTCCGCACCGGCCAGAAACGTGAGGACGACGGCGCCGGAGGCGGCGAGAAATGTTACCCATTCCGAATGGGCGGCGAGCACATCGTCAAGGTTCAAGAACTCGGCTCCCGCCGCCGTGACTACTCCCACACAGATTTCAACTAATGCGATCGAGAGACGCAGGGAGGATGCGATGAGAGCAGAGAGAACAGCGAGGGCGAGCCACAGGGTTGCCGTGAAAAAGGTCGATTCCACTGAAGAGCCCTCCGTTCCGGCCGGGGTGCATGCTGCGGTGAGCCGGTCGCCACCTGATCGACGACAATCCTACGGCTACGGCAGTAGTCGCGTAGGAGTCATCAGCCTGACCAAGGCGGTTATACGGGGGACTCCATCCCCTGCGAAAGATAAATATACTCGAAATTGGTGATATTTTGCACGATGCTCACTGTGCGAACAAGCTTGTTGTGCTTAAACATGAGAACCGAGCCGTTTCGTCATGCTTTTGCTTGGTGCGAGATTTGCACAATTTATTGAGTAAATTGACGTGGTGATGGAGTTCACCAAGAACCGTCCTCTCAGCCGAGAGGAATGATAACTCCTACCTGGCATTATCTGGTAGGAGTTTTTTTATGGGACCCGCAGGTCGAGCCTCTTCCGCTTCTTCCTTTCTCCTTTCATTCTTGTATTTCCCTGAGAGCCGCCGCCTCTGTTCTGAGGTCTCACATCGTCACGTCATGTTTGTCTGCATCAATGTAGTGGGTAGCGCTGTAAGTCTTCCTAATAAAGGAGGTTCTTATGATCACGGTATCTAAAATCGTTTGTTTCGTCGCCTGTGGGTTCGTACTGGGTGTTAGCCTGTCCGATCAGACCACGTGGGCCAGAGACGAGATAAAAGTCTTCCATCCTGTCCCACGAATCGGCGGACAAGCGGGGCAGCCCTATGATCACGCCAAACACGATTACGGATCTCTCCAAGCGAGGGAACGAATAGGGGGACAGCCTGGAGCACGAATCGGCGGACAAGCGGGGCGACCATACGATCACATGAAACCCGGATACGAGTCGGGCCTTCATGCGCAAGCACGAATCGGCGGGCAAGCGGGAGAGAGCAATGGTCTCATCCGACTCGAGTAACGTGCCTCGCTGCCGAGGAGCCATGTCGTTTCTGAATGTGGCGTCGGAGACGCCACATTCAGGACAGTGATGCATGAAGAGCGGAGCGTTGGTCTGGATCAACGGAACGTTTGCCAGGAGCAAGTCTCGTATCCAAGGAGGAGATGAGATGACCGTATGGTCTTTCTTGCCGCCGTATTCCTATGATAGGAATGGCCGGCGGTTGAGAAAATGAGTGCATCTGTGCGTTGCGAGCGAGCCTGTTCATGAATCAGGAAGGCGGCCATGCGCAAAGCCGCTCAAAATAACTCTGGAGAAGTGCGACGTTGTCGAATGTTGGTCGTGATCGATTTTGCTTCGCCAAGCCGGCGCTCCTGGCTCTTTTGTTCATGCAGGGGTATTCGATCGCGGATGTGTCTGCTGATACCACGGGTGTGGAGCGACCGGTCAGTAGCCCAGAAGTCTCGGATGCGAATACCACAAGCAGGGCAGGACAGCCGTCTATGGGACGGGAGTCAGCCACTGAGGAACTGATTTCTGGGCGAGGCTACCAAACGTTCCAGTACAAAGGCATCCACTTCGCGCCCGGTGGTTTTTTCGATGGAACCGCGATCTTCCGTTCTGCCAATGAGAATGCCGACGTTCAAAGTACGTTTGGAGACATCCCGCTCCAAGGGTCAGCCAATAGCCAGCTTTCGGAATTTCGGGGATCGGCTCGTGGCTCCCGTTTGAACCTTTTAGGCGAAGGGCGCTATCGGAGCACCGCGATCGCCGGGTATGTTGAAGTCGACTTTCTCGGCAGTCCGACCTACGGGAACGAGTTGGAGACGAATAGCTGGGGGCCGAGGCTGCGGCAAGTGTGGAGTAATGTCGATCTTCCCAATGGTATTTCCCTGTTGTTCGGCCAAAGCTGGTCTCTTCTGACCACCCATCGCATCGGGCTCAAACCGAGACAGGAGTTCATTCCTCTTAACACCGACCTTCAAACAGTGGTGGGGAACAACTGGGCGCGGCAATGGGGATTGCGTGTCACGAAAGCTTTCGGGCCAAACCTCATCGCGGCTGTTGCGATTGAAAATCCAGAAACCAGTGTGAACGGCGTCGTCCAGCCGATCGGTGTACAAGGTTTCAATACCTCTCCCAATGCCCAAAAGCCGTCTAATTTTTTCACCACCAGTCTCACCCCAGGCGCCAATGGCATTTCGACCGACATCGCACCGGACATCTTAGGGAAGCTGGTATGGGAACCTGGATATGGACACTGGGAAATCAAGGGCATTGTCAGATTTTTTCGAGACCGATTCGGCGCCAACAACCATGTCGCCGTAGGTGGCGGAGTAGGACTGGCTGCTGTGCTTCCCCTGACACAGAAACTCAAATTGATCGCTGAAGGTCTGGTAGGCGCAGGGATTGGTCGCTACGCATCCACGATTGGAGCCGATGTCGTCGCGAGCCCGTCAGGAAAGATTGTGCCGATCGGGGCGTTCCAGCTTATGGGAGGGCTGGAATGGCATCCAGGAGATGATTGGGATGTCTATGCGTATTACGGGATAGAACACTATGCGAGGACAGCCTATGCCGGCACAGCTATCGGATACGGTTCTCCCTTGGCCGATCTCGGCGGTTGTGGAGTAGAAGATCCGGGAACTCAGCCTTGCCAGGCCGCCAATCAGACCGTCAGCCAGGTTCAACCTGGGTTCTGGTATCGGATGATCAACTCAGATATTGGGATCATCGCGCTCGGACTCTCCTATTCATACACGCATCGCACCGTGTGGTCGGGATTACACGGGATACAGCCGTGGGGGGAAGAACATATGATCATGACGACGATTCGCTATTACCTCCCATAAAAAGCGCCCTCAACAGGTCTCGAGTGTTGCGAGAACACTGTTTACTATCCTACGGATCTGGTGAAGTCTAAAGGCGACGGTGGCCTCAGCCTGGTCGTGGGAAATGATGCGGTATTCGGATCGTTTCCTATGCCGAGATCTCCTACAGAAAAGCCGGCTGTGATTTCTCTTCCTTGACCTTCCTTTCAGACGGCACCTATAATCCTGCTAGAAGTTTGCTGCAACATACTGATTCAACGAATAAAATGGATGAATTCACACACTTCAACGAGGCTGGTCGTGCTCGGATGGTCGATATCAGTACCAAGGATTCGACCGAACGACTTGCCACTGCACAAGCCAAAATCTTTTTGCTTCCCGAAACCCTGGAAAAGATTCAACGTGGAAAGATTGTCAAGGGCGATGTGTTGGCGGTCGCGCAGGTCGCCGGTGTGATGGGTGCGAAGAAGACACCGGACCTGATTCCCATGTGCCATCCGATTCTTCTCACCAGCGTCGATATCTCCTTCAAAGAGGAACCGCAGCCCGACCTCGATGGCCGCTGCTCCATCACCATTACGGCAACGGCAAAGACGACGGGCCCTACGGGAGTCGAAATGGAAGCCATGACGGCGGCGACAGTCGCAGCACTGACGATTTATGACATGTGTAAGGCGATCGATCGAGGGATGAGTTTCAGCGAGGTCTTCCTGCTTTCCAAATCGGGTGGGAAGTCAGGGACGTATAGCAGGAAGAACCAAGGTTCAGGTTAAGGCTGAGGCAAGATGATCACAGTGCGATTGTTCGGCATGACAAAAATGCTGGCAGGAAATCAGAGTTCCTTGTCGTTGGAGATGACCGATGGCCGTCAGGTTAAAGATTTGGTTGGACTCATCGAAACTTACTATCCCGCGATCGGCGACCTGATTCAGAAGAAGAAGGTCGTTGTGTCGGTGAATCAGGACATCGCGCACGAAGGGACAATCATTAGGGATAACGACGAGATTGCGTTGCTCCCGCCGTTCGCGGGCGGATCAGGGTTCGAACAGGCGGAAGACGGCGAGTTCGTCCGTGTGCAGCGGGAGAATTTCTCCATCGATCAGGAACTCGATCGCGTCCGAAGCCGATCCAAACGAATCGGCGGGATTGCCACGTTTTTGGGCATCGCGCGTGATCGGTCTCGTGGGCGGGAGGTCGACGGCATTACGTTCGAGCACTACGAGGGGATGGCGCAAAAGAAGCTGCGTGAGATTCGAGAACGGGCCTTGAAAGATTTCGATATTCTTGAGCTGCTCATCATCCACCGGCATGGAGACATTGCAATCGGTGAAAATATTGTGCTGATCATTGCCGGGGCGGAGCACCGTGCCGATGCGTTCCGGGCCTGCAAATGGGCGATCGATGAGCTCAAGCAAATCACGCCGATCTGGAAACTGGAACATACGCCGGAGGGAGAGGTTTGGGTGGAGGAACATCCATAAATTCGTGAAGCGTCAGAGCACCTGAATGTTGAAAAATCGAAAGGTACGGTCGGCTGCAAGTGATGGATGAATCCATGGAAAATAGAGCTCCTGTTGCCACACAGGACATGTTCGGGCGGCCGCTGAAGAATTTGCGGCTGTCTGTGACTGATCGCTGCAATCTCCGCTGCCGGTATTGTATGCCGGAACCGGAGTATGTCTGGCTGCCACGCGAGGATATTCTCAGCTTCGAGGAAATGGCGACGCTTGCGGGATACTTCGCTGATCTGGGAGTCGACAAGGTCAGATTGACCGGTGGTGAGCCTTTGTTGCGGTGGGACCTCGCGCGGCTGGTGCGACTGCTTCTTCAGAATAGGCGGATCACCGAAGTGGCGTTGACGACGAACGGCGTGCTCTTGGCCGAATACGCGCAAGAGCTCTACGATGCGGGGCTCAACCGGGTCACGGTCAGCTTGGATACCCTGAGGCCGGAGCGATTTCGACGGCTGACCGGGCGGGATGAATTTGCACGAGTTCTGGAAGGGATTGAATCAGTCGGGAAAACAGGGTTCACCAATTTGAAGATTGATACCGTCGCCATGCGCGGATTCAATGAGGACGAACTGAGCCCATTGATCGAGTTCGCCAGGCATTATCAGGCCGAGGTCCGATTCATCGAATATATGGACGTTGGTGGAGCGAACGAGTGGAGGATGGACAAAGTCCTTTCTCAGGACATGATCCTTGATGCTCTCGCTCGACGATACGGTCGAATCACAGCGCTTCCGGAACGAGGGGCGGCTCCCGCTCAACGATTTTGCTTGCCGGACGGCACGATCTTTGGGATTATTCCGTCAACGACGACGCCGTTTTGTGCGCAGTGCGACCGCAGTCGTGTTACAGCCGACGGGTTGTGGTATCTGTGCTTGTACGCAAGATCGGGAGTGGACCTTCGCAAACCGCTTCGCATGAACGAGCACCCGGAGCACATGCGGGACATCATTCGATCGGGGTGGACTGCTCGCCGCGATCGTGGAGCGGAGGAGCGTAAGGCGTTGGAACGAGTGGGGCTTCGTGACGGGGGGTTAATCGAAATCGATCGTCTCCGGGAAGATCCACATTTAGAGATGCATGCCCGTGGTGGATGAGATTCTCTGAGAGGGATCTGCTACAATGAACGCCCACCCGCAATGGTTCTGTTTCCGCTGCCCATTCACAAGAAGGTCGTCCATGGGTTGGGTTTCCTAGAACATGCTGCTGGACCCTCAGTTTTTGTCGCTGCTAAGCGTCGGTTTCTTGCTGGGGCTTCGGCATGCTCTGGATAGCGATCATCTTGCCGCTGTCTCGACGGTGCTTGCGGAGCGGCCGTCGCTTTTGGCATCCGGAGCGGTGGGACTCTGGTGGGGCATTGGGCACACACTCACGCTCTTGCTGGTCGGCTCGATTGTGCTGGCGTGGGGGATTCGCATTCCAGACGAATTTGAACTCTTGGCCGAATCCGGCGTGGCGGTCCTCCTGATCGTGCTCGGCGGGGCGTTGGCTCTCAAATTGTACCGTGAACGATGGCATGTGCACGGCCACCGACATGAGGGTGAACCGCATATCCACTTCCACAGCCACCGGCGGCAGGAAGACCACCGACATCGGCATTGGCTTGTTCAGTCGATCCGTCCACTCTGCATCGGTATGGCCCACGGACTGGCTGGATCAGCGGCATTGATGTTGATGATTTTTTCAACGACGAAGGAGATAGGGACTGGGCTTCTGTCCATCCTCATCTTCGGTCTCGGTTCAATCATCGGTATGATGGTCATCGGATTGACGATCAGTATGCCGGTCATCTATTCGCGATCGATCAGTCAGCGGCTTTTTGGGACGGTACAAGGTCTGGCCAGCATCGCTAGTCTCTCAGTGGGAATATGGATGTTGGTGAAGTTGGCGTTGTCGGCTTCGGGGGAATGAGTCGATCTCGTGCTGTGGCTATCGACATGCCTACTCTCACCTCGGCACTGCTGAAAAGACTGGAGTGTAAGACCCGATAGGAGAGCGCGATGGCATGGTTCAAGAAAGAGAAACCGGCAGAATCTGCTCCGCCGCCTCGTTCGAAGGGGAGTGAGGGGATGTGGCTGAAGTGCAACCATTGCCGGGAGATCGTCTATCGGAAGGAAGTCGATCGGAACAGCAAAGTGTGTCCGAAGTGCGAGTATCACTTTCCGATCTCGGTCACAGAGCGAATCGGGTTATTGATCGATCTCGGCACCTTCAAAGAATGGGATGTTGAACTAGAAGCCCAAGATCCCTTGACCTTCCAAGACACCAAATCCTATCGAGATCGTATGAAGACCCACCAAGAGAAGACCGGACGGAAGGATGCTCTCGTCATCGGTGAAGGCCTGGTCAACGGGCGCCGTGTGGTGCTCTGTGTCTTCGATTTCAGCTTTATGGGCGGGAGTATGGGATCTGTGGTCGGGGAAAAGCTCTGCCGCGCGATTGATCGGGCGTTGGAATTGAAGCTGCCGGTCATCCTGGTCACCGCTTCCGGGGGCGCGCGGATGCAGGAAGGCATTCTCTCGCTGATGCAGATGGCCAAGACCTCGACTGCGGTCGCGAAGTTGGGCGAGGCCAAACTGCCGTTCATCTCGATCCTCTCCGATCCCACGTTCGGCGGCGTCACAGCCAGCGTGGCGATGTTGGGGGATGTCATCATTGCCGAGCCGAAAGCGCTGATCGGGTTTGCCGGACCTCGTGTCATCGAACAAACCATCAAGCAACAGTTGCCGGATCAGTTCCAACGGGCCGAATTTCTTCTCGAACACGGCATGATCGATATGATCGTCGAGCGTAAGCGCCTCAAGGAGACGGTCGGCACCCTCGTGAATCACTTTTAGCCTTCTGCGTCCTCCCGGCTTGTTGATGAGCTACTCCTCTGTCATTGAGTATCTCTACGCGCTTCAGAAGCACGGCATCAAGCTGGGCCTGGAGACGATGCGGATTCTGCTGGGCCGGATCGGCAATCCCCATCGTTCGCTTCGCGTGCTGCATATCGGAGGAACCAACGGCAAGGGGTCGACGGCGGCGATGGTTGCGTCGATCCTTCAGTATTCAGGCCGGCGCGTCGGGTTGTATACGTCTCCTCACCTTGTTGAATTCCGGGAGCGGATTCGAGTCAATGGGTGCATGATTACGGAGAATCAAGTCGAAGAGATGATCGCGCGCTTACGGGCCGCTCTGAAGGATGATCCGGAACCGACATTTTTTGAGATGACGACGGCGTTGGCGTTCCTCTATTTCGCAGAGTCGGACGTCGATGTCGCCGTACTGGAAGTTGGGTTGGGTGGACGGTTCGACGCCACCAACATTGTCGAACAACCACTGGCCAGTGCGATCACGACGATCGGCTTGGATCATCAGGAGTATTTGGGCCACACAGAGGAGGCGATCGCCTTTGAAAAAGGGGGAATCATCAAGCCCTTCGTGCCGATCGTGATCGGACGGATGGGGCGGGAAGCCGAACAGACTCTACGCCGGATTGCGCAGGATCGGTCAGCACCGCTGTGGCAGCTTGGCCGAGACTTTGCTATGGATGGAAATCGTCCCGAGGGACTGACCTATCGTGGAGTGACGCGCGTGGTTGAGGATCTAACGTGTGGTTTGGCGGGGCATCACCAGTGGGACAATGCTGCTTGTGCGTTGGCGCTTCTTGAAGCGGCGGGCCGGGCAGGAATCGAGGCGGATGACACAGCCGTTCGTGATGGCCTGCGTACGGTCTCATGGGAAGGTCGTTTGGAGTCGATCGACGAGTATCCCAAGGTCGTGCTCGACGGAGCCCACAACCCTGCAGCCGCGCATGCGCTCGCGAGGTATCTCAAGGATTTTTGCATCAATCACCCCACCTCTCGGATTATTCTCGTATGGGGCATGATGCGGGATAAAGATCGACAGGGATTTATCGCTCCACTGTTACCGTTTGTGTCGGAAATTGTGCTGACGCAGGCGACTCTTGCACGGTCTGCGACGGTCCAAGAACTCTGTGCGACACTGCACGAATGGCATGGGCCGGTGCACGAGGCCGTCCTTCCCATGGACGCGATGGCCGTCGCTAGAAGTCGAGCCATGCCTCACGATCTCATCTGTATTGCCGGATCGTTGATGCTCCTAGGGGATATCAAATCGGCAGTGCGTGGCTGTGGATTGTCACCGATTCGTGGTTAGCATGGCAGGTCCTCTTGTGGGAGTCTGCCTACTGCGCGTTCTCGTCGTCGCCGTCCTCCTCCTCATTCCATTTTCCGGGCAAGCGGAAGACAACCCAGCGGGCACCGGAACATCGTCCACTGGATCTGCTCCACTCGATCTCACGGCAGAGCGTATCGACTATCGACAAGATGAGGACGTGTACGAAGCAAACGGATCAGTCGTCATTCGGCAGGGGACGATCAAGCTGACGGCGGACCACGCCACCATTCAAACCTTGCCGGGGATTCTCACTGCGGTCGGCCATGTCCATTTAACGGACCCTCAGGCTGATGTGACGGCTGAGCGGATGGATCTCAATATCAATACTGAGGCCGGCGTTGTGACGCATGGCCAGCTCTACGTTCCGAAGACTAACTCATCAATATCCGGCGGCCTCCTGCAGAGATTTTCCGAATACCATTACCGAGCTAAAGAGGGCAGCTTCACGAATTGTGACGCCCAAGATGGAGAAGTGCCGGCATGGCGCTTTCGGTTTAAGGATCTGGATATGACTCTCGGCGATACGTTGGGATTGAAGGGTACATGGTTCTGCGTCTTAGACGTGCCTACGATTCCGTTGCCCATCTTCTCTTATCCAATGAACAAACGACGAACCGGATTTCTGACTCCAACAGTCACGTATGACAATCGCTTCGGAATGCACGCCAAGGGAAGTTTTTTCTGGGCCATTAATCCGAGCCAGGATCTCACGGTCTTGCCGTACTTCTATAGTAACCTGGGGTACGGATCGGATGTTGAATATCGGTATTTCATAGATCGGCGATCTCGTGGAAAGTGGTATTTGAACTATCTGCAACAGACGGAGTTGCCCAATGTCGCCGGCGTGGCCGGCAGCGGGGAGAGTCCGAAAGAGGCGCGGGCGACACTCAAAGGAAACCATATACAATACTTCACCGATACGCTCTCCCTCAGGGCCAACGCTAACTTGGTGACCGATCCGAACTTTTATCAGCAGTTAAGCAATTCGGGAGTGCTCCGAGCGTTGCCGAGCACTCAATCAGACCTGGCACTCATTCAGCGTTTGCCTTACGGCAACCTCTCTCTGGTAGGCCTCTATCTGCAACCGTTACAGGCCGGCGGAAACGAGACGTTCCAACGTCTTCCGGAGGCCGGTTATCATCTTCCCTATGTCTCACTGCTCAATTCGCCTGTCTTGTTGGGCATGGAGGCCACCAATGTCTATTGGTATCGGGATCAAGGGTTTACACTCGACCGAGTCAATATGGTTCCTGGGATTGAAACCGAGATGATTCATCTCGGACATATGATCGGGATCCGCCCGCAAGCGAAATTTCGAGAGGTCTATTACAGCAGAGGTGCGGTGTCAGAGGACATGCAACATCGCGAGACCTTTTGGTTGGGGGTGGACGCCACGACCAAGCTGACACGCCGATTTACCCTGGCTGACGGAGGTAGTCTACTGCATACAGTCGAACCTTCGGTCATGTACGAGTATGTGCCGTCGACCAAGCAATCTCAATTGGTACAAATCGATGCAGTGGATGAACTGCCGAAGAAAAATCTCTTGACCTATATGCTGCGCAGCCGGGTGTTGGAATCAGACAAGAAAAGTGTCTTCAACTGGCTCGATCTGACCGTGGCCCAGAGTTTTCACGTCGGCGAGCCGCAGACGGTGGCGAGGGATTTCACACCAGGTGTCCTTCCCTTCATCGGGTCAATTACTCAACCGATCCAGCCAGCCACGGTGCCCATCCAAGGCAAGAAGTTTTCTGATATCTGGATGCGGGCCGTGATCGGCAACAACCTGCCGACGCTGATGACGACGGCGCGGCTGGATGCTCCGGGAGGAGGACTCGCGGCGCAGGCGTGGGCTCTCCGGCCGCCGATCAACCGGTATCTGACGGTCGACGCGTTCTTTGATCCCTATCAACCAGGGGTGAGTCAATTCAACACGGATCTTCGGTTCCAGGAGGGAACCAATTGGTATTTTGAGGTAGGCCAGCGTTACACGAGAGATGGCAATCGAGTCAGGCGTGGCGATATTTGGAATCCGATCTCATTTAATCAGGTGTTTGCGCCGACGCCGGAAATCGAGTTCCTGACGATGGGTGGTGCATTCCGCACCCCTTGGGGTTGGACATTCGGGGCCAAAGCCTACTACGATGTCAAGAATGGAAGCAGCCCGCAATTGGACGCCGTCGCCTTGTATCAGAATCCGTGCAAGTGTTGGTCGGTGGGGCTGTATTACCTGAAGTTTCCGGATCGCCAGCAGTACAGCTTTATGTTCAGTCTCACTGGATTAGGTTGGACTAACAGCGTCGGGACTGCCGTCATGCAGACTCTCTTGACCCCGCTCCTATGGGGTGAGCGTGGCCTTCCCTGGGCGGCTCCAGGAGGACCATATGGGCTTTCTCAGCAGACCTCCGAGACAGGGGATGTGTCTGCTGGGGTTCAAACTGGACGGTGAGCCGTGTTTGACACTAAAAACAGTGGTGGGGTACGATGCCCTGGTAATCACTCATAATGATCTCAATCCTGAAGGAGGGTGCAGACGTGGCTGGTGACGCCTTGAAAGTTGAAGATTCCAGTTGGGATGCCGAAGTCATGAAGGCTTCCGAACTCGTCATGGTCGATTTTTGGGCTGTGTGGTGTGGCCCCTGCCAAATGGTGGCTCCCATCGTCGACGAGCTGGCACAAGAATATGCCGGGAAGCTAAAGGTTCGAAAACTGAACACCGATGAAAATCCGGAGGTTGCGGGTCGTTACCAGGTGATGAGTATCCCCACGATTCTTTTCTTCAAAAACGGCCAGCCGGTCGAGAAGCTGGTGGGTGCCAGACCAAAACGCCAGTTCAAAGAGATGATCGACTCACTGCTTGCTCAGCATGCCGGGACTGTCTAGTAAGAGCTGGAAGCGGCAACCAGCCTCGTTCTGCGAGATACAGCCGCGTCGCCATCTCGGCGGCGTTCACAAACGCGCCGCACCTTATTGGTGTGGCGTGAATCTTGTGCCCGTCCGAAAACATGAGGCTCCCTGTTCGTCACCTCACGGACCTCACTGCGGCCTTGTCCGTGGAGAAACGTGTTTCGGCTCGTCTCGATGAGTCGGCGAAGCGGGCGCGCCTGGGCTGGGCGGGCGAGCTCAGCAGCCGTTTGAGCATCTTGCTTACTGTTCAGGTTGTTTTAGTCGACATTGGCTCACATTGAGCGCCATATGCGTCTCCTGCAGTTAGCTGGGTCTTGCCACCGTTGCAGCCATGCTCACTGAGCTGCGTATCGCAAATTTTGCCGTGATTGAACGGCTGAGTCTGACGATTGACTCAGGATTTACCGTGTTGACCGGAGAGACGGGGACCGGTAAGTCTTTATTGATCGATGCAGTGGCTCTTCTTATAGGCGGACGAGCCTCAAGCGATCAAATTCGATTCGGCGAAGACGAAGCCCAGCTTGAAGCGTCGTTCGAGATTCCGCTCACACACCCCTTCCTTCAACGGCTGCGGGCCCGAGAGATCCTCGGACCGCAGGATTCTCAGCTCATTATTCGACGCATTATTGCGCGTTCAGGAAGAAACCGGGTTTACCTAAATGGAGTCTTAAGTCCGGCCCACATGCTGGAAGAGTTCGCAGGGACGCTCATTGATATCCATGGCCAGCACGACCAACAATCGCTCTTGTCAACCTCCGCTCAACTTGAGGTACTGGATGCCTTCGGCCGTCTGCTGGAATTGCGGTCTCAGTATCGATCCACCCATCGTGATTGGGTACGTTTCCGTGAAGAACGGGCTGCGCTTGCCGTTAGGCTACAGCAGCGAGCCCAGCAAGAGGATCTGTTGCATTTTCAACAGAAAGAATTAGATGAGGCTGACTGCCGTATCGGCGAGGAAGAGTCATTGCAAGCCGAACGCCATCGGTTGGGGTCGTCGCGGCGTCTGGCAGAGTTGGCGTCCGAAGCGCAGGAACGGGTTCACGATGATACGCACGGCATCTTGGCAAATCTGGTGTCGATGGAGCGCACGTTGGCAGAACTATCTCAGATCGATCCCGAGATGAACGGCACTGTTCGATTTGCATCCGAGGCCAAAGTGCTCCTGAAAGAAGTTGCCGATTCCCTTCGTAGGTATGCCGAGGGCTTGGACTCCGACCCTATGCGACTCAGTGCGATCGATGATCGTTTGGCTGTCATCCAGAAGATGAAAAAGAGGTACGGGGGCACCATCGAAGCCGTCCTGCAGACGCATCATCGAGTGAAACATGAACTGGAGCAACTTCAGGGAGCGGACAGCGAACTCGATCGGTATGATCATCTGATTGAGGAACAACAACGGAACGTCTCGGAGTTGGCCCATGCACTCTCAGAAAAGCGAACGGAAGCAGCTCAACAATTGACGAAACTGGTGGGCAAAGAGCTCAACGCGCTGAAAATGGGATCCGTACGGTTTCTGGTCCAAGTCATGCCGAGCGGGTCTGACGAGCTCTGCGGTCCTGATGGGACCGATCGTATCGAATTTCTGCTGTCGGCCAATGCTGGCGAGCCGTTGAAACCGATGTCTCGTGTGGCATCTGGCGGCGAACTATCGCGAGTTATGTTGGCATTGAAATCCGTCCTTGCTGATGTCGACCATGTACCGGTCTTGATCTTCGATGAGATCGATACCGGAGTTGGAGGGGCGGTCGCAGCCACGATCGGGAAACGGCTCAGGGAGTTGGGTCGATACCATCAAGTGTTGTGCATCACGCATCTCCCGCAGGTCGCCTCTCAAGCCCAGCACCATTTCTCTGTCGAAAAGTCTGAAGTGAAGGGGCGAACGGTGGCGACGGCGCGTTCGTTGACCGGCATGAGTCGCGAGGGAGAAATTGCGCGCATGCTTGGGGGGGAGAGAATCACTCAAAAAACACGATCTGCGGCAGCAGAATTGATTGCCGGAGAGCCTGAATGATCAAGCGGCGGGAGCGATATCCATGGCGGGAGGGGAAACGGACGAGTCCCTCACGATTTGAATGAAAAATTCCAGCAACAGCGGGTCAAAATGGGTATGAGATTGAATCGAGATCTGGCGGATTGCGACATCCAGCGGGAGAGTAACGCGCCCAGGTGTGTCGGCCGTCAAGTGATCGAATGTTTGGGCGATGCCGACGATGCGAGCCGGTAACGGAATTTCCGTGCCTCGGAGTCCACGAGGGTAACCTTGTCCATCCCAGCGCTCGTGATGAGATGTGACAATTTGCTCCACCGCAGCCGGTAAACCAAACGGCGCAAGCATCCGTGCCCCTCTGTCGGAATGTTCCCTACAGAGCGATGCTTCGCCGGACGGAAGGACCTGGTCTTCTGAAAATCTATATGATGAGAAGGTGGTCTTTCCTATGTCATGCAAAAAAGCCCCCAAAGCCAGTGATTTTTGCTCGGAGGTGGGAAGATTGAGTCGGCTTGCCATCAACGTGGCATGGAAGCTCACTCGACTCGAATGATTGAGTAATTGACGGTCGGTGGCCTCCAGAATATCGGACAAGAGTGGAAGCATATTCATATTGTCTTCCAGGGAGACCTCGTCTTGGGTGTTGGAGAGCAAAGTGTATCCTGTTTTGACCTTGTCCCATGCTCGTGCGCTCTCTTCCTCTGAGCCCCAAAGGTCCGGTAGTGTTCGAAGGCAGTGGCGAAGAAAGTCAAGTCGGCGTTTTTTGTCTATCGTCTGCTGAATGAGGGTAGTCAGTTCGTTCACGTTGAAGGGTTTAAGCAAGTAGCCTGCAGCTCCGTGGCGGATACCTTCCATGGCAGACTTCAGACTTCCGTATCCCGTGACGATAATGACTTCTACTTCTGGGCGATGGTGCTTTATGTCTTTGAGAAGATCCAGCCCGTGACGATCCGGAAGCTTTTGGTCGAGCGTAATTACATCAATGGGTACCTGCCCGAGGACCTCAAGAGCTGTCTTGGCGTTTTCTGCAGAACGAACGTTGTAGAAGGTGCGAAGTATCACTTTAAGGGCATCGCGGGGCCCCACTTCATCATCGATTACAAGGACTGTCGGTTGTGTTTCTACCTGACAGGAAGCTGTGATCATTTGGGGTGCCTACTCCAAGCCGAGTCATAGATTAAGCAATTTTCATTCCTTTTCGCAAGTTTGAGGATCGTTTCAATATAAAGTGGTGGGGGTAGGATTGGCAGCTATACGTAGTTTACAATAGTAATAGCATACCTATTATTATTGACGTGGTGAGGGGATATATGTGCATAAATGTGACATTCTTGTGCATAAGTGTGTCATTCTTGCATGGGTGAATCGGATTCTTGGATGGTGGAACTGTCAGAGCGACCGATGCTGAGGGTATCCATGCGGTATTTCAACATCCGGCGGCTGATCCCCAGTAGGTTCGCGGCGTGGGTTTGCACGTAATTGGTTCGTTTCAACGCATCAAGGATAATTTCCCGTTCAAACTCCATCACGGCTTTTTCAAGCGATATGCGACCGGCGAGTGTATCGTCTCGAAGCGACGTTGAGCGGGAGTCGCTCTTGATCAGCGTCGGTAAATGCTCCGGAGTGATTTGCTCGGCATGTTGGGACCAGATGAACGCTTGCTCAACCAAGTTTTCCAGCTCACGGACATTGCCCGGCCAAGAATAACGAGTCAGAAGCTCCAGTGCGTTTTTCCCGAATTTGATCTGAGGGCGTCGTTCCTCTTCCAGCCGTTTCTCGAGGAAATGCTTGGCCAGGAGTGGAATATCCTCACCGCGTTCACGGAGTGGAGGGAGAAAAAGCGCAATAACGTTGATGCGATAATAGAGGTCTTCGCGAAACTGCCCTTTTCGAACGAGGTCGTCAAGATTCTTGTTCGTTGCCGCTACAATGCGGACATCGACCTTGATCGACTGAACCCCGCCGATTCTTGTAAATTCGCGTTCTTGGATGACGCGCAGGAGCTTAGCCTGTGTGACCGGACTTAAGTCGCCGATTTCGTCCAAGAATAACGTTCCGGTGTTCGCCAACTCGAACTGTCCGACGCGTCGAGCTGTGGCATCCGTGAACGACCCTTTTTCATGGCCGAAGAGCTCGCTTTCAATGAGCGTTTCGGGCAAAGCCGCGCAGTTCAGCGCAATGAAGGGGCGTTCACGCCGGGCACTGTTATAGTGCAAGGCTCTCGCCACCAATTCTTTTCCCGTACCGCTTTCTCCCGTAATGAGCACCGTGGTACGGCTGTCGGCAACCTGTTCGATTTTTGAGTAGATTTCCTGCATGCCCTGGCTTTTTCCGATGAGATTATGGAAGGCGTAGCGCTGGACCACTTGAGCCCGCAGTTGCTTGACCTCTCGCTCCAATTCGGAGGAGCTCAGGACTCGATCAATGACGATCCGGAGCTCATCGACGTCGAACGGTTTCGAGAGATAATCAGCAGCCCCGAGCTTCATGGCGTCGACGGCTGTTTTGACGGATTTGGTGCCTGTGAGCATGATGACGGGGGTCATCTTGTTTTCCATGCGAAGCATTTGTAGCACTGCAAGGCCGTCGGTTCCCGGGAGAATGACATCGAGGAGGATGAGGTCGGGTTCATCCTTCCGAAACACATCGAGCCCTTCTTGTGCATCACTAGCTTGGAGAATGTCATAGAGTGGTTCGAGAACCATCTTGAGAGAGGTACGGACTCGGGGATCGTCATCGATCAACAGAACTCGTTTCCTAACAACCGAGCTTTCCACAAAGTGCTCCTTGCGTTCTAACTCCGATGGGAGGGGAGATTAATGTGGAAGGTCGTTCCGACTCCTTCCGTGCTTTGAACTTGAATCTCTCCTCGATGCTCCCGAATGATCTGATGAGCAATGGTCAGTCCCAACCCCGTTCCTTCATTGACGGCGCTCGCATGTTTGGTGGTGAAAAATGGGTCAAAGATATGATCAAGATTTTCTGATGAGATGCCGTGCCCCGTATCTTCGATCTCTATCTGAGTCCACACCTCACCGTCCGCTTTTTGGAGCTTAGTGGTTCGTACTCGGAGGGTTCCGGTTTTGTCGCTCATGGCATCCATCGCATTCAGGAGCAGGTTTAAAAGGACCTGTTTGATTTGTTGCCGATCTAACATGCCACGAGGAAGCTCAGGCGCCAAATCTTTTTCAATCTTGATCCCGCGGCTATCGGCTTTTACCTGGATGAAGTACAGGCACGACGAGACGATTTCATTCGGATCCTCATCGGTCAACCGAGGTTCCATGTACCGAGCGTAGTCGAGAATCTCCTGAATCAGCCTTTCAATCCGATTAACGTCATCAAGCACAATTCGGCTGAATTCACCGATAAAATGATTGTCATTCTTACGTTCCGGAGCCAGTTGAATGAAGGTCTTGATCGAGGTCAGGGGATTTCGGATTTCATGAGCGAACCCTCCGGCAATGGTTTCCAAAGAACGCAATCGATCGGTTCGTCGCATGAGGGCTTGGGACTGCCGGAGATCCTCATACAGCAGGAAAGAGTCGAGCGCGTTGGCGGCATTCTGGGCCATCGCAACCAGGAGTTCGATAGTAGGGGAGGGAATGGCGGCGGTGCCTATTCTGGATTGAAGCAATACGAAGGCGATCAACTGTCCTCGATTCAGCAGCGGGATGGCCAGATTGATAGGAAGAGTGGCGAGCTGAGCACCCATTGTATTGTCCAACGATGCTCTGCATAAGGAATCGATTAGCGCGGACGAGTCGAGGATGTCTTGGTGGTGAGCCAGGTGTTGAATAAGGGGATGATTGAGGGGAACGGCGGAAGATGCTGCTACCGAAGGGATCTGCGCTTGTGGAATCACCTGGCAGAAACATTCGCGTTCGTGATTAAACAGATAGAGAACCCCTTGAGAGTGCCGGGATACTTCAGAGAGGCCGGAAAGAATGCGCTCTGCGATGACGGGGAGGCTTGTCGGGTGCCCCATGTCCCGCGCGAACTGCGTGAGTCGTTGCAGCGATATGGCGATTGATTGACAAGGGGATGATTGCGGAGCCGTGTGATCCGTCATAAGCGTGATGTGCGAGGTCTTATGCGCCTGCGGCGTTCGTCGTGGTGGAGACAGGTATACGTATCAACCCTAGGTTAAAGTATACACCCGAGAGTCTGTTTCATCCAGCGGATTTGGTCTTCCGTACAATGGCGAGGAGAAGTTGGTTGTCAAGGACGGGGAAAAACTGGATTGAACCCGCACCGGCATGAGCCAGCAGGCCGGCTAGCTCATCCCGTTCATAGGTATGCAATAAGCCATGGCGAACGGCTTCACGCAGACGACCGAGATAGTGAAGGACGATCTTGGCAGGAGAGTCGGATTCATCACGGTCTGTTGCGCGCAGGTGGCGGCGAAACAGCATCGAGAGATCGGTGTGCGATTGAAAACAGGTCACGACGGCCGCCCCATCCGGATGCAAGACTCGAAGCATCTGTCTGAGACAATACAAGGGAGAAGGGGTAAAGGAGAGCGAAAGCTGACAGAGAATGCGCTCAATCGATCCATCGGTGAAAGGAAAGGGCGCATTCCAATCTATGTGCGTCCAACTTGTCGCCAACCGTTGCTCAGCTGGGATGGCAGCTGTGAGTGAGGGGGGAAGATCTTCAGCGAATGTATGGGTCTGCCCTTCTGCAAGTCTCAACGATTCGTGCGACTGGTCCAACCCGACATAGCGGAGAGGGGTGGACGTCGGACCCCCTTGATGTGCCGATCGATAGGCCTGATTGGTGAGCAAGAGACGGGCGAAGTTACCTTGGCCGCAGCCGATATCGAGGACGGTCATGCCTGGTTCAAGGGGAAGGAGACGGCCATACAGTTCGTTCGTCAAGGCCGAATAGTCCGGCAAGTCTTCGAGTTGGGGGAGATGGGCCAAGTGAGCACCCCACAAGGCGGTGCGTGTGGCCTGCGAGATGTGGTAGCGAATACGGATGCGCTCATGCTCCAACTGCCGTTGCCGGCACACATCGAAGAGGCTCGGTTCCCGGACCTGAGCCGAGGGAGAATCGCCGATCAGAGAAGTTGAAATCAGCTTCAAGATCGCCCTGAAGGCTTCGGCACGGCGCTCGTCGTTGGTTTCTGATTTTCCCGACAGGTCGGTCGGCAGTGAGACAACGGTCGGGCGGGGGGTCAGGGTGGAGAGGGACTGATATTGAGGACCGAACATGTGTTCAATGGGGCGGTACTTTCTGGGAGAGACCAGGACAACAGGCGGAACGGCCAGTTGAGCGAAGTCAGCTCTTGACGAGGCCAAGTCGACATATTCCCCCGTGATCGCATCACCGATAAACTTGTCGATGTTGACATTGAGGCCCCAAAGATTGGCGACACCTCGCCGATGGCCGTGCCTGTAGGTTTCAACAATGTTGGAGTGATGGATGGAGGAAAGAGCGGTTTCTAGGTCGAGGACTGGATTCAACAAGAAAAGCTGACCAGCCGATGTGCTTTGAGCCATGACTTTCACAGCGACTCGTGCAGCAATGTCTTCGGCGAGAAGCGCCACCGGAGCGGCGGGCCATGTGGCGTGGACAAAGTCCAGGACGCTCTGGAGGTCAGCCTGCATGTTGCACAATGTGGCATGTAAAATATTGCCCTCGCTTTGGCCGACGTGATTCGAGTGGTCGTAGCGCAGCACTCGCACACGGTTGGCAGCAAGGTAAAACGAGAGTGGTACATAGTCGGTTTGGGTCGATCCGAATCCCGGGATGACGACGATGATCGGGGTGTCTAGGGAAATTTCATGGCGAGCATGATCGGCCGTCACCGCAATGGTCTGGCCGTGCGTATTTCGGCATTCCCATCTGTCGCTCATGATCAATGGCCTGCCCTCTCGATCCGCAACGTCTCTGGAGGAGCCGATGTGTTGTGCAAGCACGCGGTTGATTTCCCGTTCAGCGACTGGCGTCAGTTGGGAAAAACGGATGCCGATGCGCTGCCCTGGTTGTGATGGGACTGCTGTGAGCTCGGATGAAACAGTGGGATGGGAAGCGAGATGGACAATGCGGCCGGTCAGGATCGCTTCGGGTGCTTCCGGATTCTGTACCCTCAGCTGATCATGGTGGCCGATTGAAGAGAAATGAAGCCTGATCTCCTCATCGGTCATTTTCAGGAACGACTCCGTTTGCACGCATACACCGCCTCGGCTGAGGTTGATGGCAGTGCCCAACAGACTTCCGGCTGCAGCTTCAGACGCTTCAATGCGGACCGGCAGCACGACTCGAACTCTCACCGTCTCACGAGAGTCTGTGCCTTGAAGGCCAGTTTCCGTGTAGGTCGCTACAGAATCGCCCGTCCTATGGAGCGGCGGAAACTGAGCTTCGACCGTTATGGCCAATGCATGTATTCGTGCCGCCTCGATAAACGACACGAGGATCTTCTGCTGACTCTCATTGGGTGCAGTGAACTCGAGTGCAACAAGGGAGGCTCGCCGCTTGATGTCGGCCCGTCGTGGAGTTTCTCCTCGGTCATGCGCGGTGGCATCTAATTCCAAGATGCTGACGGCTGTCTTAAGGAGCAGGTAGACGGGTTGTTGTTCGAATGATGAGAGCACACCATCAATCTCCAATGAGGCTCCGCTTGGACTCAGATTCGTCACGACACTTTCGTATGGCTCATTGCCGATCGTGACACGCGCCGGGAGGTCGACTATCGTCCGAATGCGTTTGCGGCGGTCAGGCAAAGGCTCCGTTGGTTGAACGGAGGAAAAGGGCGCGGTCGGCAAGGTATGCGCCGGAGTCTGAGGAATCGCCTCGGTAGTCGGTTCAACCGCACCGCCTGCCGAGGAAACGGGTAGGGGCGCAGGCAGACCGGGACTGTTCGACACAGGAGGTTGTTCCACTGGAATCCATACTTTGATCGATAGGAGGTCGCCGACCCGAGCCAGAAAATCCCAACGTCCTCCAAGTCGTTTGATTAACGCATAGGCCTCAAGGAGATCGCCGGTTGTTGTAGGCAGGGGCCGCTCCTCAGCCAGGGTGATAATGTCTGTTTCTTGGATGTGGATTTCAAATTCAGCGGTCGCCGTTTGTAGAAGCAGCGATGTCTCTCGGTCTAGGGGGGCTCCGGTTTCGCTGATTGCTCTGGTACTGATTCGTAAACGATGGGGAGTTCCTACAGCGGCCACATAGCGTCGGGCATGTGTGAGGAGAATGTCCAAAAGATCCGTCATCGAATCGCGGCTTCCGGTGAAAGGTGGAAGATTCCATCCATAGGCCCGTTCAATCCACTCGGTGTTCGCAAGGGCGAGGGGAGGTGTCGCGCCGGCCAGAATGGTCTCGATGATGTCATTGATGGTGTCTGGGCGGACGATGATTTCCGTCGTGGTCTGGACGAGCTCTTGCTCCAAATGGGCGGCTTCAGCGGCGAATGTCGCCAGCGAGTCGACTTGTTCGATCAGGTGCGCATCGCGGATGGTTTTGAGCAGGAGTTGGGACTGTGCTTGAATCGCATGGTGAGGGGCGTGCAGATTTTTCGACAAGGTTGAAAAGCGCCGGGCGATGGCGACAACGCGATCGGATTCACGAAGTTGATGCTCAAGCTGATCAATGGTCTTTGTTTGCCGGCGGTGGTGTGATATATCGCGCAACAGACCCAGCGTTCCGAGGTATCGGCGATTAAAATCGTACAGCCCTCTCGCGCTGATCTCGGCTCTGACTCGGATAGGGGCAAGTTTGTCGGAGGATGTTTTGCGAATGAGATCGATCTCTATCCGCCGGGCAGCTCGCGTCCCTGTTCTGCGTTCGTTGAAACGATGACGAGCGCGATCCTGTTGATCCGGAGGTACGACGGTAGAGTACGGAGTGCCGATTAATTCGTCCTCCATGTATCCCAGCATTTCAGCAGCGGGCGGGCTGAGGTATACGAATCGTCCTTCTACATCGAGCTCGTACAATCCATCGCTGAGTATATCGATGAGGCGGCCGTAGCGTTCCTCTGTCTGTTTGAGCGTCATACGGATGGCGCGTGTTTCGAGCGCGCCTTTTGTGTACAACATCAGTTCGGTGAGAAAAACGGGCGACTGTTTGTAAAGGAGAAAATCCGCACCTATCTGAAGCGCATTCAGGGCGGTGGAGTCGTCATGAGCCGTCTGCAGCACGAGCGTGGCATAGGGGGCAAGCCTCTTCAGTTCTGAGAGGATAGGCGCAGCGTGCTGGGCAAGCAAATCCTCATCGATTAAGATGAGTTGCCATGATGCTCGATGTCCCCACTGAAGCGCTTCTTCCACGGTGTAGACGGTTTCGACGCGGCAGTTTGGAAAGAATCTTCGGAAGTTGAGCGTGGCCAGTTTGATTTCTTCGGCGATCGCATTGACGAGAAGGATGGCGACAGGCTCACTCTGCGGCATGACACAATTCCCGTGTTTCTGGGCAAGCCTGCTCTCGGGGAGGTTATCCAGCGGGTTGCTGCATATCGCTGCCTCAAATCAATCGACCAACTCAGTCGCACAACACCGCTGATGCTTCAGGACCGTGTGATTTGATACCACAAGTGGCGGCGAGAAACCCACACTGGAGGCCGATTCTTTCGTAGGGGACGGTAGCTACGAGGCGGCGAATGAACAATTTTGGACGGTAGGAAAAATGCGGACCGCTCGCAGGCCTATCGGATGGTTTTGTCCGACAAGCCTGCGAGAGAGATATCAGTAGGCGGCGGCAGTTTTGCCCTGCCCTGAGCAGGAGCCGGGCGTCATATACAGCAGATAGTTGCCCATGCCATGTTGGAGTTCAGTTCTCTGTAGAGAATGATGGTAGACCATCACCATCTCATAGTCATCTTCCTTGGAGATAGGGAATCCCCGGACGTCTTTATAGACTTGATGGGGTAAGAATTCGCGAAGCGTTCCATCCGACTCAACATCCGGCACAGTCCGGAGGAGGGTCTGTTTCTTGGTCTTATTTTCCAACGCAATCAGGAGCAATTCATCGTGGCCGTGCGGATACGCATATTTGACGCAACCATCCATACTAAACTTCAATGGAGCCGTACGGACTTGGACACCCGGCCCGATTTCGATGCCTTCGTCCGTCTGATCGGCAGGCCGATCGCCGAATTTAGTGAAGCAAACAATGTTGACGCCGACCTGATAGATCTCCATCTCCTTGACCGGTTTGACCTTCGGCGCAAAATACATCGTGAATGTTGCGATGACGTCTTTGGTGGGCGGGGCGCCATGATAGAACGCGACGACCGTCATTAATTTGTCGGTTGCCGACAGCTTCACGCCGTATCCGTCGGGGAATTGTGTTTCGGACATTTCAAGTCCGGCTCCACCGAAGAAGAGCGGCTCACCGGGGCATGACACGCTGGGCTTGGTATTGTTGATCATCAAAATATGATGCAGATAATTTCTCGGCAATTCCTTCCCGTCGACTGTGGAAAGAGCCGACTTGAAGCCGATCAAATACTTATCTTCAGGAAGCTGGAAGTTGAACCGAGGCATGGAATCACCCATGTCGCCTTCACCGTGGCCGGTTGGAAGATCAATGGGGCCGAAGGTCAGGGTCGCGGTGTTTTCTCCATAGGTGATCTTTGAGCCCACCTGCTTTTTCAGGGTGGGGATGGCATGATGATCATGGCCCCCATCAGCATAGACCGATGAGACCATGAAGAAGGTGGAAATAAAAAGAATGAGGGATCTGCGCATAAGACCTCCCAGAGGACGTGAAGCGGTGATGTTGAACCGGACTCCGAGTTGTTGATATGGCCGAGAAGAAACAAACCGACTCATTGGGCGTTGGCTGGTGAGGGTGTCACTTTCTTCCAGTGGTAGCTTCCGCCGTGTTCCTTCGGCGGAATATTTTTTCTCGTATCGACTCGTGTGTACCACCAGATTCCCTTTGCTTGCGTACCGTCTTCCGAGAGCAGAACCTCAAATCCGCCTTCGCGATCGTTGCCGGACTGGTGCCAGGTGCCTTGCCACAGTCGATTCTCAATTTTTGTTGTAGTAAACCGTCCGCCCTGTTGCGAGTAGGGGCCGTTCCCATTCTTGTCTAACGTTGCCTTGTAGCGTTTTTCATCCTCGACCTCGAGAATATCCCATTCTCCGCTCACGTCAGGCACCGCTGGGGCAGTACCATTGTTGACGAGCTTTTGCGATCCGCCTGTCATCGACGGCGAGGCAAGAGGACCTCCTAGTTGCGCGGATCGAAACGACTCGTGCCACGACAACAGCTGCCAACGGCCGGCACGGCGTTCGAGGACGCCGGTTTCTCTTAAGGGAAGTACCGTCCGCTTTACTGCGGATCCTTCACCGACATAGCGGGTATAGTCGAGCTCCATCGTGAACCAAGCCAGGTCTCCTTTCGTCCAGACTTTGAGCTCTGTAATGGGGATCTCAATCTTCTGGGCGTTGATGAATTCTTCACGCATTTCCCGTTCGAACTCCGGCCAGCCGACGTACTTGCGACCACCCACCGAGTAACTGACGATGTCGGCATCGTGAGCCATAAGGCGGGAGAGCGTCGGAAGATCTTTTTCCGCATTGGCTCGGACCATTTGACGAATGGCTGCTTCCGGGTCGGACGGTTCACCGGCGCTCGCAACGGTTGTAAGGCCGATGAGAAGGAACAGACTTCCGCAGACGAATGATCCCCGATGGGGCATAAGGGTCTCCATGTACGGGACAAGATTCAAAGCTTCAAATGAGCGGGAAATTACACCGGCTGACGAGCTATGTCAACAACGAAGTAAAATCAGGACGAACGAGGAGCGACCACTACCACAGTGACATTGTCTTCGCCGCCACGATCGAGTGCCGCGGTAACGAGGCGGTTGCACGCCTGAGTCGGGTCGAGCTCGCCGGCAGCGAACGCGGCTCGGATCTCCTCGTCCTCCAGCATCTTGGTCAACCCATCCGAGCAGAGCAGCACCAGGTCATCCGGCAGTAGGGGAAAGGCCGTGATGGTAGGTTTTACGGTCGTGCCGACCCCCAAGGCACGTGTCAACACATGCCGTTCCGGATGTGTTTTTGCTGATTCTGCCGTGAGGATGCCGCGTTCCAGGTATTTTTCGATCAACGTATGGTCTTTCGTGAGAGGAGTCAGCGTGCCTGATCGAAACCGATAGGCTCGACTGTCGCCGACATGGACGAGGTACGCGATCGGGGCCGGACCAGAGACGATCGCCAGCAGCACAATGGTCGTGCCCATTCCTTTCAGCTTCGATTTTGATCGAGCCCGATTGAGGATGGCGTCATGGGCTCTGCTGACCAGGTCCGTCAACACCTCCGTGGGAGACGCCTGACCGTTACCAAGTAGGTGGCTCGATGCTGCAGCCTCCGTCCGTACAGTAGTGATGGCGGTCTGAGCGGCGACTTCGCCGCCGACATGACCACCCATTCCATCCGCGACGGCCCAGACACCCACCTCATCGATGACGGCGAACGCATCCTGGTTGAGGGTGCGCACGAGTCCGATCTCGCTTCGACCGATACCGCTCCAGATGCTCATTGGGAATGGGCCGGTTGAAGTGTGGGCGACAATGAGGAAGGCCCGAACCGTGACACCATCTCCTCATAGAAGCGGTTAGCCAGGAGCACCAGGTTTTCGGTATCCGCTCGATTGTAGCTCAAGAGGGTGTCACGGGCGATCGTGTCACCTCGGCGCCACTGAAACCACAGGCGGACCGCGTCCAATCCGTCGAGGCCGCTGATGGTCGTGTTGCGGTCGATCCCCATTTCTTGCTCGATGTGCTTCAGTCCTCCGCGTAACGCAAGTCGACGGGCAGCAAAACAGAGGTCAAAGTGCAAGGTTGGAAACCGGAGACCGGGAAACTTGGCACAGAGGTAAGGGACATCGAAGACTGATCCGAAAAACGTCACGAGCAGGGTACAGTGATCAAGTTCTGTCTGCAGCCGCTCCGCTGTCAGGTTTTCACCACAAACCAGGCTCGTCGTCCGTCCCTCGCGATGAAAGCCCACGACAGTCACCTCTCCCGATTCGGGCGAAGCGCCGGTCGTTTCGATGTAGAGATAGCCTACCCGCGATCGGCAGGTTTCGTACAGTCGCCAATGGTCTCGGCGTGGAAGGCGGGAACCTAATATATGAACGTGTCCCTTTTCCGTCAGTGATTGCGCCTCTCGAAGTTGTTCATCGTACCAGATCTTGCGGTGTTCGGAGAGGCCAGCGACGGACGGTCGATCCAGGAAGCTTCGCCAATCGAACAAGCCCTCTTGCCACCAACGGCGTTCCGTGACTGGTCCAACACCCGGTAGGAAGATGAAGCTGGAGGTCAGCATGTCAGGGATTGTAGCCTTGATTTCGCATAGGAGACAAGCTAGAGTTCGCAGCATCGCGAAGAATGCAGTGAAGAAATGAGTAGGCCATCGATCGCATGACCGCGCCAGGGAAGCGAATTCGTATTATTGTGGGCCGGGTTCAGCTGGAGGCAGAACTCAGAAAGACGAAGACCGCTGACGAAGTCTACGCGGCACTTCCGCTCACGGCTGCGATCAGCACGTGGGGAGAGGAGTTCTACTTTCCGATTCCAGGAGTCCACGATTATCGGGAAACGGCGACGACCCAGGTGAAGGTCGGAGACCTTGCTTTCTGGGGAGCAGGGAAGGTCTTGGCGATCTTTTTTGGAAGAACCCCCATGAGTTTGGGGGCCGATCCGGTCCCGGCAGATCGGGTGAATATCATCGGGAAGATCGTTGGAGATGCGACCCAATTGCGACGGGTAATGGAAGTCTCGACGATTCATCTCGAACCGGGGTGAGTGCGATGCGGCTGTCCAAAGAGCGTGTGCGGCATATGGCCGAGAACCTCACCGGTCGCCTCCAAGAGGAAGGACACATCGTACTGGTCGGAGAGCGAAAAGGATTCGTCGAGGCATTGGATCAGGCCATCACGCATGAGTTGTCCGCTGAAGATCGTGTCAATGCGGAAGTGCGGCAACTACTGAAGGCCTATGAGCATCAGATTGCACAAGGCCAAGTTGACTATCAGAAGATGTTCCAGATGGTGAAACAAAAGTTGATTCGTGAACGGGGTATTATTCTGTGAACGTCATTGTTCAATGGTCATGCGGTCATGAGGCGAGAAACGAATCGGTTAGAAACGGTTTCCTCTGTCGTTGACCAGTGACAAGTGACCATTGATGTGGACGCAAAATGTTGAGCGAGGACAAGGTTAGTCATCTGTCCCATGTGATCCTCATGGCCGTCAAGCAACATGCTGGAGCAAGGGTCAAGAGCGATGATGCGAGGTTGTTGAAAGAGATCAAACGCGTGTTGGCCGCCGAGTTGGTCCAGGAACAGGAGATTGATCGAAAAGTCAAAGCCAAACTCGCATCCTATTCCAGAGGCATTATCGAAGGGAGTAATGAGTGGGACGTGTTGTATCGAAAGACGTTCGAGGAAGAGATACGCAAACAGGCGAAGGTTTAGCTGAAAGCTGAGGTCGTGTTGCCATGAAAAAGATCATACAACGATCGGCAATCGTGGGCATTATGTTGGTGTTTGTCGGCATGACGGCATGTTCGCAGAAGCGTATGCCGTTGGTGCCGCTTGTGCTCGAGGGCGAGGTGAAATCTCAAGCGACTACGCTGACGGAACAGGGGACGCAAGCCTACCAAGCCAAACAGTTTGAAGAAGCTAAGCGGTACTTTGAACAAGCGGTCGTCGCGGAGCCTACATCCGGCCAGGCCCACTATAACTATGCCTTGGCGTTGAATGCGCTTGGTGACTCTGAAGTCGCACGGCAGCACTTTATAGAGGCTGCCGACTTAGCACCGGGAGACAAAGTCATCTGGGACTCGCCGGCGCTTTCGCCGTACGGGAATCCTGAAAATAAAAACAAGGCCAAGCTGCAGCCCCATACGCCGCGCCGGTCGTCGTTCGGCGGCGGCATGCCCTCTGGCGGCGGTTTTTAATTCCCGAATAAGGATGGACCTATGAGCAAAGATCTTGCGGTGGGGGATCAGGCGCCGGAACTCTCAATCCCGGATCAGCATGGAAAGACGGTGACCCTGAAGAGTTTCAAGGGCAAACAAATCGTGCTGTACTTCTATCCGAAAGACGATACGCCGGGGTGTACGAAAGAGTCCTGCGACTTTCGGGATGTGGAGTCGCAGATTTTGCGGGCGGGAGGCGCCATCGTCGGGGTGAGTCTGGACGGGAAGGAGTCCCACCAGAAATTCATCAAGAAATTCGGACTGCCCTTTCCGCTCCTCAGCGATGAAGATGCGGCGATCTCCAAGGCCTACGGTGTGTACAAAGAGAAGAACATGTACGGCAAGAAATATTGGGGTATCGAACGGAGCACGTTCGTCATCGATCCAGAAGGCAAGCTGAAGGCGATCTTTCGGAAGGTGTCGGTCGACGGTCATGCGGATGAAGTGCTCAAGGCGCTGAAGGCCTAACCGAAGGGCCGATGACTGTGCAGTCGACGGCCACCCTCCGACGCATCGTCCAACTTTCTCTCATTTCTCTCTCCGCTGTTTTCATCGGCACGTCTCCTCTCCATGCTGCTGAGAAAGGCTCAGCAACGATTCTTGTGAAGGATGCGTTCACGTCCCCTAATCACGCGGCGACCATTGAAGCCAAACTGATCTCGAAAGGTTTTCTGACCAGCAACCCGCTGGGAGGGGAACCGCTTGAACTGGTGGTAGATAGAAAGGTTGTCGCCACGGCTATGACCGGTGGGGACGGCAGGGCGTTCTTCACCTATATGCCAAAGGCCATAGGTCTAGTACCGGTCCAGGTCCGCGTCGGCAACAGCTCCCGAGTGGATTCGACGGAAGGGCAGGCCAACCTAGCCGTATGGGAAAAACGGCATCCCATCCTCACGATCGAACTCTCTTCGCTGATGGAAGCACTGACACCCAGTCGAGTCCCTCGCATCGGGATCGCGATTGAATCGGAGCGAAAGCCGATGCCTGAGGCAGCCGATGAACTCGGGAAGCTCACCCAGTTTTATTACCGAGTCATCTATGTTGTGACATCGCCGGCAGGCAGGGATGGGTTTCAGGCAACCACAGAGGCCAGAGAATGGCTGAGGACGCACAAGTTCCCAACCGGCTATGTGATGACGCTCCCGCCGGATTCCCAAGCCTTAGGGTCAAAGCTCGACGACTTCCATGCCGAGGGCTGGAAAACCATCAAGATCGGAGTCGGCCGAACCAAAGCCTTCGCCGAAGCGTTTCTGCAACGGCGTCTCGAGGCCGTCATCGTGCCGGAACCCACAAAGGGGGAGGTGCCGCGCAAAGCGAAGGTGGCGAAAGATTGGAAGGATGTGCGGAAGAAGCTGTAGTGACAGCGGAGTCGCTAGTGCCGAAGTCGAGCGTCGCCTGTCGGCGACCGAGGAACTCGATGCCACTGTCGAAGCCGACCTCACCCGCGCCGACCACCTGCGGTAGTTCATTTTTCAGAAGGTACTTGCAGGAAAACTTGTTATCCGATCCAACCGCACGAGCGTAGCAATGGGTTAGCTCATGGAAGATCGTCTCAAAT